>CAZQKE010000145.1:0-18982 GCA_964593865.1 uncultured Anaerolineaceae bacterium | reverse complement strand
TTGGCCCGCTCCGGCGTCAGGTTCCAGATGTAGCGGATGCCCAGCCAGGGGTGAGGGTAGTACCCCTGCTCAATGAGGGCCGGGACGACGCGCCGGACCGTGTCGGCGGGGATGGCAAAGCCGATGCCTGCCGAGGCCCGGCTGGGGCTAAAGATGGCCGTGTTGACGCCGATGACCTGCCCTGCCAGATCCAGCAGGGGACCGCCCGAATTGCCGGGGTTGATGGCCGCATCGGTCTGGATGATCTCACCGATGAAGCTTTGGTCCGGACTTTCAATGACGCGGCCCAGGGCACTGATGACGCCCACCGTCAGAGTGCGCTCAAAGCCAAAAGGGTTGCCGATGGCGACGACAAACTGCCCCACCTGTAGGTTGCTTGATGTGCCCAGGGGGACGGGGTTGAGTTGGGCCGGATCTGCTTCGATCTTGAGCACGGCCAAGTCGTTGGAAGCATCCGCGCCTACCACCGTCGCGGCAAAGGTGGTCTTGTCGGGCAGGGTGACGAACAGTTCATCGGCATCCTCTATGACGTGGTAGTTGGTGATGATATGCCCTTCCTTGTCATAGACGATGCCCGAACCGCTGCCTTCCTGGGGCACGGGGCGGAAGAAAAAGTCATAACCGTAGCTGCGGTTGGTGATGTTGACCACCCCCTGCCCCACCTCCTTGTAGACCTCAATGATCTCCTGTTGCAGGTCCAGCAGGTTGCCGACGGCGGGGGGCGGCGGTCCTGTCGGCGTCGGCGCGGTGGTCGGGGTGGGCGGCAGGGCGGGGGCGGGAGTCGGCGTCATCAGTTGGGAAAGGACGGCGGGCAGGGAACAGCCCGGCAGAGCAACGGCCAACAGCAGCAGAATGAAAAATTTACGCATACGTGATCTCCAATCGTGTGGCACAGGTTTTCAAACTTGCGCAACGGCGCGGATGCCCGGCCCCAGGCCCCAAAGGGGCGACTTTGGTCGCGCATACGGCTACGGCCCGCGCCTTGCGCCCTCCCGCAGGCCGGGTTGCGGATGCCCGTAGAAACGCATGACCACCGCGAACGGAGCCTATCCGAGCGACGGCTTACGAGCCTGCGGGAGGGTTGGTCGCAGCTTGTGGCGCGGGTTCCCACACTTGCGCAACGGCGACTTTTACCCTGCGCCGGAAGCGGTCGCCGCCTCCAACAGCTGCTGGATGCGGGGAACCATCTCCGCCGGTTTGGGATGCAGGCCCTCCATGAGCAACTGGTTCTCAAACAGCTGCTCAATGGCCGCGTCCACGACCTCCGCCTCCGGGTTCTCCGCCACCAGGCGGGCCAAGTTGACGATAATTGGATGGCGGCGGTTGATCTCCAGAATGCGGCGGGGGATTTCGTACTCCTGGCCCAGTAAGCGATAGAGGCGGGCCATCTCCCGCGCCGGGGCGTTTTCGGGCGAGACCAGGCGGCAGGGGTTATCCCGCAGCACCTTGGATTCACGGACCTCAATGACCCGGTCGCCCAGCACCTGGACGAAGCGACCCACCAGCCGGTTGAAATCGGCCTCGGCGATGGTTTCGCCTTCCTCTTCCTCCTCGGCGGGCAGGTCCAGGCCCGCATCGTCCACATTCTTGAGCGGCTTGCCCTCATATTCGGGCAGGGCGACGGCCACGAAGCTGTCAATGGGGTCCACCAGGTAGAGAACCTCAATGTCGTTGGCCCGGAAATAGTCCAGGTGAGGGCTGCGGGCCACCGACTCCAGGTCCTCACCCAGCACGTAGTAGATGGCCTTCTGGTCTTTGGCCATGCGCTCCACGTACCGGGCCAGGGAGATCAACTCCTCCCCGCTCTTGGAAGAATAGAAGCGGAGCAGGGGCAAAAGGTCTTCCTGGGCGGTCGGCTCGGCGGCTACCCCTTCCTTGATGAACAAGCCGAACTCCCGCCAGAAGGTGGCGTACTCTTCCGGCTTTTCCTCGGCCAGGGTGGTCAGCTCCTTGATTAGCTTACGGGTCAAGGCCCGCCGGATGCGGCGGATGGCCGGGCTGTGTTGCACCGCCTCGCGGGAGATGTTGAGGGGCAGGTCCTCCGATTCGACCACCCCCTCGACGAAACGAAAGTGATTGGGCAACAGGTCTTTGTTGTATTCCTCTATCAGCACGTTGTGGATGTAAAGACGAAGGCCGTAATCGGTGCGCAGGTTGAGCAAGCCCCGCTCCCGGCGGGCAGGCACGTAGAGGATGGCCCGCACGTTCACCGGAGCATCGGTGACCAGGTGAGTGTAAAGCAGCGGTTTTTCAAAGTCCAGGGTCAGGTGCTTGTAGAACTCGTGATATTCCTCCTCCGTCACCTCGCGGGGTGGTTGCCGCCAAAGGGCGGTTTGGCGGTTGACCGGCTCTTTGCGGTCGCCCAAGTAGATGGGGAAAGGGACATACTCCGAGTGTTTGTGGATGATCTGCTCCAGCCGCCAGAGATTGGCAAACTCGGCGGCATCCTCCTTGAGCTTGATCTCAATGCGCGTCCCGCGGTCGGCCTTGTCCGCCGGGCCGACGCGGTACTCGGTCCCGCCGTCCGATACCCATTCGACCGCTTCGGCTTCGGGCCGGTAGGAGCGGCTGACGACGCGCACCTCCTCGGCGACCATGAACACGGAATAGAACCCCACACCGAACTGGCCGATCAGCTCCACCGCCGGACGGTCCTCTTCGGCCAACCGCTGCAAAAAGGCCGCCGCCCCCGAATGGGCGATGGTCCCCAGGTCTTGGACGATCTCTTCGCGGGTCATGCCGATCCCCGTATCGGCGATGGTCAAAGTCTTGGCCTCCTCATCCACCGTGATACGGATGCACAGCTCGGCATCGGGATCCAACACATCACGGTTGGTGAGCATCTCGAACTGGATGCGGTGGAGGGCGTCCGATGCATTGGAGAGCAACTCGCGCAGGAAGATCTCCCGTTCGGTATAGAGGGAGTGAACCAGGATGTTGAGCAGTTGTTGAATTTCGGCTTTGAACTTGAACGATTCGGCCATGTTGTCACCTCCCGCTCTTATGTTTTTTAGATTATACGCCAGACGGCGGGTAGGGGCAAGCCGGAACGGCGGTCATGCAAAGGTCGCAGGGGAAACCCTGCCACAACTCGGTGCCGATTTGGCGGTAGATTGGCTTTGTGGTAGGATACTCCCCGTGCGATTCCGGCCTTTTGCACCGCCGAGGCGCGGAGCGTCTCTTGAAACTCGGCGTCCTGCGGCACGCTCCGCACCTTTGCGGTCGGGCCTTCTGGGCCGCGCGGCAAGTTAGAGACAAACGCATGAAGCTGATCATCCAGATTCCATGCTACAACGAAGAGCAAACCCTGCCCCAAACGCTCCGGGACCTGCCGCGAAGCCTGCCCGGCGTAGACCGCATAGAGTTCCTGGTCATTGACGACGGCAGCGACGACAATACGGCACAGGTGGCCCGCGATCTGGGGGTGGAGCATGTGGTCCGATTGCGGCGCAATCGGGGGCTGGCCTATGCCTTCGTGGTAGGGCTGGACAACGCCGTGCGCTTGGGTGCGGATATTATCGTCAACACCGATGCCGACAACCAGTACCGGGGTGAAGATGTAGCCCGCCTCATCGCCCCTATCCTGGCGGGGCGGGCCGACATGGTCGTCGGCGACCGGGGGGTGGGGACGCTGGCCCATTTTTCGCCGGGCAAGCGGCTGCTGCAACGGTTGGGCAGCTGGGTGGTGCAGCAGGCCGCCGGGCTGGACATCCCCGATGCCACCAGCGGCTTTCGTGCCCTGACCCGCGATGCAGCCCTGCGTACCCTGGTGCTGAGCAACTATTCCTACACCCTGGAAACCCTCATCCAGGCCGGAGCGCGACAGATGGCCATCGAATATGTGCCGGTCCGCACCAACCCCCAGACCCGCCCTTCGCGGTTGATGCGGGGCCTGCCCCACTACCTCTCCCAATCCACCCAGACGATCCTGCGCACCTACACCCTGTACCGCCCCTTGCGCGTCTTTCTCAGCCTGGGCCTGTTGATGATCGGCGGCGGGGTGCTGCTGGGCCTTCGCTTTCTCTACCTCTTTGTCAGCCGGGGTGGGGCGACCGGCAACGTCCAGTCGCTCATCCTGGCCGCCGTCCTCCTCATCGTCGGCTTTCAGACCTGCCTCATCGGCCTGATGGCCGATCTGATCGGCTTCAATCGCAAGATCCTGGAAGAAACCCTCTACCGGCTCCGCCGCCTGGAGCTGGACCGGGCACAGGAGGGGCAGGCGGAATGAGACACCCCCTGCGGCTTTTGTGGGCCGGGCTGATCCTCCTTACATTGGCCGGATGCTCCTTTGCCGACGGCCTGTTGCTGGATGCCGACCAGGTGGCTTGGGATGGGCAATCGCGCCTTGCCCTGGAGCCGGGGCAGCCGGTGGGCCAGACCTTTGTGGCCCGGCACGGTGGGCTGAGCGGCGTTGAATTCTACCTGCTGCCGGAAGGCACGGCGACCCAGACCCTCACCCTGCACCTGCGGGCCGACCCCCGGTCGGCGGAGGACCTGCGCACCGCCTCCCTGACCTTGTCCGCCGACGCCGCCCCCGGTTTCTACCGCTTTTCCTTCCCGCCCCTGGCCGATTCCCACGGGCGGTACTACTATGCTTTTCTGAACGGCGGCGTGGAGGGGGTGGCCGTGGCCCAGGCGGGAGGCGACGCCTACCTGGACGGCGCGGCCTACCAAAGCCACGAGCCGCTGGACGCCCAGACCCGCTTCCGGCTGGCCTACGCCCCCTCCCTTGTCGCCCTGGACCTGGCCGGGGCGATGGTCGGTTGGTTGGGGCTGCTGCTGGCGGCAGGCTGGTTGTTCGTCGTGCCCGGTTGGGCGTTGCTGGCCTGGCTGCTGCCGGAACAGAAACTACCCTGGGCGGCGCGGTTGGGCCTGGCCGCCGGGGTGGGCCTGGCCCTCTACCCCCTGCTCCTGCTGTGGACCGACCTGGTGGGTCTGCACTTGGGGCCGCTCTACGCCTGGCTGCCGCCCCTGCTGGGCCTGGCGGCCCTCGTCTGGCGCTACCGGGCCTGGCGTCCGGCCCAGGGGGTGGAGGCGGTGCGGCGCTGGGCACGGTCCGAGGCGTTGTGGCCGGACGTGACGCTGCTGATCATCCTGGCGTTGGTGTTCGGCGTGCGGCTGCTGGTGATACGCGGGCTGGATGCGCCGATGTGGGGCGATTCCTACCAGCACACCATGATCGCCCAACTGCTGGTGGACCACGGCGGCCTGTTCGATTCGTGGGAGCCGTACACGCCTTACCACGGCCTGGGGGTACATTATGGCTTTCCCACGGTCGCCGCGTTGCTTTCCTGGCTGACCGGTGCGTCGGTCGTCCAGACCACCCTGTGGGCCGGGCAGCTCCTCAACGGCCTGGCGGCCCTGACCCTCTACCCCCTGGCCGTGTCTTTCGCCGGCGGTCGCCGTTGGGCAGGGGTGGGGGCGGTATTGACCGCCGGGTTGCTTTCCCCCATGCCTGCTTTCTACGTCAACTGGGGGCGCTACGCCCAACTGGCGGGGCAGACGATCCTGCCGGTGGCCCTGTGGCTGACCCGGCTGGCCGGCCACAGGCCCTGCCCCATCGGGAAACATGCCTGGCTGCTGGGCGGTGTGCTGGCCGGGATGACGCTGACCTATTACCGCATACCGTTTTATTACGGTGTGCTGATCGCCCTCTGGTGGCCGGGCTGGGAGATCACCCACGGCAGGCGCGAGCGTCGGGAACGGCTCTCCTTTTTGGTGTATGCGGCCCTTGTGATGGTTTTGCTCCTGCTGCCGCACGCACCGCAGATCGTCGGCGGGAACCTGGCATCCTCGTTGGGCAAGGGAGTCGCCCGCGTCCCCCCGGCTGCCAAGATCTGGGCCGATTACCAGGTCTGGCGCACGGTGACCTTCTACGCGCCCGGCGTATTGCTCCTGGCCGCAGGAGGGGCGTTGCTATGGAGCCTGGTCCGCAAAGAGTGGGAGGTTCTGGCCCTGGGCCTGTGGGTTGCATTGCTCGCCCTCTTTCCGGCCGGTCGTCTTATTCGCCTGCCGATCAGCAATTTCATGCAGAGTTTTGCCGTCGTTATCTTTCTCTACATTCCGCTCAGCCTGCTGATCGGCTGGGCCGTGGGGCGCATCGGCGACCCGTTCGGCCACCGGTCGCCTACCGTGAGGCGCGCCTGCCTGAGCCTCGGTCTGCTGGCCCTGGCCCTGTGGGGCCTGCGCCGGCAGGTGCAGATCGTCCAACCGCAGCATATCATGGTCACCCGGCCCGATACACAGGCCCAGACCTGGATCCGTGAGCATACCCCCCCGGACGCCCGTTTTTTGGTAGAGGGCTTTCGCATCTACGACGGTCGCTCGGCAGTCGGGGCCGACGCCGGGTGGTGGATCCCGCTGCTGGCCGGGCGGGAGAACACCATGCCGCCCCAATATGCCTTGCTCACCGAACAACCGCTGGAACAGGGGTATTCGCGCCGGGTTGTCGAGCTGACGGCCCGGTTGGAGGAGGTTAGCCTGGCTTCGCCGGAGGGAATCGCCCTGTTGTGCGACTATGGCATTACCCACGTCTACATCGGGCAGGGCCAGGGCGAGATCGGAGCGGGGGCCGTGCAGCTTTTCGCCCCCGCCGAACTGCTGGCATCTCCCTACCTGGAAACGGTGTACAGGCAGGATCGCGTGCTGATCTCCGCCCTGACGCCCCACGCCTGCGCGGAGGTCGGCCCATGAGCCGTCTGTTCCCCCGGAAAACCGTGGCCGGGATGCTGCTCACAAGCGCGCTGGCCGCCCTTTTTCTGGCCGGTTGTCGCTATGCCTCCGGCGCAGCGCTCACCTGGGGGAGCTGGCTCGGCGTCGCCCTCTTTGCCCTTGCCACCGTGGTCACGGCCCGCCTGACCGTGAGGCAGGGGCGCATTGTGATCCCCGCCCTGCTGGGGCTGGGCCTGGGGAGCGGCTTGCTCTACAGGCGGACCGAAAGCACCGGCCTGGCCTGGATCGCCCTGGGCGTCTGGTTCGTCCTGCTCCTGGGGTTCGCAACCCTCTGGTCTACAGAGGGCCGCCTGCGCCGCTGGGGGGTGCGGCTGTTCCTGGGCGGCTTTGCCGGGGCGGGGCCGGTGGCCCTGGCCCAGATGGGAAGCCATTTTGCCGAAGAAGAGTTTTTTGTGGCGCTCCAGGCCGTGATCCTGAGCCTGTTCTGGCTGCTGTTGAGCCTTGCGCCCATCGGCCCCCCGGTCTCCACCGCCGGCGGGCGGTCGCTCCGGCGGTGGGGGATGGTCCTGCTCCCGCTGGCCGCGTTGCTGGGAGGGGGCATAACCTTGCACGCTTATCAGAGGAGCTTCTACCCCCGCCAGGCCCCTCCCTATCCGGGCATTACGGCCCAATCCCCTTTTCTCTGCGGCACGGTGGCTCCCGCTTCGCAGACCTACGATGGCCTGCAAACCTTTGAACGGCTGAAAGAGGTGGTGCAGGCCCGGCAGCGGCAGGGGACGCCGGAGTACGGTTGGCTGGCTCTGGCGACCGGGGAGGAGCGTTGGGCACAAATGTTCCGTCAGGCCCTCCTGGCCGAGGCCCGTCAGGGGCGTTTCACCACTGCCGCAAACAGCATCAAATTCGGCCAGTTTGAAGCTTCCCTGCGGGCGTACTATTTTTCCCAGGTGCGGGAGGCGTTCCCCTCTCTTTTCGCTCCCGATGAGCAGGATATGCTGCGGGATTGGTTTGCGGCCATCAACCGCCGGGCCTTTACCGTGGAATGGGTGGATTGGATGTACGCTCTGGCTTTGGCCCAATGGCCCAACGGCCTGTACGAAAACCAGGAAAACGGCGCGGGCCTGTTGGCCATCCTGGAATACGCCGACCTGGCCGCGCCGCAACTGACCGCCAGGAACCGGGAGTACCTGGGCCGCACCCGCCGGGGCTGGGAGGCCCGCTTCCGAAACACGGACGACGCCATTGTTTACCAGGGGGAGTGGATCCAAAACGCCTATTTTCAATCCCTGTACAGCGGCTTGGCCCCGGAGGACAAACAGCGTCTGTCGTTCGAGTGGCTGCTCCTCCAGGCATTGCCCGACGGAGCACCTTTGCGTTACAACCATCTCGGCGCCCTTCCCCTGACCGGCCTGGCCTATGTCGGCGCACACCTGTTGAACGACCCCCGCTATATCTGGCTCTCCGGGCGGGCGGTCGAATACGCAGCAGCGCACGGCCGGGGGGCGGCGATCCAGCCGGGAGCGGAGCAACCGGTAGCCCTGTCCGGCGTCTCCCCGACGCAAGGCTCTTGTCTGCTTTACGGCGATTCGGGCCTGCCCAACCAGATCGGGCCGCTGGCGCCGGACAAGATCGTGTTTCGGAGCGGCTGGTCGCCCCAGGCAGCGTATCTGCTCCTGAACCTGCGCTTCACCGGCTGGCATCGTTACAAGGCGACCAACACCGTCTCGCTGGTGTACCAGGACGGTCCCCTCCTTGCCGAAGTGCTGAGCGGTCCACAGTTCTGGTGGCTGCCCGCCGGTCGCCAACTGTTCCGCGATAAACGGGTCCCCCGCGAGAACCTGAACGGGTTGCTCATCGAGCGCACCGGCCTTGGCGCCGTTCTCTACACCCTGACCGGCGTGGGCAGCCCCTGGGCGCAGGATCCGCCCTACTATGCCCGGGTATGCTCTTTTGCGACGGGCGAGGACCTCGACGTGGCCCACACCCGCCTGGAAGGCTGGCATCGGTGGCGGCATGACCGCCGGATCTATTTTTACCGAGACGGCCTGATCCTCGTGTTCGACGAGGCGTCCGGCCCGGCGCACCGGCGCGCCGCCATTGCCTGGCATCCGACGGCGGCCGGCGGCTATACAGAGGGGCGAGTCCTGTTGCGCGAGGGCGACAACAGGGCCGAAATGGTACTTTTGCCGCTGGATGCGGAAGCGGGGGCGGTCCGGGTGCAAAGAGAGGGAGGAGGCGTTTCAGCCGTCGAGTATGCCCGCGGCGGGGGACGATTGCGGTTGCTCACCGTCTTTTTGCTGGGCAGATGGGTCGGCTCTGAGGTGCGCTATGATCCGGTCGGTCAGAGCGTGCAGGTCCGGGGGGCGGAAGGGCAGCGGGTGATCCCCTTGCCGGATGACACCTCCTGTGAGCCTTTTTCGAAAACGGCGAAGCGTCCGCGGATTGAACACGAATGCGCGAATACAGGCACATTTCTCCGGGCTTGCAAGCCGGAGACTTGCGCCATGCTGCACACACCTCCCGCACCCCCTGAACCGGGGCAGGAGCCATCATGCGCCTGGCACTGATCGGACCGGTATACCCGTACCGTGGCGGGATCGCCCACTACACCACCCGTTTGGCCCAAACCTTGCGTCAGGTGGGGCATGAACTGCTGCTGGTTTCCTTCAAACGCCAGTACCCCCAACGCCTCTTTCCCGGCCAGAGCGACCGGGACCCCAGCACCCGGCCCGTCAAAGCACCGGACGCCCACTACTGGCTAGATTCTTTGAACCCCCTGACCTGGTTGACAACCTTCCGCCGCATCCGCGCCTGGCAACCCCAGGCCACCATATTGCAGTGGTGGACGCCCTTTTGGGCGCCGACCTGGTTCACGCTGGGAATGTTGAACCGCTTCTCCCTCCACCGTCCCCTGATCGTTATCTGCCACAATGTCCTGCCCCACGAACCGGCCCCGTGGGACCCCCCGCTGGCCCGGCTTGTGCTGCGCCGGGGGACGGCGTTCATCGTCCAATCCCAAGAGGAAAAGGAGCGGCTCCTGACATTGCTCCCGGAAGCGCGGATAGAGGTTTGCCACTTGCCCCCCTTTGATCTGCTGACCGGGCAACGGCGTGACAAGGCCCAGGCCAGGGAGCGACTGAGGCTGCCCCAGAAGGTCCCCATTTTGCTTTTTTTCGGAATTGTGCGAGAATATAAGGGCCTGCACGACCTGCTGGCCGCCATGCCCCGGATTCGGGAGCGGTTGGGGACGGTGCTTTTGGTGGTGGCCGGGGAATTTTGGGATGATCGGGAATCATACCTGGCCGAAATTCGGCGGATGGGGATCGAAGGCGCGGTCTTGCTGGACAGCCGTTATATCCCCAATGAGGAGGTGGCCCTCTATTTTTCCGCGGCAGACCTGCTGGTAGCTCCCTACCGCCGGGTGACGGGCAGCGCGTCGGTGCAGATGGCCGTGGGGTTTGGGCTGCCGGTGGTGACGACGCGCATCGGCTCCCTGGCCGAGACCGACGGAGGCGGCTTTGGCTTGCTGGTCCCACCCGGCGACCCCGACGCCCTGGCCGAGGCCGTCATTGCGTTTTTCGAGGAAAAGAAACCGACATCCCCACCGGCCCCCCGTCGGGGTTCGTGGGAGCGGCTGGCGGCGACCGTTGAAGCGTTGGTTCGGGAGGGGACGGCGTGAGTGAACGGCCCCTGGTTTACGCCCTGACCTTGAACTGGAACCGGCCCGACGACACGCTGGAATGCCTGGAAACCCTGGCCGCCCAGACCTACCCCCGCCTGCGCCTGCTGGTGGTAGACAACGGTTCAACCGATGACTCGGTGGCCCGCATCGGGGCTGCGTTCCCCCAGGCGGAGCTGGTGGTCAACGGGGAGAACAAGGGCTTTGCCGCCGGAGCCAACATCGGCCTGCGCCGGGCGATGGAGGCGGGGGCCGAGCTGATGTTTTTGGTCAACAACGATACCTTGATCGACGCCCACGCAGTGGAGCGGTTGGCGGCGGTCATGCAGCCGGGGGTGGGAATCGCCGCGCCCTTGATTTACTATGCCGACGATCCGAAACGCATCTGGTCGGCGGGGGGGCTGGTCCGCCCCTTGCTCTTGGAGAAATATGATGACAAGCAAGGCCGGTTAGACCGAGGGCAATGGACGGAACCGCTGGAACGCGATTTTGTCACCGGTTGCGGCCTGTTGCTTTCCCGGCGGTTGCTGGATAGGGTAGGGCTGTTCGACGAACGCTTTTTCATGTACTACGAAGATGCGGATCTGTGCCTGCGGGCGCGGCGGGCCGGATTCCGCATCCTGGTCGTGCCCGCGGCCAAGATGTGGCACAAGGTCGCCCGATCCAGCGGCGGCAGCGATTCGGCCAACGAGCGGTACTGGATGGCCCGTTCCAGTGTGCTCTTTTTCCGCAAACACGCGCGAGGGGGGCAGTGGGCGGCCATCCTGCCCTGGCGGATGGGCAGTGCCCTGCGGACCGGCTGGCGGCTCCTGCGGCACGGTCGGTGGGCAGCGTGTAGGGCCTATTGGCGCGGCCTGCGCGACGGCTGGCGGGAAGGTTGACCATGCGGATCGCAATGCCGGTCTTTAACATCATCGGCAAAGGGACCTTCTGGCGGGCATTGGCCCTGGGGCAGGTGCTGGCGGGCAAAGGACACGCCGTCACCTTGTTGGCGACATCGCCGCACCGCCGCCGGGGATACAGGCGAACCGAACGGCGAGGGGTGACGGTCATCGAAACGCCGGACCTGCTGCCCGGCAGCCTGCGTTCCGGCTGGGACTTGTGGAACGCGCTGGTCCGCATCGGCTACCTGCGGGGGCGAGCCTTTGACCTGGTCCACGCCTTTGAGAACCGGCCCGTGGCCCTGTTGCCGGCCTTGTACCTGCACCGGAGCCGGGGGATCCCCCTCATTTCCGATTGGTGCGATTGGTTCGGACGGGGCGGCTCGGTGGAAGAACGGCCCAACCCGCTGCTACGGGCCGTGCTACGGCCTGTCGAGACCTTTTTGGAGGAGGTCCCCCGCCGCCGGGCCGATGGGGTCACGGCGATCAACAGCCTGTTGCAACGCAAGGCCGAATCGCTGGGCATCCCGCCGGAGCGCATCCTGTTGCTGCCCAACGGCTCCAACGTGGAGGAGATCCGCCCCGGCGACCGGGAGGAAGCGCGGCGGCAGCTGGGCTTGCCCCCGGAAGCGCGGCTCATTGCCTACACGGGGGCCATCTTTGCACGGGATGCCCGCCTGATGGCCGAGGCGTTTGACCGCATCCACGCCGCCCGCCCCGAATCCCGCCTGCTGCTGGTGGGCTATTGCAACATCGCCGTCGAGGAGATGGTCCGCACGCCGGAAGCGGTCATCCGCACCGGACCGGTGGATTATGCGACGCTGGCCCGTTACCTGGTTGCCTGTGACCTGGGTTGGCTGCCGCTGCGGGATAGCGGGGCCAACCGAGGCCGCTTCCCCCTCAAACTGAACGACTTTATGGCCGCCGGGCGGGCCGTCGTCGCCAGCGACGTGGGAGACCTGGGCGACCTGGTGCGGGAGGAAGGCATCGGCCTGGTCGCCCCGGACCGAGCCGATGCCCTGGCCCAGGCGGTGCTGGACCTGCTGGCCGACGATGCCCGCCGCGCCGCAATGGGCCGTCGGGCGCGCCGCCTTGCCGAAGGCCGCCTTTCCTGGCCCGCCGTGGGGAGCAAGTTGGAGGGGTTCTACCAAAACATCCTGGCACTTGCAGAAAGGACATGAAATGACCATCGGTTTTTGGGATTACGTGGGTTTGGGCAGGCCCCAATGGCGGGGAGAATTTTCCGCCGCAAAGGCTGCCTTCTTTTTCCTGCTCGGTTCCCCGGACACCCACGCCCGCATTCGAAACACCCACGTCCTAAACCTGATCCAGACATTGCCCCTGCCCCAAGACGCCCAGGTCCTGGAGCTGGGATCGGGGCGGGGCCTGGCCTTGTTTTGGCTGGCCCGTCATCATCCCGGCTGGCGGCTGCACGGCATTGACCTGGATGAGGAAATGGCGACCATCTCCGAGCGGGCGGCCCGCCGAGGGGGATGGGAGAACCTTTCATTTCAAGTCGGCGCAGCCGAGGAGATCATGGCCCGGAACCGGTACGACCTGATTATCTGCATTGATGCTTTGGAACACATCGCCGACGACCTGGGATTGCTGGTCAAAATCCGTCACGCCCTCAAGCCGGAAGGCTTTCTGGTGCTGCACGTCCCCCGGCGGCGGCACCAACAGTGGCGATGGCTTCCGGCTTTTCGGGAGCACACGGTGGACGGGCATGTGGGGGATGAATACACGGAGGAGGAATTCCGAGAGGTGATCGGACGCGCCGGGTTTCGCATCACCGCCTTTCGGCAGACCTTTGGCCGCTGGGGAGAGGTCTCCTTTGAACTGAACATGCTGCTGTGGCGAAAGTGGCGGCTGCGCAACGTACTTGCCCTGCTGACCTATCCCGTGGCCGTGCCGATAGGGTATGTGGACACCAGACGGCAGCCGGAACGGGGCAACGCCTTTCTGGCCGCTGCGCAGCCGTTCGCAGGGTAAAGCCGTGGAGGGGAACACCTGCCCGCTGTGCCACACCGCCGGTTCCCATTTCCTGTTCACGGGCACCGACCGACTGTACGGCGGTCCGGGGAGTTTCGCGGTCCGGCAGTGCCGGGCCTGCGGTGTGCTGTACCTGGACCCGCGCCCCACCGCCGAGGAGATGGGAGCGTACTATCCAGACGAGTACGTCCCTTACGCTTCCGGGCGTTACCTTTCTGCCTGGCAGCAATGGAACCTCCGGCTTGCGATCTCGAAACAGGTGCGGGCCGTCACCGCCCGGATGCCGCAGAAGGGCCGTGCCCTGGATGTAGGCTGCGCCACCGGTGACTTTTTGGCCGCCCTGCGCACCAGAGGGTGGCGGGTGCAAGGCGTGGAGATCAACGACCGGATCGCCGCCTACACCCGACGGACAAAGGGCATTCCCGTCTTTGCCGGTTCGCTGGCAGAAGCCGGGTTTGAGGACGGGAGTTTTGACCTGATCACCTTTTGGGATGTCCTGGAGCACCTGCCCGACCCGCGCCGGACGCTGATGGAGGCCGCCCGCATCGCTCGGCCTTCCGGCCTGCTGGTTCTGAGCCTTCCCAACCCCGACAGCCTGGAAGCGCGTCTCTTTGGCCCGGACTGGGCCGGGTGGGACATTCCGCGCCACCTGTGGTGGTTTCCCCGACCTGTCCTGCGCCGCCTGCTGGCCCAGACCGGCTGGGAGGTCCAAGAGTTTACCTGTATGCGGGGGAGACACTGGCTCCTTGCGCTCAGCCTGCGCCTGTGGTTGGAAAATCGGCGTACAATGCCGGACACGCTGCGCCGTGGCCTGCTATACCTGTTCCAATCGCCGCCGAGCAAGGTGCTGCTGTGGCCCTATTTCGTCATCATTGAGCGGATGGGACAAGGCTCCATCCTGACGGCTTTTGCGCGGAGAAAGGACGAAAACCATGCTTGAGATCCGGCACGTGCAAGATCAGGACCTCCGCCACGCTTACGAGGAGATCTACCGGGATGAAGGAATCCTGCACACCGATTCCTTCTACCGTTGGATCCTGAGCCTGCTCCGACCGCAGCCCCACAAGCGGTTCCTGGACATCGCCTGCGGGCAGGGGCGGCTCGTCTGGTTCGCCGCCCGGCAAGGGCTGGAGGCGCACGGCCTGGACCTTTCGGCCCAGGCCGTCAAGAAAGGTCAATCGCCCGCGCATCTGATCGTCGCCGATGGGCAACGGCTGCCCTACCCCGACGGGAGCTTCCACTACCTCACCAACATCGGCAGCCTGGAGCATTACGTGGACCCGGCAGAGGGCGTCCGGGAAATGGCCCGCGTCCTGACGCCCGACGGCGTGGCCTGCATCTTGCTCCCCAACACCTTTAGCCTGCTGGGGAACGTGCTGTTTGCCTGGCACAACGGACGTACCGCCGACGACGGGCAGCCGATCCAGCGATATGCGGCTCGCTATGAGTGGCAGGACCTCTTGGAAGAGGGCGGCCTCCGCACAGTCCGCACTTACAAGTACGAATGTGAACTGCCGAGATCGTGGCGGGACCTCCGCCGAAAATACTTGCGATACCCCAAGACCCTGGTCAGGCTGCTGCTTACTCCCCTCATTCCCTTGAATCTGGCCAACTCCTTTGTCTACATCTGCCGCAAAGAAGGTGCAAAGCCGTGATTATCCGGGAAGGACTCGTCGCATTTGCCCTTGTAATCCTGCTCCTCATCGGAGCGGGCGGCTGGGGGCAGCTGGGCCTTTGGCTGCTGGAACGTCTCCGGCCGGATCGGAAGTTCATCGCCTCACGTTGGGAAAGGCGATATTTTGCCCTGGTGCTGGGGGTGGGCATCCTATCCTGGCTCACGCTGTTTTTGGGACTTGCCCGGCTGTTCTACACGGCCACGGCGGTTGCGCTCATCTCCCTGGGGTGGATCGTCGGGCTGATACTGCTCCGCAAAGGGCCGGAAGGACCGGTCGCCGATGCTGCGGACGCGCCCGCCAAAGAGCGCGGTTGGCTGCGACGGGTCTTTGCCATCTGCTTGCTCATCCTGGGAGCGGGCAGCCTCCTCTACTCCCTGCTGGCCCATACCCTGATGCCCCCCCACGAGTGGGACGAGATCGCCTACCACATGGCCCTTGCCAAACTCTATGTAGACGCTCATGGCATCATCTACGTACCCTTTATCGTCCATTCCAACTGGCCCATGAATACCGAGATGCTGTTCTCCCTGGGCTTGCTTCTGGGTTCGGATGTGGCGGCCCATTTCATCACGTGGTTCATGTCGCTGGGGACGGCTACGGGGCTGTACCTTTTGGGGAAAAGGTTTTTTGACCGACGCGTCGGATTGTTGGCAGCGGTGCTTTATTTGACCGTGCCGCTGATCAAGCGGCTGAGCGGAACCGGCCTCATTGATGTCTCGTTGGCCTTTTACGGCACGGCCGCCCTCTTTGCCTACGCCCACTATCGCCGGGAACGTTCGCTGCCCTGGGTAGGGCTTGCCGGTCTCTTTGCCGGCCTGGCGGCGGGGAGCAAGTTGATGGGTGGGGCCTATCCCCTGCTGCTGGGCGTTCTCATCGCCCTTGATGCGCTCAGGGGGCCGCGCCTGACCTGGCGTTCCTTCCTCACGAGAGCAGGTCTCTTTGGCGCATTGGGCCTGCTGATGGTCGGTCCCTGGTACGCCCGGAGCTACGCCTTTACCGGCAACCCGATCTGGCCTTTTCTCTTTCAGATCTTTGGAGGGCGGAATTGGGACGCCCTGGGACACGAATACCACATGCAATCCTTGTTGGAGATCTGGACGGTTGACCTATCCCCCACCCTGGGAGGCTTGGTCAATTCGTTTTACTACCTCTTCTTTGAGCCGGAACGCCTGGGCGGATACCCCGGCGGGTTAGGCCGGGTGCTGTTGACCCTGGTGGCTCTGGCCGTGCTGTGGCTCCCGGCCCTCCGCCGCATCCCGCGCCTGATGTATGAACTCTTGCTGTTCTGCGGCCTCTATTACGCCATCTGGTTCCTGGTTGTCAGCCCCCAGGTCCGCTTTTTGATCCCCATTTTGCCCGCATTGACCCTGATCGGGGCCTTTACCTTCTACCACCTCTGGGACCTGCTCCCCCGCCCGTGGTTGCGTTGGATCCCGGCGGGGCTTCTCCTGCTCTTTCTGATCCGGGATTTTCCCTGGGTTGACGCAGCCCAACGGAACCTTGCCCTCAGCCGCTGGCCCTATCTGAGCGGGCAGCGCACGCGGGAAGACTTTTTGCAGGAGCAGATTGATGTGTACCCTGCCTTCCAGTACATCAACGCGAACCTGCCTCCCCAGGCGACAATCCTGCTGCTGCCTTACGAGAGCCGTGGGTACTATTTGGAACGCAGCTACTTCTGGGGGCATCCCATCTCCCAGCGGGTCATCCGCTTTGAAGAGTATGACGGGCCGGACAGGCTGGCCGCGGATCTGAGGAAACTGGGCATCACCCACATTCTGGACAACCCCCATTGGCTCTACAGCGGCTTGCGGTATTGGGAACACGACCGTGCCCTGATGCTGGCCCTCGAATCCCAATGTGGAGAAGAGATCGCTTCCTGGGGCGACATCATCCTCTACCGCCTGACCGAGTGCGACGGTGGGCTGCCGCAATGAAACGAGGGGATAGGCCAATAGGCCGCCGGATACAACAGGGATGGAGGTATCTCACCCATCCCCGCGTGCAAAAGGGCATCGCCGCCGTCCTGACGATTGCAACCTTTGTAGCGCTGGGGCTTTTCCTTTACAACAACCTGGATACCCTGCGCCGTGTGGAATGGCGATTCAGCCTGGGGCCGCTTCTCCTCTCCTTTGCGGCCTACAGCCTGGCCCTGGGGTTGGCCATCTTGACCTGGGGGCAGGTCATGGCCGCGCTGGGCCTGATCGTGCCGTGGACGACGCACATCTACGTCTATTGCGTGACCAACCTGGCGAAGCGGATCCCCGGCATCCTATGGTACGTAGCCGGGCGGTTGATCCTGTATCCCGATAACGGTGCCATTGCCAAGTGGACGATCTCTGTGGGCAGCGCCCTGGAGCTGGCATTGATGCTCCTTTCCGGGTTCATCGTGGGCTTGATCCTCTGGCCCGGCACGGCGACGAGATTTGTGGACCCGGTGTGGATCGCAGCCATCCTTGCGGTGAGCCTGGTCGTCGTGCACCCCCGGTTCATCGGCGAATTGCTGCGCCGGTTAGGCGCGGAACAGGTACAGCTCGCAGCCGAGCGGTTGCATTATGGTCAGATTTTGCTCTGGCTGAGCATGTACGGGGGAGTCTGGTTGGCGGGCGGCATCGTCCTCTTTGCTTTGATCCAGGTCATCTACCCCATTCCGCCGAGCCTGCTGCCGTGGGTGGTCGGTGCGTGGAGCCTATCGGGGGTTGTCTCGGTCGTGTCGGTTCTGCTCCCCGTCGGTCTGGGCATCCGCGAGCTGACTTTGAGCTTGCTGCTCTCCATCTTTTTGCCCGAAGGAGTTGCCCTTGTCATCGCCATTCTGTCCCGCCTGGCACTCACCGCCTACGAACTCATCTGGGTACTTGTCGTTTCCTGGGGCAAACGCCGAGTACCCCTGATACTACCAAAGTAGTATGGGGTACGCACGGCGCATTTACCCGATCATCCCCGCGATTCGTCGCAATTACCTCCAAAGCATTATTGACTTTCCCCCATCGGCGCGGTATACTGGGGCAAAAGCCTGGGTAAGTGGGGGGTAGGTGGGCCCCTGCACTTCCGGCGAACCACAGAAAATTTGGAAGGAGGAAAAGTATGAAGAAACAAGTTGGTGTTTTGGGAGTTGTCCTTGCGTTGGTGCTCACCGTTGCTCTGGTAGGGCCGACATCGGCTCAGAGCCTGACCTATGACTCCTGCTTTCAGGTTCAGAACCTGAGCGGCACCGATGCAAACATCGTCGTCTATTACTATCAACAGGGCAACACAACGCCTGTAGCTTCCCCGACCGACACCGTCCCGGCCAACGGTTCCAAGACCTTCTGCCCCCTTAGTGCGGTCTCTAGTGGCTTCAACGGCTCGGTCGTCATTGAATCCGACCAGCCCATTGCTGCCATTACCAACGTGACGGGGGCCAACTGGGGCGGCTACAGCGCAAGCTACGCGGGCTTTAGCCAGGGGGCGACCACGGTGAACCTGCCGCTCCTCTTTAAGGACAACTATGGGTTCAACACCTGGTTCAACGTCCAGAATGTGGGGAGCGCTGCCGCCGACGTGGACATCACCTACAGCGATGGCACCAGCAGCCTGAACAACACCATTCAGCCGAACCTGTCTATGACCTTTGATCAGGCCACCGAGAGCCACAACCAGTCCGTCTTTGCGGCGACCATCACCAGCGACCAGCCGATTGTGGTAACGGTCATGGAGGTAGGCCCCAGCGGAATGCCCATGCTGTTCGGCTACAACGGCTTTACCACCGCCCATACGAACCCGGTGATGCCTTTGGTTCAGGCCAACAACTTTGGTTACACCACCGGTATCCAGGTTCAGAACACCGGGACCACCGATACCGATGTGACGATCACCTACACGCCCAGCACCGCAGGCACGGCCTGCACCCAGACCAAGACCATCGCGGCGGGTGCTTCGGAAACCTTTGCCCTGACCGCCTGGGACAGCGGGGATAGCGATGCGGATAACAACTGCGTCAACGGTGAAACATTTGTAGGCTCCGCCCAGGTAACGGCCAACTCGACTAACCAGGAGTTGGTGGCCATCGTGAACCAGCAAGACTTTAGCGGCAACATGGGGGCTTCTTA
>CAZQKE010000144.1:0-33981 GCA_964593865.1 uncultured Anaerolineaceae bacterium | reverse complement strand
AAGGAGGCACAATGAACGCAATCGTCTGTCTCAAAGAGGTCCCGGATACCGAAACCCGCATCCAGATCCGGGATGGGGCGGTCGTCGAGGAGGGGATCCAGTACGTGGTCAACCCCTACGACGAGTTCGCCCTGGAAGAGGCCCTGACCTGGCAGGAAAAGGTAGGCGGCAAGGTCACGCTGATCAGCCTGGGGCCGGAGCGGGCGCGGGAGAGCATTCTCAAGGGCCTGGCCATGGGGGCCGATGAAGTGTACCATCTCTCCGACCCGGCTTTCCTGGGCGGCGACGCCTATGCCACGGCCAAAGCGTTGGCGGCGGCCATCAAAACCCTGGGCGAATATGACATCATCTTTTGCGGCAAGCAGGCTGTGGACGATGACAACGCTGCTGTGGGCGTCATGCTGGCCGAAATGTTGGACCTGCCCCACGTCTCCGTCGTTACCAAGCTGGAGCTGGATTTTGAGGCCGGGACAGGACGCGCCGAGCGCGAGATTGAGGGCGGCAAAGAGGTGGTCGAATTTCCCCTACCGGCGGTCATCACCGCCCAGAAGGGGCTGAACGAACCACGCTATCCTTCCTTCCGGGGCATTCGCCAGGCCCGGCGCAAACCTTTCCACACCTGGACGCCGGGCGACGTGGGCCTGGAGGCCGATGCCGTCGGCGCGGCAGGGGCCAAACTGGAGATCGTTGAGGTCCTACCCCCGCCGGAGCGTCCGCCCGGTCGCATCATCGAGGGGGAGCCGCCGGAAGCGGCCAAAGAGGTCGTGCGCTTGTTGCGTGAGGAAGCAAAGGTGATTTAGGAAGGTCTGAAGATTCCTATCCGCACCACGGAGACGGGAAGAATGCGCCGTCTCTTAGGGGAGTGCCTGTGTTCTCCGCGCCTCTGTGGTGAAGGCCGGTGGCTCTTTCAGCAGACATCCGGATACCTGACAGGTTTGCAAGGAGGAAACCAATGGGAAATAACGTTTTGGTATTTGCGGAACAGCGCGACGGAGTTCTGAAAAAGGTCGCGTTAGAGATGTTGGGCGTGGGGGCCGAGTTGGCCGCCGGGCTGGGCGGCAGCGTCGAAGCGGTCTTGCTGGGTTCCGGCCTGGGCGATCTGCCCGACGTGCTGGCCCGGCACGGCGCGAGCAAAGTCTATGTCGCCGATGACGAATCGCTGGCCGTCTATTCCGGTGAAGGCTATACCAACACCCTGGCCGCCTTTATCGGCAAAGTGGAACCGGCGGTCGTCCTCATCGGGGCGACGGCTCTGGGCCGCGACCTGGCCCCCCGGTTGGCGGCCCGCCTGGGTGTGGGCCTGGCCTCCGATTGCACCGCCTTTGAGGTCGTGGACGGGCGGCTGCTGATCACACGGCCCATTTATGCCGGTAAGGCCCTGGCAAAAGTCCGCTTGAGCGGCGATCCCCAGATGGCGACGGTCCGGCCAAACGTCCTGCCCGTCCCGGAGCCGGACGAATCGGCGACGGCGAATGTGGAGCCGATAGAGGCTGCCGTGGGCAACGTGCGGGCCAAGGTGGTGGATGTGATCGGCGCGGGCGAAGGGGAGTTGGATGTGGCCGAAGCCGACATCATCGTCTCCGGCGGGCGGGGCGTCGGCGGGCCGGAAGGCTTTGCCCCCATCCGCAGCCTGGCCAAGACCCTGGGTGCGGCGGTGGGTGCCTCCCGCGCGGCGGTGGACGCCGGTTGGATCGACCACAGCCATCAGGTGGGCCAGACCGGCAAGACGGTCACGCCCAACCTGTATATCGCCTGCGGCATCTCCGGGGCCATCCAGCACCTGGCCGGGATGAAAACCTCCAAAGTCATCGTCGCCGTCAACAAGGACCCGGAGGCCCCCATTTTCAAAGTCGCCAACTACGGCATCGTCGGCGACCTGTTTGAAGTCGTGCCGCTCCTGGAAAAGGAGTTCAAGGCGATCCTGGCCGAGTGATGTTGCTGCGCAAAAGGGGCCGGTCCCGGACCGGCCCCTTTTGCTTTTCCGCGAGCTGCCGAGGGGGCGGGCGCATTTCGGGATTCCGCACCGCGGGGTGGGGTGTGCCGAGACGGGCCGATGTTCTCCTTCCGCGTCCGTGGCGTCTCTGGTAAAGCCGTCGCCGGGAGCTTCAGCTGCCTTTTTCCCGATCCACGATCAGTTGCGCCAACCGGCGGTAAGCCTCGGCCCCTTTGTGGTTGCTGGCATATTCGACGATGGCCTGACTGGCAACGGACGCTTCGGCGAAGCGGATACTCTTGTAGATCACTACGTCGAACACCTTGTCGCCAAAGACCGATTTGATCTCTTCCAACACCTCGCGGGCGTGGACGGTCCCCGTCGAGTACATGGTCGTCAGGATGCCCAACAGTTCCAGCTCCGGGTTCAGCCGTGCCTTGACCCGTTCCATTGTCTGGAGCAGCAGGCGGATGCCGCGCATGGCAAAGTACTCGGCTTGCAAGGGGATCAGCACCTCTCTGCCGGCGCAGAAGGCGTTGACCGTCAGCAGCCCCAGGCTGGGCGGGCAATCGATCAGGATGTAGTCGTACCAGGGCAGCAGCGGCTCCAAGAGGCGACGCAAGATGAATTCGCGTTTGATCTCGGCAATGAGCTCAATCTCGGCGGAGGCAAGGTCCACATTGGCCGGGATCAGGTCCAGGTAGGCTTTGATGGGGTAGATGATGCGGCGGATCGGGAAATCTTCGGTGGTCATGGCCGTGTAGATGGTCTCTTGCAGGCCGTAGCCATCTACCCCCAGCCCGACCGACAGCGCACCCTGGGGGTCCAGGTCCACGGCCAGGGTCTTTTTGTGCATTTGGGCCAGGGCCACACTCAGGTTGACGACGGTTGTCGTCTTTCCAACCCCTCCCTTTTGGTTGGCGACGGCGATCACACGGGGCATGGCGTCCTCCTTTCATCCTCCGTTGGACTCTTCCGTGGGTGGCATCCTTTCGACCAGTTCCGTCAGCCGGGCGTAATCGGCTGCGCCCCGGCTGCGGGGCGCGTACTCAAAGATGGTCTGCCCTGCACCGGGGGCTTCCGAGAGCTTGGTGTCAATGCGGATGGGGTGCGTCACCCGTTCACCGAAATCTTTGATGAGCGATTGCAGCACGATGGCACTCACCCGGCGGCGGGGGTCGTACATGGTAGGGATGATCAGGCGGATGGTTGCGCCGCTGCCCAGCAAACGGCTGATGTCCCGCAGGTAGCGCATGAAATGGCGTGCGCCGGCCAGGGCCAGCATCTCCATCGAAACGGGAATGAAAATCTCCTGGGCGTAGGCCACGGCGTTCACCGTCAGCAGGGAGGCAGAGGGGGCACAGTCCAGGATGTGGTAGTCATAGTCGGTTAGGTCGGCAAAGATCTCCACAAAGATCTCTTCGCGGGCCATTTCCAGGATCATGCGCTGCTGGGCTTTGAACAGGGCCAGGCTGCTGGGCAGGATGTCCAGATTGGGTCGGGCGCGGAGAATGCACTCGCGGGCCTGGGCTTTGCGGATCAAAACATCGGCCAGCGATTTCCGATAGTCATGGATGCCCAGGGAGAGGGAGACGTTGGCCTGGGTGTCGGTATCAATGAGCAGCACGCGGCGACCGCGCAGGGCCAGCCCTGCGCCCAGGCTTACGCAGGTGGTCGTTTTGCCGATGCCGCCCTTGAATCCGACGATGGCTATCTTGCGCATGTCAAGTCTTTTCGGGTTTATGGGGGACCTGGTGGCAGCGGCGGCAGCGGGCTTCGTACGATTCGCTGCCGCCGACCAGGATGATCGGGTCGTCGTAGGCCGCCGGTTGGCCGTCGATCAAACGTTGGGTGCGGCTGGCCGGTGCGCCGCAGACGACGCAGATGGCCTGCAACTTGGTCACCTCTTCGGCCTCGGCCATGAGTAGGGGCATGGGGCCGAACGGTTCCCCCCGAAAGTCCATGTCCAGCCCGGCGACGATGACCCGCAGGCCCCGGTCGGCCAGTTCGGTGCAGACCGAAGCGATCTCCCAGTCAAAGAATTGGGCCTCGTCCACGGCAACGACGGTTGTCTCCGGTTCCAGCCGTGCCAGCAGGTCACGGGCGTTGTTGAGGGGGATCGCTTCCCACTTGAGACCGTTGTGTGAGGCGACTTGGCGGGTGTGGTAGCGATTGTCAATGGCCGGTTTGAAGACTTGGACCTTTTGTTTGGCGATGCGGGCGCGGCGGACGCGGCGGATCAATTCCTCCGTCTTGCCGCTGAACATGCTGCCGCAGATCACCTCGACCCAGCCGCCGTTGTAGCTATGGCGCATGTGCAACTCCTCAAGCTTCCGGGGTTTGGTCTCCCGCGGAGGTGGTCTACCACGTTTTCTATAACTGAAAAAGGGGCAAAGTTCGTCACTCTGCCCCTTGCCGTACTTGCCTTCAGGCTGCTCCCTGTCCGGTCAGAGAGACTTTTTTCTCCAGGCGGCGCATGAACCGCTCCACCTGCCCGGCGGTGTCCACAATGCGTTGTTCGCCGGTGAAGAAGGGGTGGCAGGCCGAGCAAACGTCGGTGCGGATTTCGGGTTGGGTAGCCCCGGTGATCCAGGTGTTGCCGCAGGCACAGATCACGCGGGCCTGGGGGTAATATTTGGGGTGAATCTTGTCTTTCATCGTCGTCCTGCCTCTCTAGGCCGTCACCCGCTCCGGGTAGACGCTGACCTGCTTGCGCTTGTTGCGGATCGTTTCGAATTTTACGTAACCGTCCATCGTAGCAAAGATGGTGTAATCGCGGCCCAGCCCGACGTTATGGCCCGGTTTGAATTTTGTGCCCCGCTGCCGGACCAGGATGCTGCCCGCCGATACCCATTCGCCGTCGTATCGTTTGACGCCCAATCGCTTGGACCTGCTATCGCGCCCGTTGCGGCTGCTGCCGCCGCCCTTTTTGTGTGCCATCTTTCCCTCCGTCTTGCTACCGAGTGTGGCTGCCCATGCCCCGCTCCCGGCAGAGACGCCAAGAACGTCGGTGGCGTCTTTCCACCTGTTCGGTTCACGGGGCGGGGTCTTTTAGACAAGGATTTCGTCAATCTTGAGCCGGGTGTAATGCTGGCGGTGGCCCCGTTTGCGGCGATACCGTTTGCTGGGGCGGTATTTGTAGATGATCACCTTGCGGCCTTTGGCCTGGCGCGTGACCGTCGCCTTGACTTTGGCCCCTTCCACCAGCGGTTGGCCGATTTTGGCCCCGGAACCGTTGGCCACCAGGAGCACTTGATCCAGCTCAATCTGCTCGCCTACCTCGTAGGGCAATTTCTCTACATCAATTGAATCGCCGGGGCTGACCCGGTATTGCTTGCCGCCTGTCTTGATCACTGCGTACATCGGGTGTTTCCTCCAAACGCGCTGCTGGCAGCGGCGAAATCGCCGATTTGCGCTATAAAACGGAGGGACCCAGCCGGACCCCTCCGCCGTCCGCGCGAAGGCAGATTATACCATCTCCCGGCTAATTGTCAAAATCAAAGTAGAGGTTGGTCCGCTCGACGGTGTGGGGCGCGGTGGAAAGGCCCAGCAGCTCCAACACCTGGTCGGGACGGCCGGCCCCTTGGGGGCTGGCTTGCAGGCGCATGGTCAGGTAGACGGTTCCCTCCGGCCCCGGCTCTACGGCGATGGTGCGGATGAGGGGGCGCAGGTCGTAGGTCTGGATTTTGCCCTTGTGTTGCCGCCGACGGGGCAGGGTGGGGGCCGCCAGCAGTTTTTCTACGCGGCTGCGGATGGCCTCCGGCGGTTCGTCGCTGTGGACCACGGCCCGGTATTCGGCGGCCCGCATCTGCGATTGGAGGGAGGGCGATTGCGCGTCCACCGCCTCGACGCCGTGGATCGTCAGGCCGGGGGGCAGCTGGGGGCGCAGGCGGGCCAGGATCTCCGCCGGGGATAGCGGCTCGGTCAGCCACAGGTCCAGCAGCTCGGCCCGCCCGGTGACGCCCACCGGCAACGCCGCCGCGATCTGGAAGCGGGGGCGGGGGTTGAACCCCTGGGAGTAGGCTACCGGCAGCCCGGCCCGGCGGAAAACCCGCTCCCACGTCCGCGCCAGGTCCAGGTGGGAGATATACTTCAACGGTTCTCCCTTGGCGAACCGGATCCGCAGGCGTCGGTAGGTTGGCGGCTTGGAGGTTGGTGAATCGGTCATCGGTCACTGCTCTTTGGGCAACCCCAAGCGTCGGCAGGCGCGGCGGCCCGCTCCCGGCGAAAGGCGGTGAGGATGCCGCAGGCGTAGCACCGTTCGCGGCAGTCGGGGCGCGTTTCTCCGCGCAGGGAGGCCCGGTAGTCGCGGGCCAGGTAGCTTTTGCGCACCCCGGCGTCAATGTGGTCCCAGGGCAGGATTTCGTCCAGGTCACGCGCGCGGCGGGTGTAGAAGCCGATCTCCAGCCCCGATTCGCGGAAAGCCTGCCGCCAGGCTTCCACTTTGAACTGATCGCCCCAGCCGTCAAAACGGGCACCCAGTTGCCAGGCGCGGTGGATGACCGCCCCCAACCGCCGGTCGCCCCGCGAAAGGACCGCTTCCAGCTGCGTTTCGCGGTAGCGGTTCCAGTTGAGCTTGAGGCCCGGCCCGCGCAGGTGCTCTTTGAGATAGTCCTGCTGCGCTTTGATCTCCTCCTCGGAGGCCAGGGGCGTCCATTGGAAGGGGGTGTGGGGTTTGGGCACAAAGGTCGAAACGCTGACGTTGACCTGGGCCTTGCGCCCCAGCACCCGCCGTCCCACGGCCCGCACCCGCCGGGCCAGATCGGCGATGGCGGCTACGTCGTCCAGGGTCTGGGTGGGCAGGCCGATCATAAAGTAGAGTTTGATCGTCTTCCAGCCCCGGCTGTAGACTTCCTCGGCCACGGCCAGCAGCTCCTCATCGGCGATGGGCTTGTTGATGACGCCCCGCAGCCGCTCCGTGGCCGCTTCCGGGGCAAAGGTGAAGCTGGAACGCCGCCCGGTGCTTTGCAGCTGCTCCATCAACGCCACCGAGACCGATTCAATGCGCAGGCTCGGCAGGGAAAGGGAAAGGTGCGCGTCCCCGTGGCGGGCGACCAACTGCCGGACCAGCTCCTCAATGTGGGTATAGTCGCTGGAGCTGAGGGAAAGCAGGGCGATCTCTTCAAAGCCGGTGTTGGCGATGATGGCCTCTACGGCGTCCAGCACCTCGGCCACGGGCCGCTCGCGCACGGGGCGGTAGATCATGCCCGCGTGGCAAAAGCGGCAGCCCCGTGTGCAGCCCCGTTGGATCTCCACGACGGCCCGGTTGTGGACGGTGTTGATGTAGGGGACCAGGGGCCGGGTGACGGGCGGCGGCAAGGTGGTCACGATGCGCTTGCGGACCGGCAGCGGCACGTCGGTTCGGGTAGGGCGCACCCCGGCGATGCGCCCGGTCCCGTCGTACTCTACCTCGTAGAAGCGGGGCACGTAAAGGCCCGGAATGGCGGCCAGGCGGTGTAGTAGTTCTTCCCGCGACGCGCCCTTTTTCTTGGCCCGGCGCACCGCCTCGCCGATCTCGACCACCAATTCCTCGCCGTCGCCCAGGGCAAAGGCGTCCACAAAGTCGCTCAGCGGCTCCGGGTTCAGGGCCGCGCCCCCTCCGGCGATGACGAGGGGATGGCTCTCATCCCGCCGGGCGGCCAAGACCGGTAGCCCGGCCAGGTCCAGGAGGTTGAGCAGGTTGGTGTAGAGCTGCTCGTAGGGCAGGCTAAAGCCCAAGATGTCAAAGGCGGCGAGGGGGCGGCGGCTTTCCAGGCTAAAGAGGGGCAACTGCGCGGCCCGCATGGCCGCTTCCATGTCGGTCCAGGGGGCGTAGGCCCGCTCGGCCAGGGTGTGTGGCCCGGCCCGACGGTTGAGGATGTCGTAGAGGATGCTCAAGCCCAGGTTGGACATGCCGATTTCGTAAATATCGGGAAAGACCAGGCACCAGCGCACGTCGCAGGCGTCCCAATCTTTGACCACCTGGTTCCATTCGCCGCCGGTGTAGCGGGCCGGTTTGCTTACCGTGGGCAGGATGCGGTCCAACGTATCGTTCAAAGTTCCCTCTGCACTATTGGCGAAACATCTCGTCGGCGGTGATGATGGCTTGGGCCACTTCCCGCATCTTGCGGTTTTCATCTTGGCTGCGCTTTTGCAGTCGGCGGAAGGCTTCTTCTTCGGTCAGGTGGAGGCGACGCATGAGGATCCCCTTTGCCCGTTCGACCAGTTTACGGGTCTCCAACGCCTGGCGCAGGTCGTCCACCTCTTGCCGCAGGAGCTGAAACTCGCGGAAGCGGGAGCGGGCCAAGAGTAGGGCCGGGCGCAGGTCGCGGGCCGTGACCGGTTTGACCAGGTAGGCAAAGATGCCTGCCTGGTCGGCACGCACGGCCAGTTCGTGTTCGCTGTGGGCGCTGATGAGCAGGATGGGGATGGGCCGTTGCGCGGTGATGCGCCGGGCCGCTTCGATGCCGTCCATATCGGGCATCATGATGTCCAAGAGGGCCAGGTCGGGTTGGCACTCCTCGGCCAGCAGGACGGCTTCGCGTCCGGTGTATGCCTCGGCGACAACCCGGTGGCCTAGCTCCTCCAACTGCTGTCGCAGGCTCATGACGTGCAGGCTGTCGTCATCGGCAATGAGAATGCGCAAAGGTTCCATCGGCACACCGTCAGATGGTCAGTTGGGGCACGATGAACAGGAAGAGGCTGCCCAGGGCTACGAAAACCAGCAAAAGGTATGGAACCGTCTGGACGGCAGGTTCCGGCAGCACGGGCAGGAAGCGGTGCGTGACCAGGGCGGCGGCGGTCAGCCCCAGCATGAGGAGCAGCCAAGCGGATGCATCGGCGATCAGGCGGAGGAGCAAGGCGGCGACGACGGCAACTGCAGCCAGGGGGAGGGCGTAACGGCGGCGCAACGCCTCCCGCCAGCCCAAGGCCACGGCGAAGCTGATGGCCGGCAGGGCGGGAAAGAGATAACGGCCCTGGTGTTGGACGAAGCGGGTGTTGTACCAAAGAAAGGTCGTCACGTTGAGGAGGAGTAGCAAAGCCAGTAGCCCACCGGCTGCTCTTTGCCGGCTCGGAATCTCTGCCCACCGCTGCCGCGTGCGGGCGATCCACAGGCCCAGGCCGATCAAGGCCAGGGCGGAGAGAATGGCTAATGCTTGGTAAAGGCGTTGATCCAGCAAGACTCCCATCCAGCCGAATTGCCCCCAGAAGCTGCGGAAGGTCGTGATCCCCAGGTCGTGGAGCAAGGTCCCCACGCCGTGGGCCGCGATAAACTCGGCGGTGCGGAGCTGGCCGATGACTACCTGTTCATGGCGGACCAATCCCAAAAAATCGCGGTCGCCGTAGACGGCCAGGTTGCGCAGCCACCAGGGCAGGGCCAGGGCTGCGGCGGGGACGGCGTAGAGAATGACCTGCCGGACGAACGCCCCCGGCCTTGTTCGGTCCAACAAAAGGTGGCGGACGGCGATGGTGACCAGTACCAAAGGCAAGGCGATGTAGGCCGCCGACTTGGTGACAAAAGCCAGCCCTGTGGTCACGCCCAGGAGGACGAGCAGGCGGGTGTCATCCCGCCGCCCGGCGGAGAGATCTCCCTGATGCAAATAGCCGATGGCAAAGAGCATGATCGTCGCCAGCAACAACTCGGCCAAGATGTCGTTGTTGACCGAGGCGGTCATGGCCAGGTGCATGGGCAGGAAGGCGACAAAGGCGGTTATGCCCAGGGCCAGATTCGGTCGCCGGGGGGCCAGCATCCTCCCGATCCGGTAGATCACCGCGAGGAGCAACGCTCCCAGCGTCAAGGAGAGGAAACGCAGGGGGAGAATGCTCCCCCTGCCCATTCTGTAGAGCGGAACGGCCAGCAAGTAGTAAAGGGGTGGCTGGTGGAACTCGTAGCGGATGGGAGCGATGGACATATCGGGAGGGAAACGGGCGGCTTTGATCTCCTCCAGATAGGCGGCAGGGTAGTCGCCTGCTTTGAGGATGGGGAAGCGGTGTTGCTCGGCCAGGTAGCGGATATAGTTGTAGTGGGCCGGTTCATCGGGAGCCTGCCAGGGTGGAGTGTAGAGAGCGTAAAGCGTCCCCAGCACAAAGTAAACCGCCAGAATGATGATCGGCAGGCCCCCACGGGCCATTTGCCTCAGCCGAGTCAAATGCCGCTCCTTCCCCGGCCTGTGGTCCGCGTCGGTGGGCCGTGTGAATCCGCCGGAGCGAGACACACCGGGATCATTTGCCCAAGACGGTGGAGAGATCGCGGGCGTGCTCCTCTTCCATGATGAGAATGTCTTCCAGGACGCGGCGCAGACCGTATTCCCGCAGGGCCTCGGCCTGGGCGATGCGCTCCTTGTACCGCTCAATGGCGTGGAGCTCCCCCTCCAGGTCCTGCTCCAGCATCTCCGTGCTATCGCCCGAAGTTTGGATCTTTTGTACGTCCACCGCCGGTACGCCACCCAGCCAATCAATCTGGTCCGAAAGGCTGATGGCGTGTTGCATTTCCTCGTTGGCGTGGACCAGCAACTCGGCGATGATCGATTCGTACTTGGCCCCGGTAATGACCGAAGCGTGCTGGATGTACTGGATCATGGCCGCATACTCCCAGGCCAAGTCTTCGTTCAACTTGGCCAACAGTTCTTCCTTTGTCATCGGTTTTCCCTCCTTTTCTCATTGACCGCTTTGCACAAATAATCACCCTGCGGCTCCTCTTGCGGGTCGGTCGGGAAGGCGTACTTTGCCCCTGCAGACCGGGGTTCGCCGCCGGTGATGGATCGGAGCCGGGTGGCGACTCGATGATAGCATACTTTGGCAAATGTTGCAACCGGCAACCGATGTGGCTCCCAGGAATGCTTGTCGGTTTCTTGACAGATTGTCACACCTTTGTTATACTTGGGGCCGGTGCGCCCTGCAGAGGGAATGTTGGGCCTGTGCCACAAGGTATGTTGCGCGGGTTGATCCTGTAGCGATGGGAAGGAGGTGGTAGGAAAGAGGCGAAAAGAGTCATCTGTGGTGTAAAATCTTGAGAAAACAAGAATGGGAGGAGAGTGACAATGAAAGGGAAGCGTGCAGTATTCAATTTGCTGCTCATCTTGACCGTTTTGGCGACTGTGTTGGCCGCCTGCGGCCCCACCCCGGAGCCGACCAAAGCGCCGGAACCGACAAAAGCACCGGAAGCGACCAAAGCACCGGAGCCGACAAAGGCCCCAGAACCGACCAAAGCACCGGAGCCGACCAAAGAGGAGGCCAAGGACCTGCTCGATGAGGTGCTGGCCGCCGGGAAATTGGTGGTCTCCACCGACCCCAACTATGCCCCGCAGAGCTTCCTGAATGAGAAAGGGGAGCTGGATGGCTTTGACGTGGATGTTGCCAAAGAGGTTGCCAAGCGGCTGGGCGTTGAGGTTGAATTCGTGACGCCCGACTGGGATATGATCACCGCCGGCAACTGGGGCGGTCGTTGGGATGTCAGCATCGGTTCCATGACCCCCACCGAAGCCCGCGCCGAGGTCCTGTGGTTCACCGATCCTTACTACTATACTCCGGCTTCCTTTGCCGTCCACAAGGACAACACCGACATCAAGACTCCGGAGGACTTGGCAGGCAAGACCGTCGGTTTGGGCACGGCTACGACCTATGAGGCTTATCTGAACGGGACGCTGTCCATCATGGGCGGCGAGATCATGTACGACCCGCCGGCCGGCGTCAAGATCAAGCCTTACTCCACCGACGCCGAGGCGATCCAGGACCTGGCCCTGGGCGATGGTGTCCGCTTGGATGCGGTCATGTCGGCCCAGCCTACCATCCAGAACGCCATTGATGAAGGTGTGCCGCTCAAGTATGTGGGCACTCCGGCTTTCTACGAACCGTTGGCCTTTGCCCTGGACAAGAGCCGTGGTCCTTCGGACAAGATGCTGGCCAAGCTGAACGAGATCATTGCCGAAATGCATGAGGACGGGACGCTGACCAAGCTGTCCGAAAAGTGGTACGGCATTGACCTGACCACCATCATCAAGCCGGAAGAGGGCGAAACGCCGCCGATGGGAGAGGAAGGCGAGGCCATCGTCATCGGCACCACCGACAAGGTGACGGTCCTGGACCCGGCCGATAGCTACGACTTCCACACCTGGGAGATCCATCACAACACGATGGACACCCTGTTGCACTACAAGCCCGGCACCACCGAGCTGGAGCCCGGCTTGGCCACCAGCTACGAAGTCAGCGACGACGGCCTGGAATACACCTTCCACCTGATCGAAGGGGCCAAGTTCCCCGACGGCACGCCCTTCAACGCCGATGCCGTCAAGTGGTCCTATGACCGCGTGGTGCGCCTTGAGGGCGACCCCAACTGGCTGGTCACCTCCTTTGTCAAGGATGTGGAGGTGGTGGACGAGTACACCGTCAAGTACATCCTGAAGAACCCCGTTGCCTACTTCCCGCTGTTGGTCGCCACCCAGCCCTACTCGCCCGTCAGCCCCAACTGCTACTCCGAGGATGCCATTGATGCCGACAGCATGTGCGGCGGTCTCGGCCCCTACAAGATCACCAAGTGGGAGCGCGACGTAGAGATGGTCCTGGAGGCCAACCCCGACTATCCAGGCCCGGCCCCCAAGACGCCCAAGATCATCATCAAGTACTATGCCGATGCGACGACCATGCGCCTGGCCGTGGAGAGCGGCGAGATTGACGTTGCCACCAAGACCCTGAACCCCACCGACTATGCCGACCTGGAGGCCGCCGGCGAGTTGCAGGTCATCGAAGGCCCCGGCGCCCAGATCCGCTACATCTGCTTCAACGTCACCACGCCGCCTTTTGACCAGGTGGCCGTCCGCCAGGCCATCGCCTACGCGGTGGACCGCGACGCCGTGACGACCATCGCCTTCCAGGGGACCCACAAGCCGCTTTACAGCATGGTCCCGATGGGCATGTGGTCGCACATTGACGCCTTCCCCAAGCGGGACCTGGACAAGGCGAAGGAACTGTTGCAAGAAGCCGGGTTCAGCGAGGACAATAAGCTGGTCATGGACCTGTGGTGGACGCCGACCCACTATGGTCCCACCGAGGCCGACGTGGCCACCGTCCTCAAGGACAACCTGGAAGAAACCGGCATGATTGAAGTCAACCTGCAGAACACCGAATGGGCCACCTACAAGGAGTACATGAACGCCGGTTCCATGCCCGTCTTCCTGCTGGGTTGGTATCCCGACTACCTTGACCCGGACAACTACACCTGGTCTTGGGGCCACTCCTCCGCGTCGGATGACATGGGCATCTTCTATGCCAACGACGAGATGGATGCCCTGCTGGAAAAAGGCCAGACCATGACCCCCGTGGACAGCGAGGAACGCAAGGCGATCTACGAAGAAGCCCAGAGGCTGTGGGTGGAGGATCCGCCGACCATCCCGCTGACCCAGGGTTCGCTCCTGGTCGTCGCCCAGCCCAACGTGAAGGGCATCGTTCTGGACCCGAACATGCTCTTCCACTACTTCCTGCTCTACAAAGAATAAGCCAGACCTAAGGGACTTGTTGGGGTTTTGGCGGAGAGCGTCCTCCGCCAAAACCCCGCTTTTCCTGCTTTGCGCAAGAAATTATCCGGAAAACTGTTGAAAAAACCGACCTGAACGGATATTTACCGCAAGAGCGCAAAGAAGGACTTGGCGGCCTTTGCGCCCTCACGGTAAAGACCAACGCGATCTACTATGAAAACATTGCGTGTTTACATCATTACCAGGGTCCTCCTCACTATTCCCATGCTCTTTATCCTGGTGACCCTGGTTTTTTTCATTGTCCGCATCATGCCCGGCGATCCGGTGGAGGCCATGCTCCGCCCCGGCGTGCCCCAGGAGTATAAAGACCAGCTCAAGCACAACCTGGGGTTGGACTTGCCCCTCTTTTTGAATTTCCAGGGCAGCACGGCAAAGGTCCGACCGGAGCAACTGTTCCTCCAGGACAAAATGGGGCCGGGTGGAGGCAAAGCCCTGCTGGTCGAACAGGGCCTGGTCATGGAGATCAGCAAGCGGGTCAAGGAAAAGGAAGACCCGGCCCTGGAAGGGACCGGCGACTGGCTCCAGGTCGTCGTCCCGCCGGAGTGGACCGGTTGGGTTTCCCCCGACCAATTCGATTGGATGCGGCAGGTTAACACCGAAATGACCGTCGAGGCCGAGGAGGTCATCCCCGGCACGGAGACGTGGATCCGCTTTGCCGCGCCGGAAGGTCCGGCGGGGACCGAGGTCAACGCCATTTGGGGCGAAAAATCGGGCTTGCTCTGGTTCGGCACCGACCGGGGCGTCACCCGCTGGAGCGAGGCCATGGGCTGGGAGCCGTTCGCGGACACGGCGGACAAAACCATCACCGCCATCTGGAGCGGTCGCCCGGCGGATCTGTGGTTCGCCACCGACGGCGCGGGCGTCCTGCGGGTCAAGAGCAACAAGTGGTCCTCCTTTACCACCGCCGACGGCCTGCCCGGCGACCGGGTGTTCTCCGTCTGGGGCAAAGGCTCCAAGCCGGTCTGGGTCGGCACCGACCGGGGCGCCGCCGTCTATGACGGCGAGACCTGGACGGCGGTGACGCCGGATGACGGCCTGGCCGGGCAGGAAGTGCGGGCCATCTGGGGGGATGGCAAGAGGACCTTCTGGTTCGGCACGGAGGCGGGCCTGAGCCGCTTTGACGGCGAAGAATGGACCACCTACACCGCCGCCGACGGCTTGCCTTCGGACCGGGTGCTGGCCCTATGGGGCGACGAAGCCTTTGCCAAAGGACAGGGGGGCAACCTGTGGGTCGGCACGGATGCAGGACTGGCCCGCTTTGACGGCGAAACGTGGACGACCTACACCACCGCCGACGGCCTGGTCGGCCACCGCATCAACGTCATCTACGGCGAACCGGCCTTTGCCAAAGGGCAGGGGGGCAAACTGTGGGTCGGCACGCAGGAAGGGGCCGGCAGTTTCGACGGCCAAACCTGGCAGACCTACACCGCAGCGAGCGGCCTTTCCGACGACGACGTGCGGGCCGTCTGGCAGGACAACGGCGGAACGCTATGGCTGGGCACGGCGGGCGGTTTGAACCGCTTTGATAGCCGCCCCTGGCTCAAACTCTATGTGCCCGAAGGCGGCATGGTCGGTTGGGCGCCGGCCGACCGCTTTGATGTCAAGGTCAAACCGCTGGACAGCCAATATTTCAACTACCTGGGCGATCTGCTCCGCTTGGACCTGGGCGTCTCTATGGCCCCCACGCGGGGACGTCCTGTGGCCGAAGACCTCAAGCTCAAATTCCCGGCCACCCTGGAGCTGGCCATCGCCTCCCTCACCGTGACGATCCTCATCGGCGTCCCTCTGGGGGCGTTGGCCGCCCACAAACGGCGCAGCGTGACCGATTACACCGCCCGCATCTTTAGCATCGTCATCTGGGCCGTCCCCGTGTTCTGGCTGGGGCTGATGTTCCAGCTGATCTTTGGCGTCTACCTGGGCGAGTGGTACGAGACCTCGGCTTTTGCCCGGCAGTATTTGTATCCCATCTTTCACGACTTTTTGCCCCTGCCCATTTCCGGCCGCATCGGAACCGAGATGGCGCCCCAACACATCACCGGCCTCTACATCCTGGATAGCATTCTGACCCTCAACGGCCCGGCCCTGGTGAGTGCCTTGCGCTACATGCTCTTGCCTGCCCTGACGTTGGGCCTGTACCTTTCGGGCGTGTTCGTCCGGCTGACCCGCTCCAACATGCTTGATACCTTGCAGGAAGACTTTATCACCGCCTGTCGGGCGCGGGGCATCCGCGAGCGGTCGGTGGTGTACGGCCATGCCCTCAAAAATGCCTTCATCCCCATCCTGACGATGATGGGCCTACAATTCGCCGCCCTACTGGCCGGGGCCGTCTTGACCGAGACCACCTTCTCTTGGCCGGGCATGGGGCTTTTCATGTGGGAACGCATCGGTTACCGCGATTTCAACTCAATCCAGGGTTCTGTCGTCTTTTTCGCCGTCCTCGTTGCGGCGGTGAGCCTGATCGTGGACATTATCTACGCCTGGATTGACCCACGGATTCGCTACTAGAAAAGATGATGAGAGAAGAGACGAACGCTGCACTGCCGAGATTTAGTCCGGTACGCTGGTTTCTGGATAACGCCAAATGGTATGGCGCCGAATGGTGGATCACCATTTCGGGCGGCGTGCTCCTGGTGGCCATTATCCTGATGACCATCTTTGCCGACCGGCTCGCACCCTACGATCCCATCAAGTTCGTGGGTGCGCCCTTCAACCGGCCCGGTGCGCAACAATCGGTCGTCGTGCTCCAGGAAAACGACGAGATCCACGGCGTCGAGGACCTGCCGGGCCACACCGTCGGCATCGTGACCAACTCCCAGGCCGGTCGGGAGCTGGACAAATTGGACATCTTGTACCAAGATTACACCTCCATCCGCACGGCGGTGGAGGCCCTGGCGAACGGCGAGATCGAGGCCCTGGTGACGGACGCCGACGACCCCAAATACCGCGAACAGATTCGGAAACAGGAATTGGCCGTCAAGACGGTGGGCGAACCGTTCGGCGATAGTTTCGTCCTGGGAACCGACAACTATGGGCGTGACGTTTTCAGCCGCATGATCCACGGGGCGCGGACGGTGTTGGCCATTGCCATCGTCGCCGCCTTGCTTTCCGCCGGGTTCGGCATCCCCTTGGGGTTGCTTTCCGGCTTTGCCGGCGGTTCCATGGACAAGGTGCTCTCCCTGGTCATGGACAGCATCTACTCCTTCCCCGGTCTCATCCTGGCTATTGCCATGGCCGCCCTGCTGGGGCCGGGGATGCTGAACATTGCCATTGCCATCGCCGTCATCTATGTCCCCGTCTACTTTCGGCTGGTGCGGGGCAAAGTGCTTTCCATCAAGGCCGAGGTGTACGTTGAGGCGGCCCGCAGCCTGGGTGCATCACCGGCGACGATCCTATTCCTCTATGTCTTTCCCAACGTCATCCCCTCCATCGTCGTCATCTTTTCCGTAAATGTGGCCGATTCAATCCTGACCGAAGCCGGGTTGAGCTTCCTGGGCCTGGGCCTGCCGCCGCCCACCCCGGACTGGGGGATGGACCTTTCCTTCGGGCGGCGTTTCGTCCCCAGCGGCTATTGGTGGATCATCACCTTTCCGGGCGTGATGATCGCCCTCCTGACCCTGGGCTTTAGCATGTTGGGCGAGGGGTTGAACGAAATCCTGAACCCGCGATTGACCGAGAACTGACGCAGGACATGATGACCGAACGACCGATTCTGCTGGAAATCAAGGACTTGCAGGTTGAATACCCCGTCCGCACCGGTACGATCCGGGGGGTGGACCATGTGGACCTGTTCGTGTACGAGGGGGAGACGCTGGGGCTGGTGGGCGAATCGGCCTGCGGCAAATCCACCCTGGGCCGCGCCATCCTGCGCTTGGTCTCCGAACCGGGCCGCATCGTCGGCGGGCAGATCCTCTTCAAGGGCCAGGACCTGTTGACCAAAGACCAGAAAGAGATGACCCGCATCCGGGGCAAGCGGATCTCCATGATCTTTCAGGACCCCATGACCTCCCTGGACCCGTTGCAGCGCATTGACAACCACTTTATCGAAACGATCCGCACCCACGAGAAAAGCGTCTCCAAAGCCGAGGCGCGAGAGCGGGCGGCCAAGATGTTTGACCACCTGGGCATCCAGCGCGAGCGGCTGAACGACTACCCCCATCAGCTTTCCGGTGGGATGCGTCAGCGGGTGATGATCGGCCTGGCCCTCATCCTGAACCCCGACCTGGTCATCGCCGACGAGCCGACCACCTCCCTGGATGTCATCGTCGAAGCCCAAATCCTGGACCTGCTCAAGGAGCTCAAGGCCACCTATCAGATGACGCTGGTGCTCATCTCCCACAACCTGGGCATCGTCGCCGAACTGGCCGACCGCCTGGCCGTGATGTACGCCGCCAAACTGGTGGAGGTCGCCCCGGCCCAGGCCCTCTTTGACGAGCCGTTGCACCCCTACACCCAGGGCCTGTTGGCCTCCGTGCCCAACATCCGCCTGGAAGATGAGGAACTGCGGACGATGGAGGGTTCCCCGCCCAACCTGATCAACCCGCCGACCGGCTGTCGCTTTCACCCTCGCTGTCCCCAGGCAATGGAGCGTTGCCGTCGGGAAGAACCGCCTTTTGTCCAGGTGCAGCCGGAGCGATGGGCCAAATGTTGGCTGTACGAGACGACGTAGCGCGAAACGCTTTTTGTTGATTGTACGAATTGGACTTGACGAATGACGGAGAAAAGCGGGGCAAACGGCAACTATCTGGTCGAAGCCTATGGCTTGAAAAAATGGTTCCCCGTCCAGCAGGGATTTGTGGAGAACCTGGTCACACGGCAGAAAGAATTTGTGCGGGCGGTGGATGGGGTGGACATCCGCATCCGCCGAGGGGAGGTCTTTGGCCTGGCCGGGGAAAGCGGCAGCGGCAAAACGACCACCGGGCGGCTCCTCATCCGCCTCATTGAGCCGACCGAAGGCAAGATCATCTTTGACGGCCAGGACCTGACCGCCCTGAGCCAGAAGGAATTGCGCCGCCTGCGCCAACGGATGCAGGTCGTCTTTCAAGACCCGTATGCTTCCCTCAACCCGCGGATGCGCATCGGCAATTCTATCGGTCATGCCCTCAAAATCCATCATCTGGCCGGTGAGCGGGAAAAGCGGGAGCGGGTGCTGGACATGATGGAAAAGGTGGGCTTGACCCCGGCGGAGGCCATCTACCGCAAGTACCCGCATCAGGTCTCCGGCGGGCAGCGGCAGCGGATCGTTTTGGCCCGCGCTCTGATCATGCACCCCGACCTGGTCATTGCCGACGAACCGATTGCCATGGCCGACGTTTCGGTGCGGGTGATGCTCCTGGATCTGATGAACCGGCTCAAGGATGAGTTCAACCTGACCTATGTGTTCATCACCCACGACTTGGCCACCGCCCGCTACATCTGCGACCGGATCGCCATCATGTACCTGGGCCGCATCGTGGAAGTAGGACCGCTGGTTGAGGTCTATCGCCAGACACGCCATCCGTACACCGAGGCGTTGCTGGCCGCCGTTCCCGTGCCCGACCCGCGCTTCCGGCGCACGACGCCCATGCCCAGGGGGGAGATCCCCAACCCGATCAACCCGCCCAGCGGTTGCCGCTTCCATCCCCGCTGCCCCATCGCCCGGGAGATCTGCAGCCGGGAGGAGCCGCAGCTGGTGGAGATCGGGCCGGATCACTATGTTGCCTGCCACCTGCGGACGTAGGGGGTTGCCCAAATGTGATGACTTGGCGGTTCCAAAAACCGCAAAGAACGCAAAGGAAAAGGAAAAAGCCTTCGCGCCCTTGGCGTCTTGGTGGTTCAAAAATCAGAACTGCAAAGACGCCAAGAGCGCAGAGGAAGTGTGGAATGGGGCTTGGCGGCTTAGGTAGCCGTTTAGGGGTGGACGCGGGTAGGAACCGGTGTGCCGTAGGTGTGGCAGCCGGGGTAGCAACGTATTTGGTAGTAGCGGCGGAACCCGGCGGCCCCGGTAGGAGCCGGATAGGAGCGATAGAGCCGCTCGTGGGTGGGGGTGGCCCCGGCTTGGACCATCGTATCGTGCCCTGTGCCGGTGGGGGTGATAACCGGTGCGTCATCGTGGCAGCCGGGATAGCAGCGTTTCTGATAGTAGCGGCGGAACCCGGCGGCCCCGGTAGGAGCCGGATAGGAGCGGTAGAAGCGGTCGCGGCGCGGTTCGGCGGTGGCGGTTGGCGGTACATTGCCGACCGGCAAAGGGGCATCGGACGGCGCGACCATCGCCGCAGCCGGTTCGGAGGTCGCCGTCGGCGCAAAGGGGCTTGTTTCGCCACAAGCGACCGCAAGCAAGACCAGCGAGGCCAGGAGGACCAGAATGCTCAACCCTTTCATCACACGACTCCTTTGCACGGAACTCCCCACCAAAAGTATCGGTGGGGTGACTACTCAGCCGACCCTCCCGCGGGTTGGCAAGACCGATTGGAATCGCCGGCGTTGTCCGACGGGCAACCGGTTTCAACCTGAAACCGCTTCCAAGCCTGCAAGAGGGTGAGCAGTCACTCGGTGGGATTATAGCCGGAGCCGGTGAACCTGTCAAATTGAGGGGAGAGGAGACGCGATTGTGAGCCAAACGGAGAAATTCGAAAGCCCAGCTCAATACAAGGCGGTGCGGCTGGTGTGGGTGTTGGTCGCCGTAACCGCCGTGGTCAGCCTGCTCTATGCAATCCAGTACTACCTGGGCGGCCCGATCCGATTGGCCGTGGTCAGCCAGTTTGACAGCATCGCCGTCAATCCGTCGGGCACGCTGCTGGCCGCCGGGGCGCAGGATGGCGGCGTGCGCGTTTGGGAGGTTCCCGAGACGCTGAATACCGTCGGCGGCGGTGATTTTGATGTCGCCCAGGAGACACCCTGGCCGGTGCGCCGCCTGGAAGGGCACACCGCGCCGGTCATTGCCCTGGCCTTTACCCCCGATGGTGCGGCGTTGCTCTCGGTCGGCAGCGACGGCGAAGTGCGCCGCTGGGCCGATGCCCAAGAGCCGGGCGAAGTGTTGTTGACCGTTGGGGAGCCGATCCTGCAAGCGGCCTTTGACGCCGGGCGGACACGGCTGGCCGTTATGGGCCAAGATCACGTCGTCCAGGTGTGGGATGTGACGACAGGGCAGCAGCTCCGCACCTTCGGCCCGACCGCCGGTGGACGGGCCGTGGCCCTGAGCGACGACGGCACGCTGGTCGCCGCCGGCGACGGCGTGGATGTGCAGGTCTGGGAGGTGGAGAGTGGGCAACCGGTCCAGAGGATGGTGGGCTACTGCGAAGATCAGACCTACACGACGGCAGATGCCTGCGAGGATGCAGAGGAAAATTGGTTGGGCCATGTGAAAGAGGTGACGGCGCTGGCCTTCAGCCCCGATGGTCAGATTCTGGTTTCGGGCAGCGAGGATACCACCATCGTCTTTTGGGATGTCGGAACAGCCGAAGCCTTGTGGTCGTCGGCAGGCCACTGGGCGGCGGTGAACAGCTTGACCTTTCACCCCGACGGCAAGCGGGTCCTTTCCACCGGGGCGGATAACGCCGTCAAGACGTTACGCGTTCCCGGCGGCAAGAGCACGGCTACCTTTGTCGGAACCCTGGCCCCTGTCAACGATGGCCTCTTTGGCCCCCAGGATGGGTTCATTTCCACCGTCAGCAACGACGGAACCATGCGTGTTTGGGAGACGACCAACCAGTATGAGATCCACCTGGAATGGTCCCAGTACGGCTTCCAGCCGACATGGGGCCACACCATTGCCGCCTGGATGCTGGTCAGCGGCTTGTTGGGCTTGGTTTGCCTGTGGGGGCTGCGCCAGGGCCGCCTATGGAGCCATCTACTCACCCTCCTTGTGTTCCTGGTGGGGCCGATTGTGATGTTGGGTTTGCCCTTCTTTGAAGTGCTCATCTATCCCCTGACCCTCGGTGTCAAGTTGCAGATCGCTTGGCCGATCTTGGTGCTGGCCGGCTGGTACGTCATCCTGTTGATCGCCCTGACGCGGGAGCCGGTAGCCCTCTACTACGAAGCGCCCCTGGATGCCCCTTTGGCCGAGCAACTACAGGCCAGCCAGCGAACCCTCAAGCTACGCTTCGGTATCTATAGCTTCGCCGTCTGGGTGTTTCTGTTGGTCCTCCTCTTCTCCGTGCTGCGCCGCTTCCACCTGGACGTGGCCTTTATGGGCCACTATTTCGGCTTTATCATGAAAGGGGCCTGGACGACCCTTTACATCTCGGCCCTGTCCATCGCATTGGCCATCGTTCTGGCCTTGTTGGGGGCGTTGGGGCGTCTCTCTAAAAACCCCATCGCCAGCGGCATCTCCGGTTTCTACGTTTCGCTCATCCGGGGAACGCCCCTGCTGGTGCAGATCTTTATCTGGTATCTGGGCCTGCCCCAGCTGGGCATCCTGCTCAAGGCGGAGGTGGCCGGTATCTTGGCCCTGGGCGTCAACTATGGGGCCTACATGACCGAGATCTTTCGGGCCGGCATCCAGGCCATCGGCAAAGGGCAGCACGAAGCGGCCTATGCCCTGGGCATGTCCGCCAGCCAGACCTTCCGGCGCATCGTTCTACCCCAGGCTTTCCGCATCGTCATCCCACCCATCGGCAACGAATTTATCGCCATGATGAAAGACTCATCGTTGGTCTACGTCATGGGCGTTTGGGAGTTGACCTTCCGGGCCAACAAGATCGGGCGGCAGAACTTTCGGGCTATGGAGACCTTTATCATCGCTGCCGCTTTCTATTGGATTCTGACGGTGATCTTCCAGTTGCTGCAGGGCAAGTTGGAGGAGTACATGGCCAGGGGGGAGAGGAGGTAAGCCGTGACGGAACCGATCATCAAGGTCAAAGGGTTGCACAAATATTTCGGTCCCCTGCACGTCATTCGCGGGGTGGACTTGGAGGTGATGCCCGGCGAGGTGGTGGTCATCATCGGGCCGTCGGGTGGGGGCAAGAGCACCTTCTTGCGCTGCCTCAATTTCCTGGAAACCCCTTCGGCGGGGATCATAGAGATTGACGGCATCAGGATCGACGCGCAAGAGCCGATCAGCCGCCACCGCAAAAAGATCCGCCAGATCCGCCGCCGCGTGGGCATGGTTTTTCAACAATTCAATCTCTTTCCCCACATGACCGCTCTGCAGAACATCATAGAGGCCCCGGTGACCGTCAAAGGGATGAAAAAGGAGGAGGCCATCGCCAAGGCGGAGGAGTTGCTCAGCTGGGTGGGCCTTTCGGAAAAACGGGATGAGTACCCTTCGCGCCTGTCCGGTGGGCAACAACAGCGCGTGGCCATTGCCCGTGCCCTGGCGATGGAGCCGAAGATCATGCTCTTTGACGAGCCGACATCGGCCCTGGACCCGGAGCTGATCGGCGAGGTGGTGGACGTGATGGAGCGGCTGGCCAACGAGGGGATGACCATGGTCGTCGTCACCCACGAGTTGCACTTTGCCCGCGATGTGTCGGACCGGGTGATCCTCATGTCCGACGGCGTCTGGGCGGAGGAAGGGCCGCCCGATGAACTGTTCACCAACCCCAAAGAGGAGCGTACCCGGCAATTCCTGGCGCATATCTTGTAAAACCGCAGCGGATGGGGCGGGGGCATCTGCCGTCCTGCAACCCGCGCCCTCATCCGCTGCAGTGCTCCTTATATCACCCAAAGGGATGATTTCCCCCATCATCCCTTTTTGTCAGATCAAAATCACCCTCCCTTGTGAAGACAACCGACGCGGCATGGGGTATACTGACGTTCGACGGGCTTGAGATTGATGGTCGAACGGAGAGTTTGGTGGAACCCTGCCGTACCCTGATCATATCCGGTCATCCTCTTTTTGCCGAGGCCATCGCCCATCTGCTTCGGGAGGAAGGGGTGGAGGTGATCGCCACCGCCAAAGATCTGGAGTCTGCCTTGCCTTTGCTCCGGGTTCAGCCGGTGGAGGCCATCATCGTCGACCACGACGACCCTCAGCTGCGCGATGCGGAGGTGGTCTCGCAGCTGGTGGGACACGATGACGAACGGCAGGTGATTTTTCTCACCCTATCCGGCAATCGGATGATCGTCCACCACCGGGAGCGGGTGGAGGGCGTCACCCCGGCAGACCTGGTAGGAGCGATCCGTGTCCAACGATGAGGAGCCGCGTCGCTCCCGGCAACGCAAACTGTTGACCTTTTTGCTCTATTTCGTTCCCGGGCTGTGCGTGGCCGGGATTCTGGCCTTTAACATCCTGCGCCCTATTCAGGTTTTGCCCCGCGTAGGGTTGGGGCCGGGCTTTGGCCTGACCGATATTCACGGTGAACGGGTGACGAACGAAACATTGCGGGGCAAGATCGTGCTTTATAGCTTCACCTACACCCATTGCGAACGCGATTGTCCCCGTCTGATGGAGAAGATGGTTGAGGTCTGGCGGAGGATGGATGAGGTAGACCTGGGAGAGATGGAGGTCAGGTTGGTCACGATCTCCATTGATCCGGAACGGGACACGCCGGAGGTGATGGCCCGATATGCTGCCGCGCTGGGCGTGCCGGAGACGTTTGAGGAGGGGCAGCCTGTGTGGCATTTCCTCACCGGTGAGGACCCTACGACGGTCAAGATCATGGTCAGTACCGGTTTTGACCTGTTTTATGAAAAAGTGCCGGGGGAGGAGGATCCGGCGGATTATCACTTTGAATTCGTCCCCCTGGCCGTGCTCATTGATGGCTGGGGCATTATACGCTCCGAATACCGCCAGTATGAGCCTTCTGACCGGCTGAGCTTTAGCGATCAGGCTTCGGACATTGACCCGAACATCCTGTTGCGCGACATCGGTCTGGTCGCCGACGAAGCGAACAACAGCAAAGGAGTAGCCAGCGCGGCCTATGGGGCCGCGCACCTGTTCCTCTGTTATCCGCCCTAAATCGGTGAGTGGCAAATCGGGGACAGATCCCCAAAGAAGAATGAAGGAGGTACGGAAATGAAAGTGCGCGTAGGGAAGAAGGCACCGAATTTCACAGCGCAGGCTTTTGTGGCCGGCGAAGGGTTCAAGGATGTGAGCCTTTCGGACTATGAGGGACGGTGGGTAGTGTTGATGTTCTACCCTGCCGACTTTACCTTCGTTTGAGCGACCGAAACGGCGGCGGTCGCCGCCCGCTATGACGAGTTCCAGAAGCTGGGGGTGGAGGTGCTGGCCATTAGCATTGACACCGTCTTTACCCATAAGGCTTGGAACGACAATGAGCTGGTGGAGATGATCGGCAAGGACGTCCCCTACCCCATGCTGTCCGACCCCAAAGGAAAGATCGGTTCCCTGTACGGTGTTTATGACAAAGAAGCACAACTGAACTTCCGGGGGTTGTTTATCATAGACAAAGAGGGCATCATTCAGGCTCTGTCGGTTTTGCCCCCGCCGGTGGGCCGCGATGTGGATGAGATCATCCGCGAGATTCAGGCCCTGCAGCACGTTGAGGCTACCCAGGGGGCCGAAGCCACTCCGGCCAACTGGGAACCCGGTCAGGCGACTCTCAAGCCCGGTCCGGAACTGGTGGGCAAAGTGTGGAAAGAGTGGAAACCGTAGCGGCAACTGTTGCCCTCCCGCAGGGTGCGCGGGCAACGGCCTGCGCACCTGCGGGGCAGGGCAAACGCATTTAAGGGGCAAACATGTCGGCCAAACGGAAGAAAATCGCCCTGATCGCCGGAATCGCCATCCTCGCGTTGGTCTTGAGTATCGTCGGATGGCGGTACAGGCCCTACCGCTTCCATGGGATGGTAATGAAGTCGGCGGAGCTGGCCCCGAACTTTGTTCTCACCTCTTCTCGCACCGGCGAACCGGTTCAGCTGCGGGATTTCAAAGGCAAGATCGTGCTCCTCTACTTCGGCTACACAACCTGTCCGGATGTTTGCCCTGCGACTCTATCCGAAGTCGCCCGTGCCTTTGAGATGCTCGGCGACAAGAAGACGGAGCAGATCCAGTTTTTGTGGATCACCGTGGACCCGGAGCGGGATACTCCGGAGAAGATGGAGGATTACGTTCGGCATTTCCATCCCGATTTTCTGGGGTTGGTCCCGCGCAGTGCCGAAGAGACGCTGGCCGTGGCTACCCAGTACGGCATCTATTACGAAAAACGGGATTACGGTTCGGCGACCGGCTACCTGATGGACCATACGGCGACGATCACCATGATTGACAAAACCGGCCATATCCGCGTCGTGTACCCCTTTGGCACAACGGCGGAGGATCTGGCCGCCGATCTAAATTATGTGTTGAGCCGGTGGTAGGGTAGCGGGCGGCGCAAGCCTTTTTTACTGCCGGAGGCCCGCGCCGAGCAGAGGGATCGGTTTTCGGTCTCGGTAAAAGGAGCGATCAAGTGATGGGGGATAGAAAAGGTCGGGGGAAATTGGGCTTGATCCTGATCGGGGCGTTGGCCTTGATCGTGGTCTTGGCCGGGGCGGCTTTCCTGGTAGGCCGCGCTTTGCAACCGTACAACCTCCACGCCGTGGAGTTGGATCCGCCGCGGCCTGCTCCCGACTTTACCCTGATCTCGGCCCGCACCGGACAACCGGTGAGCTTGCAGGACTTTCGGGGCAAAGTTGTGCTACTCTATTTCGGCTATACCACCTGTCCCGATGTCTGCCCGGCGACCTTGTCCGATTACAAGCAGGTATACGAGATTCTGGGCGACAAGACCAGGGATGTGCAATTCCTGTGGGTGACGGTGGACCCGGAGCGGGACACTCCCGCCAAGATGGAGGATTATGTGAGCCATTTCAACAGTGAATTCTTGGGTCTCATTCCACCCTCGGCGGAGGACCTGGCCCGCGTGGCCCAAGCCTACAACATCTACTACGAACGCCATGATTACGGTTCCGGCGCGGGCTATTTGATGGATCACACTGCTACTGTTGCTCTGATTGACCCGGCGGGCATGTGGCGGGGTATCATTCCCTTCCGGGCCGACCCCCAAGAGATAGCGGACGACATTGAATATCTGCTCAGGGAGGGAAGATGAAAATCGGACGGATCATTCTACTGTTCGCAATCTGGTGTTCATTGCTCGCCCTGGTGGCGGCGTGCGGAGGGCCAAGCGGTCCACAGATTGAAATTGAGGGGGCTTGGGCGCGACCATCGCCCAAAATGGCAGGCGCCGGTGCGGCTTACATGGTGATCAAAAATACCGGCGGTGAGGACGACAAGCTCCTATCCGGTGAAACCCCGGCTGCCGAGGTCGTTGAGTTGCACGAATCCTACATGGATGAAAATCAGGTGATGCACATGCGGGCCGTGGAAGGTGGCTACATTCAGATTCCTGCGGGGGGCCAAGTGGAACTCAAGCCCGGTGGGTACCATATCATGCTCATAAAATTGGTTGAACCGCTTGAGGCGGGGACGACGATCCCCCTGACCCTCCGTTTTGAAAAGTCCGGTGAGATAGAGATCGAGGTTCCCGTATCCGAAGGGCCGCCTCAGTAAAAGCGTTGCGAAAAGGAAAGGAGGAAAAGAATGAGTGAACCCGGAGTGGAAAAGGAACCCCAAATTACCGAGGCTGAGGAAAAAGAGGTTGCCAGGAATGCCTTGATCTTTGCCCTGCTCTTTCTTCTCACGGTTGTTGCCCTGTGGGGGTACGTCTACGTGACAATGCTGGGAAGGGGGTTGACCCAATGAGTGAGGAGCTATCGGCCAAAAAACCCTGGATCGATCCATACGAAAAGATTTGGATCATCGTCGGTCTGATCGTGCTGGCAGGGCTGACCACGGCCGTCACCGTTGCCGCCTTTGCCTTCGGCATCCAAGTTCCCACGCCGGAACGCCAAGTGGACCCCAAAATTGTGGCGTTGGAAGGGCCTTTTAGCGAACCCGGCTTGCGCGATCTGGGTGGGGGCAAATATGAAGCCTACATCTTGGGCCAGACCTGGACCTGGACTCCCAAAGAGATCCGTGTGCCAAAGGGTTCTACCATCACCTTCTATATCACCAGCAGGGATGTCCAACACGGCTTCCAGCTCTGGGATACGAACCTGAACGTTATGGTCTTGCCGGGACAGGTTTCCAAAGTCACCATTACCTTTGACAAACCGGGCGAATACATCTACAGCTGCAACGAGTACTGCGGCGTGGGCCATCACACCATGTTCGGCAAACTGATCGTGGAGGAATAGGCATGAGTGCCTTGCCCACCGCCCCTCCCCTGGTCCAAGCCGTTGAACCCCCGGCACGTCTGCGAATCCGGGAGAAAATAGGCGCGCTGGTAACCCTGTTCAAACTGCGGGTTGTGGCCCTCTTGCTCCTGGCTGCCTTTTGTGGCCTGATTTTGGCTGCCGGGGGAATGCCTTCTCCTGGATCCGCCGTGCTGCTTCTGGTCGCGGGCGGTATGTCTGCAGCCGGGGCGTCGGCCATCAATCAGTATCTGGAACGGGAACGGGACGGCTTGATGGAACGTACCGGTCGTCGTCCTCTGCCCCAGGGGCAGATCGGTCGGCCGCGTCGGGTGCTGCTTGCCGGGACCGCATTGGTTATCTTTGCGATCCTCGTTGCTTTGCCCTTCAACCCTTCTCTGGCCCTTTTTGTGTTTCTGGGAGCCGCGATCTATGTGGGAGTCTATACCCTATGGCTCAAGCCGCGTACTCTGACCAACATTGTGATCGGAGGGGTCGCGGGCAGCTGCGCCGTGCTGAGCGGTAGCGCGGCGGCAGGGAACTGGGCCGATCCGGGGGCTTTGCTCCTGGCCGTGGTCGTCTTTGCATGGACTCCCACCCATTTTTGGAGTCTGGCCCTGGCCTATCGTGACGATTATGGCCGAGTCGGCGTCCCCATGCTGCCGGTGCAGACCACACCCCGCCGGGCTGCCGCCTGGATCCTACTCCACACCGTCCTGACTGCCTGGGCGGCACTGGCACTGGTCTCCCGGCCTTCTCTGGGGCCGATCTATCTGAGCCTTGCCGGGGCAGCCTCCCTTTGGCTGTGGCAGCGTTCGATTCGGCTTCTTCGTCGGCCTAACCGAGAAAGAGCTATGGCCCTCTTTGTCGCCTCAAACGCCTACCTGGGCCTTATCCTGCTGGCCGCCGGCTTGGAGACTTTGGGATAAGACCGGAAAACATGGAGGAGAAAAATGTCTGCTGCTGAAATGAGAGCGAAATTCAAAACAGAACGGAAACTCACGGCCATTCATCTCACAATCGCCTTCTCATCCCTGTTCCTGGGCATCTTTTTCGGACCGATGCAAGCCCTGGAACACATGGGGATCAACCTGTATTCTTATATTGAACCGGTTTTCAAATCCTATTACCACGGTCTGACGCTGCACGGAGTCTTGAACGCCGAAGTGTTTACCACCTGGTTCATTGTTGGCTTTTTGACCTTTACCACCACCAGGAGCTTGAACCGCAATCTGCGCTACCCTTGGATCAGCTGGCTGGCCTTGATCCTGATGACCGTGGGCCTTTTGATGGCGGCTGTGCCACTTCTGCTGAACATGGCTACCGTGCTCTACACCTTCTACCCGCCCATGCAGGCCAGCCCCTTCTTCTACATCGGCGTTACCATCATGGTCGTCGGCAGCTGGGTGGCCGGTTATAGCCTGTACTTTACCCTGGCCGCCTGGTACAAGGAGAACAAAGGGAAGCGTGCTCCTCTGACGGCCCTGATGTCGGTCATCACAATGGCTATGTGGCAGATCGCCACCCTGGGCGTGGCCGTAGAGGAACTGGCAATGCTCATCCCCTGGTCCCTGGGCTTGATTGAAGGGGTAGACCCCCAGCTGGCACGCAACTTTTTCTGGTTTACCGGCCACCCCCTGGTTTACTTCTGGCTATTGCCGGCCTATGTCTCCTGGTACACCATGCTGCCCAAACAGGCAGGGGGCAAGCTGTTCAGCGATCCTCTCGCCCGTTTGGCCTTTTGGCTCTTCTTGGCCCTGTCCGTGCCCCTGGGCTTCCATCACCAATTTGCCGATCCCGGCATCGCCCCCGGCTGGAAACTCTTACATTCGGTCTTGACCTATTTGGTCTTTGTGCCCAGCTTGCTTACCGCCTTCAACCTATTTGCGTCCCTCAACATTGCCGGTAAGGCCAGGGGCGGCAAGGGCTTTATCAGCTGGGTACTCAAGTTGCCCTGGGGCGATCCTAGCGTAGCATCCCAGCTACTGGCTGCCATCCTCTTCCTGGTCGGTGGCATCGGCGGCCTGATCAACGCTTCCTACAACATGAACCTGGTCGTCCATAACACCACCTGGGTCCCCGGCCACTTTCACACCACCGTCGGTTCTGCCGTCACCCTGACCTTCATCGGCATCGCCTATTGGCTGATCCCCCATCTCAGCGGACGGAAGCTATGGAGCAAAAAGTTGGGGCTTGTCCAGGCATGGCTTTGGTTCGGTGGGATGCTCCTCTTTAGCAGGGGATTGCACCTGATGGGCATTTGGGGTGCACCGCGCCGCACCATGCTGGGCGCGGCGGCCTACATCCCCGCCGACTGGAAGGCCCCCTTGGCCTTTGTGGGCATCGGCGGCTCCATCCTTTACATCTCGGCCTGTGTCTTCTTCTTCAACGCCCTGATGACCGTCTTTGCCGGTAAGAAACTGCCCGTGGAGGAAATCCCCGATATGCCGGTGGCCGACGCCGTGTCCGGTCCCGAAGTCGGTCCCATTTGGCTTTCCCGGTGGAAACCCTGGTTGGCCGCTACCGCGGCGATCATCCTGGTTGCCTATGGCCCCATCCTCGTAGAAGCGATTCGCATTTCGGAATGGACCTCCCCCGGTTTCAAGGTGTGGTGAATCTGTGGTATACTAGATTTGCCGAATCGCGGTCGCTGCACCGGATCACGGCTCGGTGCAGCGGCCCGATTGCAATTTACGATGAACCCTTTGAAGGAGGTCCTACATCATGAAGAAACTGCTGTTCGTCGTTGCCTTGATCTTGCTGATCGTCGCCCTTGCCGCCTGCGGTGGCGAATCGTCCCCTTCCGGTGGGGATGAGGGGGCCGCAGCCGGGCCGGGCGATGCCGGTGCCGGGAAAAAGATCTTTGAGCAGACCCTCATCGGCACGCAGGCGGGTTGCATCACCTGTCACTCTTTGGAACCGGGTGTGACAATGGTCGGCCCCTCCCTGGCAACCATCGGCACCGACGCAGGCTCCCGTGTTGCGGGCATGTCGGCGGAAGAATACATCCGCCAATCCATCCTTGAACCTGATGCGTATATCGTCGAAGGCTTTTCCGCCGGAGTCATGCCTATCGCCCTGGCCGATGAACTAACCGATCAGCAGGTGAACGACCTGGTCGTCTATCTCCTGACGCTCAAGTGATGCGCAACGTTGTTATTCGCCTTCCGCGTCTATGCGGCGAATGCTCCGCTTGGGCGGCAGTTGCCGTCCTGTTTTTCCTGGGAGTGGGGGTGGAAAGGCCGGGTTCTGCCCAGGGGCCGATGCCCTCCGGCGACGGTATCGCCCGCCCTGCCTTTACCCCCACCGTTGGGCCGTTGGAACCGACCGTCTACTTGCCCCTTCTTCTGAAAGGCCGGGGGACACAACCGGCCCCCGGCCTTGATGTACTGTTGACCCTCCGCGAGCAGGCCGGTGTACCCCGTACCTCCGAGCCGGTCACGTCGGGCTTTCCCCTCCCGGCTGAGGCCGACATCACCGACATTGGCCGATTGCGCTTGACCGATGCCGCCGGGCAGCCGGTTGCAGCCCAGTTCGTGCCCCTGGCCCGCTGGGGTGGCGCTCCGAACGATACCTCCAGGCCGATCAAATGGGTGCTGGCCGATTTCCGGGCCGATGTGGCCGCTTATGACCAGACCACCTACCGCTTGCAGGCGGTCGACCCGGCCGAACGGCGGTCCGATTCGGCAAGGGGGATCACCGTCACCGAAACAGAAACCCTGCTGATGATCAACAACGGCATGGCCCGTTTCCTTCTCTCCAAGACTGCCTTTGGCCTCTTTGAACAGGTTTACCAAGACCGGGATGGCGATGGGGTGATGGATGATCCTCTGCTGGCCGCGCCGGGCCAGATCGCTGCCATCGCCGACGGCACGGTGTATCGGACCGACGCTTCTCCTCCGACCGAAACCACCGTTGAGCTGGACGGCCCTCTCCATACGGTCGTGCGCTTCCGCGGGGACCTGCGCAGCGAGGGGGGAGAAAAATTGTTGGCCTACACGGCTCGCTTGCACTTTTACGCCGACCATCCCCTGATTCGGGTGCTGTTCACCGTTTGGAACGACAACCCCATGGTCAACGTCGGCGGACAACCCGACATCTTGGATTTCGGTTCACCGAACACCGTTCTGTTTGACGATCTTTCCCTGCGCCTTGTCCTTTCCACAGATTCCGGCAGCTCCGCACCCTGTGTACGGGAGGGGATGCAACCCGCGAGCAGACTGTCGGGTTGTAACCCCGTGGGAGCGATTCCGGACCTGCCGAGTCCGCCGACCTACACCCTGGCGGGTGGACCGGGCGAAGTATGGTCCGGTCCCCTTACATCCACGGCAGAGTTGTACCAAGATTCATCGGGAGGGCCGCAGTGGAACCACGAACCGGACAACGCGGCAAATACCTTCCGCGGCTTTGAAGCCCGTAGCGGTGGAGTCATCCTGCATCCGGCCTGTGGGGAAAGCGATTCCGAGGAAACCTGTCGTAGCTTGGGGTGGGCAGCCCTGACCGCAACCGGCGGCGGCATTGCGGTTGGTGTGCGTAATTTTTGGCAAAACTATCCCAAATCTATCGCCGTGGCCCCCGACGGCACGCTGACCGTGGGCCTCTTCCCCGGTCGTTACGGCCGGGATTTTGAGCTGCGGGTGGGTGAACAAAAAACCCACGAGATCCTCCTGTACTTTGGTCGGGATGCCCTTGCCGAGCGGATGGTCGCCGCGCACAACCCCCTGCGGGCCTGGGCTGCATCCGATTACTATCTGACCGAGGCTCGTGTCCTGGACCGGGCCGTCCCACGCCGCGCCGATGCCTTTCCCGATTTTGAAGGATATGTGGACGCGGCGATCCTCTACCCGACCATGAACCTCTTTTTGCTGCGGGATGGGGCGGTGGGCAGCGATTGGGTGTATGCCCCTCGGCCCGAATCTTGGGGATGGCGCAATTTTGGCGATACCATTGCCGAAGATGAAACAAATGCCGACTCTTACCCTGTGTTCACCAACCAGCAGTATGACCACCCCTGGGCCTTTATCCTGCAAGCGATACGGTCCCTGGATGATGGCGGTGGGCGGGCCGACCTGTGGTGGCAGTTGGCCGAGGCGGGGGCTTACCATCAGGCCGATATAGACATCATCCATTCACCCTGTACCGGCCGACCGTATGAGGAAATGGTGAATTGCATGGATACAGAACAGGGGCCGCCTTATCCGGTAGGCTGGGCTATGGGAGGAAGATTGACCAATCAATGGCACGCCTGGCCCGTCCCGGACGTGCATCGTCACGCCTTGATTGACTACTGGTCGGGTGGCATCCGGGGGATGTTGTACTACTATTACTTGACCGGTGATGGAGTAGTGGCTGATGCATGGCGAGAACTGGCCGAAAACGCCCGCTGGCGGGTGGAAAACAGCCCATGCGACCCCGACTGCGGGCCGGGGTATGCCAACGGCAACCCCGGCGAGGCGGATGCGCGGGAGGCGGCCTATGGCCTGCAAATCCTGACCGATGCCTATGACGCAACGGGCGACGAAGCTTACCTGCTGGCCGCCCGGCGCGTCATCAGCGATTCCCATCCTGACCGAACCTGGTTCGGGCAGGCCGAATACCATCCCGATCCGGCCATTTCCCCGGCGGGGAAGACCACTTCCCCTTGGGGGCTGGCGATGATCATGCAGTCCCTGGGGCACTATTTGGATGTCGTCGTGGAATGGCAGGGTGCGCCCGATCCGTTGGCGCAGGATTCTTTGTTGCGTTATGCCGAACTGTTGGCAAGTTGGTGGCGATTGGGTGAAGATGAGCCTGCTTGCTATCTGATCGCCGAGAACGGTGGTTGCGCACCGGACCGGTGGAATTTTGCCTTGCCCGACGGCATGGCCTGGGCCTTGCTCTACGATGATGGCCGTGCCGACCGCACCTTGTGGGAAAACGTCGCCGCCGACGCTTGGCAAAAAAGCGAATCCGAACCGTGGGGGCCTGATTATCCAAAAGGTCGGTTCCTGACGGCCAAGACGCAAATGATGCTGGCCATCCAGGGTGTCGCTTGGATGCAATATGCCCTGGACCATGACCTGGCTCCGAGGCGAGTTAAAAACCTCCCGTAGGCTGGGGACGACGCCGAGTCGCCCCTTTCGGGCTTGGGGCCGGGCGTATTCGTGTATTCGCGCCCGCTTCGCGGACGGCCCGCTTTGGCGGTTCCGGGGATTTGAACCGCAAAGGCGCAAAGGGCGCAAAGGAAAGGAAAAGACCTCCGCGCTCTTGGCGTCTTGGCGGTTCCAACCGCGATTTTCTTGCGCCACCGGGCCGGGCGCATTCGTGCATTCGTGTATTCGCGCCCGCTTCGTGGACGGCCCGCATTACTTTCGAGGAAGCAAAATGGCAGAACGTACCGATACGTCGAAACACCCTCTGACCTGGGACCGATTGCCCCTTGCTGCGGGG
>CAZQKE010000143.1:0-8037 GCA_964593865.1 uncultured Anaerolineaceae bacterium | reverse complement strand
TCTCTCTGAGCAGCCCGGACCGAAACGCCGTCTATCGCCTGGACCCTTCGTTGCCCGCCGATGCCCAGCGGATTGAGGTGGCGGCGCGGGCGGGGGTTTCGCTGCGCGAGGTGACGCTGCGGGTGGATGGGCAGCCGCTGGCCCGCTGCGCGGGGATGCCCTGCCGGGCGTTGTGGCGGTTGGAACCGGGGCGGCACGTCTTTTCCGCCGAGGGGGTGACGCCGGACGGGGAAAGGGTGGCGAGCGGGAAGGTGTGGATTGAGGTACAGGATCGGTGATAGAAAGCCGGTTCACCAAAGATGCAGAGAGCGCAGAGGAATCACGAGATCCACCTCTACTGCGGTAGACATCGAACCCGCCTCCTCGCCGCCGATTATACCACAGGCGGGGGGTAGAGGGCAAGGTTGAGAAAGTGGACGAGGATCAGACAAGCTCCAGGAACTCATCCACGGTCATCCTGGCCTGACGGATAATGGAGCGGAGAGTACCTGGTTTGAGGTCGCCAGCGTGCATAGGCACGGTGACGAGCAAGTTGCCTTTTTTCAATTGGAGGTGGCTGCCCCGTTGCCGGACCTGGTAAAATCCGGCCCGTTCCAACGCGGCTACCACCTGGCGGGTTTGAGGGCAGGAAGTTTAGGCATAGGCGTAGACGGAGACGTTTACTTTAAGAGGGAACTCGGCGATTACCTGTTGCGGATTGGTAAAGCGGGGGTCCTCCGCAGGAGGCACAGGGCGCAGCCAGGGCAGGTTGTGCTCCAAAGCCGTTTCCAGGTACAAAGTTACGGCTTCGGAAAGGGCTTCTTTGGCTTGCTGAATCGTCTCACCTTGCGAAGCCACGTCCAGGTCCAGGCAAAGCGACGTATAGCCCGATTCCTCCCGGAGGATGACGCTGTTGAAGGTAAAGCCATGACCATATTCGGGCGGATTATCCCACACCGTAGACATCGAATCACCTCCTCGCCGCCGATTATACCACAGGCGGGGGTAGGGAGCAAGCGCGGCTGCACGGGAACCCGCCCGCAGGCGGTCGGCACCGGCCTGCTCAAAGCACCTGAGCTTCAATCAGGTCCAGTACCTGGGGCAGGGTTACACGGGCACTGGGGAAATGAATCTTGTGTGCGTCGGGGCGGCCACCGGAAACGTGCAGGTGGGGTTGTGGCTTGCCACGGGTGACGGGGATGTCCTCCAGATCAAAGCGGAAGAAAAAGCCCTGGCCGGTCTCGGAAGACGGTTCGGTGTACTGGTAGCTATACGCGGCAACATACAACGCTCCGGCGACAACCTGCACGTCCTCGTTGAAGGAAAAGGTCGCGCCGTTGACCAGCTTCCATTGAAAATCCTCCGGGTGGGCGAAAAAGTGGGGGCCGGAGCCAATGATCCCACGGCTGTGGTCGGTGCTGGTGGGGTAAGCGTAAACGTGTGCAGGTTGTTTCAGCCAGGAAAGGCGGGATAGAAGGCGGACGAGTTGTGCTTGATAGGAATAGATGGTACGCATCAGCTACCGAGCCATTGCTGGTAACGGCACAGCGTAGCCCAGAAGGTAGTCTCGTAGGTGTCTTGGATGCCGTTTTGGAGCCATCGGGTGTAGAATTCCTGTGAAGTCATACCGTAACGTTCTTCAAAGCGATGGAGCACGGTCCGCATCCAGGCTTTGGTGTGTTCAACAGAAGATTCACCGTTCTCAAAGGCGTCGTCTAGATCGGTGAGAAAGGGTTCTAAATCTGTTGTCAAGATCGGCCACTTGACTTGATCGGCCATCGTATCCTCCTCGCCGCCGATTATACCACAGACGGGGGTAAGGAGCAAGCGCGGTTGCACGGGAACCTTCCCGCAGGTTCCAAATCTGCGGGAGGGTGAAGGCTGCGTAGCGCAAGCCTCTGGCTTGCGATTTTCCAAAGGGGCCCTCCGCGAATGCGCCCTGAATACATAGATGAGCCGGGCGGATTCGTGGGCGGCACAGACCATCTTGAAGAACACGGGTGAAAGGATGTGAATCATGCGGCAAAAACACACGAGGCTGACGGTCATTCTCTTGCTTGCTCTGTTCCTGGGGGCGTGCATTCCCACACCCCAACCCATCACCACGCCTACTGCTCCTTCCACCGGCCTGCCCACCTCCCAACCGACCCATCCACCGACCTCTGCCGTTCCTACCATCACCCCCCTGCCCTTCCCCCCGCCGCGCCTTCTGGAGCGCAGCCCGGCCCCCGGCGCAGAGCTGCCCCTGGACGCGCCCCTGGTCCTCACCTTCGATCAGCCCATGGATCGGGCCAGCGTCGAGGCCGCCGTCGCCATTTCCCCCACCGTTGCGGGGAGCTGGACCTGGGCCGATGAGCGCACCGCCGCCTTTGCGCCGACGGCGGGTTGGGAACGGGGCGCGCGCTACGACGTGACCCTGGCCGCCACGGCCCGGAACGCCGAGGGCACGCCCCTGGCCGAGCCGGTTGACTTTGCCTTCCACACCGTCGGCTATCTGCACGTTAGCCAGGTGTTGCCCGCCCCCGGCAGCGAAGAGATTGACCCCGATACGGCCATCACCGTCATTTTTGACCGGCCCGTCGTACCTCTGACCGCCATCGGCCACCAGGACGAACTGCCCCAACCCCTGACCTTTATGCCGCCCCTGCGCGGCCAGGGCGAGTGGCTCAACACCTCCATCTACCGCTTTCGCCCGGAGGGGGGCTTGCTGCCCGCCACCACCTACAAGGCCCGCGTCGCCGCCGGGCTGACCGACACCACCGGCGGCATCCTGGCCGACGATTTCACCTGGGAGTTCACCACCATCCGCCCTGCCGTGCTGCGAACCTGGCCCCAGGGGGGATACCGCTACTTTGGCCCCGGCGACGTGATCAGCGTCACCTTCAATCAGCCCATGGACCACGCCTCTGTGGTTGAGCGGTTTGTCCTGCTGGCCGATGACGAGCCGGTGGAGGGCGAGTTCCACTGGCGCGGCGGCGAATCGCCCACCGCCCCGGAAACGATGGTCTTTGTGCCCGATGAGCCGCTGCCCCGCGACACAGAGTTGACCGCCCTGCTCGCGCGGGGAGCGCGGGCCGCCGTGGGGAACATGGAGATCGCCGAGGCCGCCCACTGGTCCTTCTCCACCGTTCCGGAACCGGGCGTCGTGGCCGTTCGGCCCTGGGATGGGGAAAAGGATGTAGATCCCGGCACATCGGTCAAGATCACCTTTGCCGGTCCCATGCAACGGCAGGGGTTCATGGACCACCTGACCATCCGCCCCGCCGTGACAGAGGTGTACACCTACTGGTCCTCTTATGACACCAACCTGCGTATCCGCTTCAAACAGGAGCCGAACACTGCCTACACCGTCAGCCTGGACGCCGCCACACCCGACAAATACGGCGTCCCCCTGGGGGAGACGGTCCGCGTCCGCTTCACCACCGGCGACCTGGACCCCTACGCCCTGCTGAACACCGACGGGCGGTTGGGGACGGTCAACGCCTACACCGAGACCGTCGTCTATGCCACCTACCGCAACGTCTCCCGCCTGAACCTGCGCCTTTACCGCCTCAGCGTGCATGACTTTGCGCTCCTGAACAGCAGTTGGAGCGCCTGGGATGAATTCATGCCCAAAGAGATGGACCTGGTGCGCCGCTGGACGCAGTGGGTATCCGCGCCGCGCAACGAAAGCCGCACCGTCCGCCTGGACCTGCGCGACGACATGGGCGCCCCCTTGCCGCCCGGCCTCTACTACCTGGAGATGGACGCGCCGGAGGTGCAGGCCGCACGCCGCAACTATCGGCCCTCGCGCTTTATGTTCGTCAAATCGCGCCTCAACCTGACCCTGAAGCAGAGCCGGGCCGAAACGCTCCTGTGGGCCACCGACCTGTCCGGCGGCCAACCGGTCGCCGGGCTGCCCGTCACCTTCTACCGGGAGACGGACCAACTGGATGCCCAGGGCGTGACCGATGGCGACGGCCTCCTTGTGGTAGAGTTGGAAAACCGGGACCTGTGGCAAGAGTTCTTTGCCGTCACCGGCCGGCCGGGCGACGAGGACTTTGGCCTGGCCTTCAACGGCTGGGATGACGGCATCAACCCCTGGGATTTCAACGTGCCTTCCGAATTCTACGGCGACGACTACCGGGGCGTGCTCTACACCGACCGGCCCATCTACCGCCCCGACCAGACCGTCTATTTCAAGGGCATCCTCCGCGCCGATGACGACGCCCACTACCGCATCCCCACCGAGATCGCCTCCCTCCAGGTTCGCGTCGAAGACCCCCAGGGCAAAGAGATTTACAACGAGCGGCTGCCCCTGAACGACATGGGCACGTTCCACGGTCTGCTGACCCTGGACGAGGAGGCCCCCCTGGGCTTTTACTACATTGACGCCCAAGATGAGGAACGCGACCTGTACTTCAGCACCAGCTTCCGGGTAGCCGAATACAAAAAGCCCGAATTCCAGGTCTCCGTGACCACCGACCGGGAAGGCTATCTGGACGGCGAAACCATCAACGTCACCGCCGAGGCGACCTACTATTTCGGCGGCGGTGTGGCCGATGCCGCCGTCCATTGGAGCCTTTTGAGCAACGATTACACCTTCCGCTACCGCTGCCCGGCGGGGCAATCCTGCCCCGGCTACAGCTGGCGCGATTACGAATGGGGCCGCTACGAGGACGAGTTCTACTATGACGGCTATGGCCGCCTCATCGCCGAAGGGGATGCCCGCACCGACGCCGAGGGCCGTGTCGTCTTTCAGGTTCCGGCGGACATTGCGCAGGAAACCCAAAGCCGGATTTTCACCATTGAAGCCGGCGTCACCGACCTGAGCGGTCGGCAGGTCAGCAACCGCACGGCGGTGGTGGTCCACAAGGGGGCCTTTTACATCGGCGTCGCCCCGCGCGGCTACCTGGCCCGGGCGGGCGAGGAAAAGCAGGTGGACCTCCTGACCGTGGATTGGGATTCGGAGCCGGTGGCCGGGACGCCCCTGACGGTGGTGTTCATGGAGCACCGCTGGTACAGCGTCAAACGGCAGGCCGAAGACGGCGGCTTTTACTGGGATTGGACCAGTGAGGATGTGCCGGTCTATACCGCGACGGTGACGACCGATGCCGACGGACGGGCCACCGTCGCCTTCCGCCCCCCCAAAGCAGGCAGCTACCGCATCCGGGCCGTCGGCCATGACGCCCACGGCAACGAAATCCGCTCCGGGGCCTACTTTTGGGTTTGGGGCGGGAGCAGCCGCCCCCGCTGGCGACGGGAGAGCAACAACCGCATTGAGTTGATCGCCGACAAGGACGCCTACCGGGTCGGCGACGTGGCCGAAATCCTCATCCCCTCGCCCTACAGCGGCACGGTCCGGGCGTTGATCACGGTGGAACGGGGCCGCATCCTGGAAGCCGAGGTCCGCGAACTGAAAACCAACGGCGAGGTGCTGCGCCTGCCCATCACCGAGGACTATGTGCCCAACGTGTTCGTCTCTGTGGTCATCGTCCAGGGGGCGGAGCAGGCCCCGGACGGCCTGGCGAGTTTCAAGATGGGGCTGGTCAAACTGCCGGTGGCGGTTGAATCGAAGGAACTGCACATCACCCTCACGCCGGACAAGGACATGGCTGCCGGGGAGCATTACGGCCCTCGCCAAAAGGCAACCTACGAGCTTTTCGTCACCGACGCCGAAGGCGAGCCGGTGGAGGCCGAGCTTTCCCTGCGCCTGGCCGATCTGGCCGTGCTGGCCCTGGCCGATGAGCGCGGCCCGACGCTGCTGGATGCCTTTTGGCGGGAGCGGGGGCTGGGCGTCAAGACCGGCACCCCCCTGGTCGTCGCCCTGGAGCCTTTCAACCGGGAGATGAAACCCAGGGCCAAAGGCGGGGGCGGCGGTGAGGGCAGGGGTGGTCTGGTCCGCAGCCGCTTTGCCGATACCGCCTTTTGGGACCCGGTGGTGCGCACCGACGCGGAGGGCCGGGCTACCGTCACGGTGCAGTTGCCCGACAACTTGACCACCTGGCGGATGCAGGCGCGGGGCATCACCGCCGAGACCCAGGTGGGCCGCGCCGAGGTGGACATCCTCAGCACCCTGGACCTGCTGGTGCGGCCCGTCCTGCCCCGCTTCTTTGTGGTGGGCGATAGGGCCGAGATCGCCACCATCGTCCACAACAACACGGCGGAGGCGGTGGAAGCGGAGGTGCAGATCGCCGTCGAGGGGCTGGCCCTGGAAGGCGAAACATCCCGGACGGTGCGCATCCCCGCCGGGGACAAGGCCCAGGTCACATGGCCGGTGGAGGTCCTGCCCGGTCGGGAGGTCAAGGTGCGGATGTGGGCCTCCGCCGGGGAGCTGTTCGACGGCCGGGAGGACCGCTTGCCGGTCTATCGCTACATCACGCCGGAGGTGACGGCCACCGCCGGGCAGCTTTCCGAGCCGGGGGTGCGCCAGGAGGTGATCCAACTGCCCCGTGAGGAGGGGACGGAGGGGGGCGAGCTGACCGTTCAACTGGACGGCTCCCTCACGGCGGCCAGCCGGGAGGCCCTGGACTATTTGGAGCACTATCCTTACGAATGCACCGAGCAGACGGTCAGCCGCTTTTTGCCCAACGTCGTCACCTGGCAGGCGTTGGATGAGATGGGGCAGCCTTTGGCGGGCGACCGGTCTGCGCTGAGGCAAAAACTGGCCCAGATGGTGGGCCTGGCCCTGCAACGCCTGTATGCCCGGCAGCACTATGACGGCGGCTGGGGCTGGTGGGTGAACGACGAAAGCGACCCCTATCTGACCGCCTATGTCTTGCAGGGGATGTTGGAGGCCCGCCGCGCCGGGTTCGCCGTGGATGAGGAGGTGATGGCCGACGGCGCGGCCTATCTCCGCGATGGATTGCCCTCCGTGGACCGGGTGCAAGCCGCCTGGCAGGCCAATCGCCTGGCCTATGAGCTATACGTCCTGGCCGAATATGACGCCGCCCTGGGGCAAAAGGGCCGGGGGGAACTGGGCCTGGCCGTCCGCCTCTTCCAGAAACGCCACCTGTTGGACCGCTACGGGCAGGCGACGCTGGCCGTCGCCCTCCATCTCCTGGAGCCGGAGGACCCCCAGCGCGTCCAAACGCTGGTGAGCGACCTGCTGGGCGCGGCGGTGGTCAGCGCCACGGGGACCCACTGGGAGGAGGCCCAACCAGACTATTGGAACATGAACACCGACATCCGCACCACGGCCATCGTCATCTGGGCGCTGTCGCGGATCGAGCCGGATAGCGACCTGCTGCCCAACGCCGTCCGCTGGCTGATGAGCGCGCGGCGGGAGGGCCACTGGGAAAGCACCCAGACGACCGCCTGGTCACTGCTGGGCCTGGTGGAGTATATGCGGGCCAGCGGCGAGATGCAGGGCGATTTCGGCTACACCGTCTATCTCAACGGCCAGGTGTGGGCCACAGGCGACATCTCGCCGGAAAATATCGCCGAGGGGCGCACATTGCAAACCGAGATCGCCCAACTGCTGACCGAGGAGGCCAACCGCCTGGTCATCGAACGCCACCCGCCCCGGGGCGATCAAAGCGGCAAGGGGCAGCTCTACTACACCGCCCACCTGCGCCTTTACCAGCCTGCCGACCGGGTCCGGGCGCTGGACCGGGGCATCCTCATCGCCCGGCAGTACACCACCCTGGAGGGGGAGTACACCGATACGGCCCAGGTGGGCGACGTGATCAAGGTCAAGCTGACCATCATCGCCCCCACCGATCTCTACTATGTCGTCGTCGAGGACCCGCTGCCCGCCGGTTGCGAAGGGGTGGACCTGAGCCTCAAGACGACCAGCATCGTCGGCGAACGGCCTGAACTGCGCAACATTACCGCCGAGGAGGAGGACCGCTGGTTCCGTTGGTACGGCTGGGGTTGGTGGTGGTTCAGCCACAGCGAAATGCGCGACGAAAAGGTGGTCCTCTTTGCCCGCTACCTGCCGCGCGGGACTTATGAGTACACCTACCTGATGCGGGCCGGTGTGCCGGGCACGTTCCAGGTCATTCCCGCCACGGCCTACCAGATGTACTTCCCGGAGGTGTTCGGGCGGAGCGACGGGGGAAGGTTTGTGGTTGAGGA
>CAZQKE010000142.1:0-3851 GCA_964593865.1 uncultured Anaerolineaceae bacterium | reverse complement strand
CATCCTGCGATCATCGAGGCTGCCGCCCTCGGCGGTGGTCAACAGGAGAAATGTCCGTGTTTAGTCCTTTGAATTTCATCCTGGGCCTCTTTTCGCAAGACATCGGCATTGACCTGGGCACGGCCAACACGCTGGTCAACGTCCGCAACAAAGGGATCGTCATCAACGAACCCTCCGTCGTTGCCATCGAGAAAAAGACGAAAAAGGTCCTGGCCATCGGCTTTGACGCCAAAGAGATGGTGGGCCGCACCCCGGCCAACATCGTTGCCATCCGCCCCCTGCGCGATGGGGTCATCAGCGATTTCGATGTCACCGAGCGGATGCTCCACTATTTCATCCAAAAAGTACACGACCAATCGTTGTTGCCGGTAGCCCGCCCCCGCGTCGTTGTCGGCATCCCGTCGGGCGTAACCGAGGTGGAAAAGCGAGCCGTCCACGACGCGACCCTATCCGCCGGCGCCCGCGCTGCCTACTTGATCGAGGAGCCGATGGCCGCGGCCATCGGGGCCGGCTTGCCCATCACCGATTCGCTGGGCAGCATGATTGTAGACATCGGCGGCGGCACAACCGAAGTGGCCGTCATCTCCCTGGGCGGCATCGTCGTCAGCCGCAGCTTGCGCGTCGCCGGGGACGAGATGGATGAGGACATCATCCAATACGCCCGGCAGAAATACAACCTGCTCATCGGCGAGCGCATGGCCGAGCGGGTCAAAATGACCATCGGCTCCGCCTACCCCCTGCCCCAAGAGCAAACCATGACGGTCAAAGGACGGAACCTGATCACCGGCTTGCCCGAATCCATCGAGATCAGCAGCGTCGAGGTCCGCGAAGCGTTGGCCAACTCGGTCAACATCATCGTCGAAACGGTACGCGACGCCCTGGACGACACGCCGCCGGAACTGATCGCCGACCTGATGGAGCAGGGCATCGCCTTGGCCGGGGGCGGCGCCCTGTTGCAGGGCCTGGATGAGCGGCTTTCCGAAGAGACCAAGATGCGCGTCTATGTGGCCGACGACCCGATGACCTGTGTAGCTCGCGGTGCGGGCAAGGTGCTGGAAGACCTGGATCGCCTGCACACGGTCCTGGCCAGCCTGCAACGGGGCAGTACCGTCCATTAGACTGAGATGAACCGCGAGCGTTTTCAAAACCTGATTCCGGCCCTGCTGGTGACGCTCGCCTTGCTGGGGTTCATTCTCCATCGGGCCGGGTGGCTGCAACCAATTGAAAATGTGCTGCTGCGCCTGAGCGCCCCGCTGCAAGCGAGCCTGAGCACCGCCGCCGGACAGGTGGGGGACCTGGCCCAGGCCGCCCGTGACCTGCGTAACCTGCGTCAGCGCAACGAGGAACTGGAAGCGCAAAACGCCCGTCTCCTGCTGGAAAACGTCCGTCTCAAGGAGATCGAGCATGAAGCCGTTCTACTGCGTGACCTGCTCGATTTCGCTTTAAGCAACCCAACCCTGGAAGTCCAGGGGGCGCGGGTTGTAGGCCGCGTCATCGGTCATGAGCCGGATAACTTGCAACGCTACATCACCCTGGATGTGGGACGGGAGGCGGGCATCGAGCGTAACATGCCGGTCGTCACCGAGCGGGGCCTGGTGGGCCGCGTGGACGCCGTGGGGGATCGTTGGTCGCGGGTTCTGCTGATCATTGACCCCAGCAGCGCGGTCAACGCCCTGACCCAGAGCACCCGGGCCAGCGGCCTGGTTCAGGGGCTGCCCGATGGCTCCCTGGAGATGCGTAAAATCCCCCAGGGCGATACCGTCAGCGTGGGCGATACGGTGTTCACCTCCGGGCTGGGGGGCAACCTGCCTCGTCAAATCCTGATCGGGCAGATCACCGATGTAGAGCGCAAGGACTATGAACTGTACCAAATCGCCCGCGTCCAACCCACCGTGGATTTTGACCACCTGGAAATGGTGCTGGTTGTCGTGGGCTTTGAACCCACCGCCGAAGAACCTGCGCCCGATGAACAATGACCATCTATCTGGTTGTGCCCTTGTTGATAGCCGTCGTCTTGGTGCAAACCACCATCATGCCGCACCTGACGGTTTGGGGCGTCTTTGCCAACCTGCCCTTGCTATTTGTGGTTAGCTGGGGGTTGATCCAGGGCAAAAAGGAGGGAGCGGTTTGGGGATTTGTAGCCGGTGTGGCTATGGACCTCTTTTCGGGCGCGCCCTTTGGCGCGGCGACGCTGGCTTTGATGGCCGCGGGATTCCTGGCCGGGTTGGGGGAAGCGACCATCATCCGCGCCCACTTTGCCTTGCCCCTGGTCGCTGCTTTTCTGGCGACTGTGGTGTACAGCCTGTGTTTCATGATCGTCGTACAGGTCGCCGGGCAGCCGGTCTTTTGGTGGGAGAGCTTCTGGCGCATCGTCCTGCCCTCTGCCGCTCTCAACGCTGTATTGATGCCCTTGATCTTGCTGCCGATGCGTTCCTTGTACGTCCGCTTCCACCATGACGAAATGGAGTGGTGAGTTGACCGATTCCCAAGACCGACCGATCCACCGCCGGGTCCTTGTCTTCCGGATCCTGGTGGTGATCGCCTTTGCCGTGCTGATCGGGCAGCTGTGGCGGCTCCAAATGGTCAAAGGGGACTATTACCGCCGGGCTGCCGATGTCAACCGCTTTCGCCTGGAACGGGACCCGGCTCCCAGGGGCGTCATTTATGACCGGCGTGGCTACCTTCTGGCCCGCAACATGCCCCAAAACGTGGTTGCCATCGTGCCTGCCTACCTGCCAGAAGACAATCTGGAGCGGAGGGAGATGCTCGCCGCCCTGGCCGAGCTGATTGACATGCCCCTGGTCGGTGCCCCTCCCACCCGTCTGAGCGGTAAGGAGCTGGGACCGGCGCTGGAACCGGAACCGGAGCCGGAGCCGGGCATCCTGGACATTTTGGAGGAGGCGCAGCTGGCCCCCTACCGTCCTGCCATCCTGAAACGGGGCATTTCCCGCGAAACGGCCATGATCTTGGAAGAAGAGCACCTGGACTGGCCCGGCGTGCTGATTCTGACCGAACCGGTCCGCGAGTACCTTTATGGCCCTCTCCTGTCCCACATCCTGGGGTACATCGGCCCCATTCCCCAGGAGCAAGCGGAGGCGTACAAGGCCAAAGGCTATGACCCCAACCGCCACCAGGTCGGCTTGACCGGTCTGGAATACACCTTTGAGGATGAACTGCACGGTCAGGATGGACAAAAGTTGGTCGAAGTGGATGTCACCGGGCGTGAAGTGCGCACCGTCGGTGAACCTCACCCGGCGATCCCCGGTTACAACCTGCGTCTGACCCTGGACCTGGAATTGCAGCAGGCCATGGAGGACATTCTAAGCCGTCAGTTGAGAACACTTCACAAAAAGCAGGGGGCGGCTATCGCCATGAACCCCCAGACCGGCGAAATCTTGGGTATGGTCTCCTTGCCCAGCTACGATAACAACAAATTCACCGGCGGCATCTCGCGGGAGGAGCTTCAGGCTTTACGGGATGACCCCAACCGCCCGCTGGTCAACCATGCCATTTCGGGCATGTTCCCGCCCGGCTCTACTTTCAAGATCATCGTCGCCGCCGGGGGGCTGGAAGAAGAAGTCGTGGATACCCATACCCATTATTACTGCGGCGGCATCCTGTGGCTGCCCAATCGCTTCTATCCCGATGATCCCAGCCTGGCCCAACCCTTTTACTGCTGGATTCACCACAACTACCACGGCCACCACGGTTCGTTGAACATCATCTCCGCCCTGGGGCAGTCGTGTGACATCTTTTTCTATCAGCTAGGCGGCGGCTACCGCGACCAGAAAGGGCTTGGCCCGGAAAAGATCGCCTACTATGCCGAACTGTTCGGCATGGGGGCAAAAAGC
>CAZQKE010000141.1:0-4501 GCA_964593865.1 uncultured Anaerolineaceae bacterium | reverse complement strand
CGCCCGGTAAACCATCAGCCGCGCTGCGTCAATTTCGGTTGCCATGTCGGCGATCATCCACTGGATGGCCTGAAACCTGGCGATGGGCTGTCCGAACTGGACCCGTTCTTTGGCATAGCGGACGGCGGCGTCAAAGGCCGCCTGGGCCAACCCCAAAGCCATCGCACCGATGCTGATCCGCCCCGAATCCAGGGTAATGAGCATCTGCTTAAAGCCCTCACCCTCCCGGCCCAACAGGTTCTCCGCCGGCACGCGGCAGTTTTCCAGGGATAGGGCCGATGTCACCGAGCCTTTGAGACCCATTTTGGGTTCGTTCTTGCCGGGGATGAAGCCGGGCGTGCCTTTTTCCACCAAAAAGCAAGAGATGCCCCGCGTCCCGGCCTGGGGGTCGGTCTTGGCTGTGCAGCTGACCACATCGGCAATGGCCCCTGAGGTGATCCACATCTTGCTGCCGTTGAGGATGTAATGGTCGCCGTCGCGGACGGCGGTGGTGCGGGTGGCCCCGGCGTCGGACCCGGCTTCCGGCTCGGTGAGGCCAAAGGCGGCCAGCCCCTTGCCGCTGCACAGATGGGGCAGCCATTTTTGCTTCTGCGCCTCTGTGCCGAAATTGTAGATCGGCCCGCAACCCAACGAAACATGGGCGGCATAGATGAGAGCCGTGGAACCACAGGCGCGGGCGATCTCTTCGACAGCAATGGCGTAGCTGAGATAGTCACCGCCCCCGCCGCCGTATCTTTCCGGGTAGGGCAGGCCGAGCAACCCCAATTCGGCCATCTTGCGGATGTTTTCGGCGGGGAATTCTTCTTCTTTGTCTACCTGAGCGGCATGGGGGGCGATCTCCTTTTGGGCGAAATCGCGCACCATGTCACGGACCAAACGTTGCTCTTCGTTGAGTTCCGGGTCCATTGCGGCTTCTCCCTAATCCGCCACCTGGCCCACCAGACGCGGCCCGCCCCACACGGCCCAGGCCCATTGGTGGTTGCCCAGCCCATCGGTGACGAAACGGATGCGGGCCACATCGCCGGGCAGGGTGGGCATGACGATCTCGTGCTCTCTCCACTGCTGGGCGTGCTGGGTGTCGCTCCAAATCTTCCAATCGTTGACAAACACCCGAAAGGCAACGACGTTTCCTGCGGCCAGGTGCGAGCCGTCGCGGATGCCGGTGGCAAAATGCAGCCGCAGGTCGCGCACATCGGCGGGGACGGGAACCTGATACTCGACAAAGGCTGCGCCCTGCACCGGCGGGTGCTGCCATAGGGCCATGCGCGTCTCGCCGCCGCACACAGCCTCGCCGACGCGGACTTCCATGCCCGCCGAGTCCACATCTGCACCGACGATAGCCCGCCGAAAATGCTCGACGAAATCAAAGGTCCAGGGTTGCCCCCCGGATACGGAAGCGGTCAGCCCCTGTTTCCAGCGGAGGTAGCGGACGAAATCGGCCACAAATTCCAGATCTTGGGGATCGAGTGTATCCAACAGGTTGACAATCTCTTCGATGGTTGCCATCGTTTCCCTCCTATCCATGTTAGTCGCCGGTTCCGCGCCTGCCACAGGTGGGCGAACGAGTTTTCACCCTGCACCCAGGGCCAGAGCCAGATCCCGAGGCGACACCCCCGGTGACTCGACGCCATAGCGGCGGTAAAAGTCCTCGATAACTCCCTGCGCCTGGGCCGGAGCGACGCCGACCAGATCGCTTTCCAGATCGGCCAATTTTTCGGCGGGGTAGAAAAAGAAATCGCCCGAAAGGCTGACCGCTTCGATGCGTCCCTGGCGCATCTCCACCGTAGCCCGGATCAGACCGCCCTGCGCTTTGTGGACCCGGCGGACGACCTCTACCCCTGCGGCGATCTTGACCCGCCGCCCTTCCCGGAAGCGGCGGCCCGGTTTGAACAACCATTCCTCGCCGGTATGCGTCTGGGCCAGGGCCTCGACCTGTGCCCGGACGGCAGCGGGTAGGGGAGCGGGCGTCAACGGGCCGAGAAGGGCCTCGAAATTGCGGAGCAGCGCAGCCGTCATCACTTCCCAGGAGGGGAGATGCCCCAACTCCCGCCTGAGCGTTGTCAGATTCTCCTGCAAACTGGTGAACACCTTATCGCGGAACTTTTCATCAGGCAGGCGCAGCACGCGGACCATTGTTTCATAATCGAAATCGGCGATAAGGTTGCCCACCAGCACCAGGGAGTCGGCAATGTCGGCAGCCCCGTTGCCCGAAATCTTGCGCCCCTCGGTGGTAACAATGTCGTTCACCGGTTTGTAGCGCACCTCTACACCCAGGTCGCGGTAGGTCTGGACCACGGGAGCCAGGAGACGGCGGTAGAGACTCGCCTTGTCGCCGCGGGCCAGGGGATGGTCCCGGTGCAGGACCAGCTGGTAGAAAAGTTGTTGGCCGTCGAGATAGACCGCTCCGCCGCCCACTTCCCGTCGAAAGACGGGCAGCCCATGCCTGCGGCAGTAGGCCAGGTCTACCTCCTGTTCCGCGTCCTGATGGTAGCCAATACAAACGTAAGGCTCGACGGGGGCCAACAGAATCAGTCCCTCCAGGCCCAGGCGTGGCAAGGCGTGATAGATCAGTTGCGAATCGAGCCAGGGTACATGACCCAAATTGTACAGGTTGATGATGAGCACCTCCTTGCAGCCGTCAAAGTAGCCCAACCGCCAGACTCGATGGGCCAGCCTGACACAAATTATACCACAACTGGGCAGTCGAGACAATCCCTCCACCGCCGGGCCGGGTTTACCGAGTGTAGAGGGTGTATTTCGAGATTGTGGGCAGTCGGCAGGGGCGGGCCAGATCCGTCCCGACCCTATCGCAAGGGTGTTCCCACAAATCTGAAACATCCGAGTTTGGCCGAGCAGGGTAAACAAAAGCCCCCTCGTTGATGAGGGGGCCGAATCTACTCTCTGTCCGGTTAGTGATTTGCCAGCCGACGCAACTCCTCGAACAGTTCCCGTTCGCGGTCGCTCAGGCGGGTGGGCAGGCGTACTTCGGTCTTGGCGTACAGGTCGCCGTATTGCCCTGGTTGGCGCAAACGGGGCATCCCTTTGCCCCGCAAGCGGAAGGTGCGTCCGTTCTGCGTGCCGGGTGGGATGGTCAGCACGGCGTGACCGGTCATGGTCGGGACGCGGACTTCACCGCCCAGGATCATGGTATACAGGTCCACGGGCACGGTGGTGTATAGGTCGTCGCCCTTGCGCTCGAAGCGGGGGTCGGGCCGGACGGTCACTTTGAGATAAAGATCGCCTGCTTGCCCACCGGCTACCCCTGCACCGCCCTGGCCGCTTACCCGCACGCGGGTTCCGGTCTTGGCCCCTGCCGGGATTTTGACCTCCAGGCGGTGGCCGTTCTTTTGCAGGACCCGCGTCGTGCCGTGGTAAGCTTCCTGCAAGGAGATTTCAACCGGCTGTTCCAGGTCCTGTCCGCGCCGGGGGCGAGCCTGGCGGGTAAAGCCGTTCACCCGGACGCCACCACCGCCTGCCCCGCCAAAGATCTGGCTGAAAAAGTCGGAAAAGATGCCGCTTCCGCCGAGCAGGTCTTCCAGATCTTCGGGAGTGCCGTAGCGCACGTGGACGCCGCCCGGCTGGCCTGTCGTCCAGCGGCTCCAGTCGAAATCGCCGGGGTTGCCACCCATGCGTTGCCAACGTTGCCAATCGGCGCCCAGTTGGTCGTACTTGCGCCGTTTCTCCGGGTCGGAAAGGACTTCGTAGGCTTCGTTGATCTCTTTGAATCGTTCCTCCGCTCCCGGTGTTTTGTTGACATCGGGGTGGTATTCGCGGGCCAGGCGACGGAACGCCCGTTTGATCTCTTTTTCAGAGGCGTTCTTGTCCACGCCCAAGATTTTATAATAGTCCTTGTATTCCATGTACACTCCCAAACTTGAAATTTCTTGTTACAGTAGGATGATCTTTTGCCTAGACGGCGACGACGACCCGCGCCGGGCGCAACAGCGTCTCTCCCAGGCGATAGCCCGGTTGCAAGACCTGGACGATGGTATCCGCTTCGGCGCCAACGGCGTCGCCGGGCACGGTGCTGACCGCCTCGTGCCAGCGGGGATCGAAAGGTTGGTTCTCCGCTAGGATCGGCTCGACGCCGGCCTGCTCCAACAGTTGCAGGGCGGCCCGGCGGGTTAGCTCAATTCCCTGCCGCAGGCTATTCCCCTCGTCGGCGGGGGCAGCCAACGCCCGTTCCAGGTTGTCCACGACCTGGAGGAAAGCCCGCAAGAGATGTTCCCGCTCGGCAGCGATCTCGTCCTGGGCCAGCCGCCGCTGGCGTTTGCGATAGTTGTCCATTTCGGCCTGGAAACGCAAGGCGCGTTCGCGCCAGTCCTCTGCTTCGGCCTGGGCTTGCTCCACTTGCTCTTGCTGCTCTTTGGCCTGGCTTTGGGCCTGTTCCGCCTGCCCGCGCCGCTCATCCAGCGCAGCTTGCAGCTGCGCCATCTCCTCTTCCAGATGGGCGATCCTCTCGCGCAGGGCGCGGTTTTGGGCCACCAATTCTGCGGTTGTC
>CAZQKE010000140.1:0-51362 GCA_964593865.1 uncultured Anaerolineaceae bacterium | reverse complement strand
GCCCCGTAGCGCAACGGCTTGGGAGCAAAGCGGAACTCAACGCGGTGCGTCCCTGCCGTCAGGGGCACGGCCCGGATGCAGCCGTCGGCCCGGTAGATGGGGACCGGCTTGCCGTCCACCGTCGCCTCCCAGCCGGGGTAGTAGAGATCGCTCAGCACCAAAAAGCCGGAGCGGTCGCTTTCCGTTTCAACGGTGAGATGCGTCGGCCGCTCCGCCACGATTTCGGCGCGGGCCGCCGTCGCCGGGGCGGCGGGGGGCGGTGGAGGTGGAGGCCAGGGGTCCACCAAGATCACCCGCCGGGCGGGATCAAAGTCGGGGGCGGCCAAGAGGTCCAATGCGGCGGACGGATCGGCGGCGGTGACGGCGTCGCTCACGATGAAGGCGCGGGGCATGACGTTCCGGTTTTCGTAGAGATAGGCATCGGGGCCGTAGACGCCCAGCAGCGTAAACCCTTCTTCTTCAAAAGGCAAGAAGGTGATAAGAAAGCGCACGTGGTAGAGGCTGAGGAGGCGGCCCAGCCCCGGTCGGGCCAGGAGCCGATCCCCCTGACGGTAGAACATCTTTTGGATCAGCCCCCCTCGCTTTTCGTTGCCCCACACCTGGGTCAAATAGTCGGGCGTCAGGTTGGCATAGCCGTTGGCCGCCGGAACGCCGTAAAGGACGTTCAGGCTTGGTTGGAGGAATTCGCGCTGGGCGACATAGGGTGTCAGGTCGCCCTCCCAGCCCTCGGCCTGCCAATAAGCATCTTGGAATTTGATGATGGCGCCCACGGAAAAAACCCGCCCGGAACGGCCCTCCGCCGCCGCCTGGGTGATGAGGCGGGCCGTTTGGGGCGGGGAGTACCAGGTCTGCATGTCTACCACGGCGTTCTGGCGGATGTGATAGAAATAGAGATCGGCCACCACCAGGGCCAGCAATCCCCCGCCGAGCAAGGCTGCGGTGCGGGGGGAGCCTTTCCCCCAACGTTCCAGCAGGGGAGTCAGGGCCAGGGCGGCCAGCAGCGTCAGGCAGAGGGTTGTCACCGCCAGGAGCCGTTGGGGGAAGCGAAAGAGGTCCATCCCCGGCAAGAGTTTGTAGGCCAGGTAGAAGAAGGGAGTGTGCTTGCCCAGGCTCAACAAAAAGGTCCCGGCGGCCAGGAGCAGCAGCAGGCGGGCCGATTTCTGCCGCCGGGCCAACCACAGCCCGCCGAGCAACCCCGCCGCCAGGGGCAGCAAACCGATGTAGGCGTAATCCTCCCAGAACAGCCCTTTGCCCCGGTAGGTCGCCGCCCCCGGATCGCCGTTGGCGTAGGGGTAGAGCCAGGTCCATAGGTTGGCAAGGTCATAATTGAAGCGGGTGGCGAACTCAAAACTGACGCCCCCGGCCCGTTCCGAAAAGCCGGTCATTTCCGCCGTGGGCCAGATCTGCACCGCCGCCAGCCCGAAGGAAAGGACCAGGGCCGTCGCCAGCAGGGGAGCCGTTCGGCGCAGGCGGTCGGTCATCCACGCCCGGCCCAGGTAGTAGAGCAATCCCACGCCCACGCTATAGTAGGCGATCTGGGGCAGCCCGGCCAGCCACTGCACCGCCCAGACCAGACCCGTCCCCAGCAGGAAGCGGCGGTCCCGTGCCAGCCCCAGCTCAATGAACAGCCAGGCCAGAGGCAGCCAGCAGGCGGTGTGGACGATGGGCATGTGCTTGACGTGGACGATGTAGAACCCGCCCAGGGCATAGGCCACGGCGGCCAGCAGCGCGGGCCACAGGGTCGCGCCCAGTTGCCGGGCCAGGGCATAGGTGGCAAAGGCGGCCACAAAAAAGGGCAACAGCACGGCCAGGTTCTGGGCGATGGGCGGGGGCAACAGGCCAAAGAGCAAGAGATTGGGCGGGTAGAATACGCCGGTCATCCCCTCCGCCTGGAGGGGGTAGCCCAGGTAGATGTCCGGCAGCCAGAGAGGGAGCCGCCCGGCGTGCAATTCCCGTCCCAGAAAATCGCGCATGGGCTGGTGCAGGTTGGCCATGTCGCTGGTGGCAATGTCGTTGGTGATGACCGTGCCCCGCATCGTCGCCACCGGCCAAAAGGGGATGAGCAGCAAAACGGTCAACAGGGGGATGACGATGAGCCATTCCTTGCTGCTTCTACCGGATTCCCCGGCGTTGCTCGCGCGGTGAGAGCGCGTTGCTGCATGGGTAAACCGTCTCATGGTTTCCTCGGAAATTGGGCGCGATGCGCGAATGGGCCCGGCCCGGTGGCGCATATCCCCAACCTGCGCAAGCAAGGGAACTGCGGTACCTTACGGGCCGTTGGCCGCTCCCCTATGCAGGCGGACGCCCGGCTCCAAGCCCTCAACCTTCCGCAGGTTCAACCGAGCCTCGGCCCGGCAGCCTGGGGGAGATTGGAGGCATTATACCCCGAAATGCCCGTCCTGTCCAGCGGGGCTTGGCGCTTCCTTTTTTGACACTCGCCCACAATGGGGTTATAATCCCCCCACCAACCTGGGAGGATGCCGATGATGCACCAGGACAGCGTGGTCTACCCTTACATCCCCAACTCGGTTCCTGCCGTCAAGGAGGAGATGCTCCGGGCAGTGGGGGCCGAGACGATGGACGAATTCTACGAAGATGTGCCGGAGTCGCTGCGTTTGCGCGAGCCGCTGGACCTGCCCCCACCCCTCCTTTCCGAATATGAGCTAAAACGCCATGTAGAAAGTTTGCTATCCCGCAACACGGCCTGCGACGAAGTGTTGAGCTTCCTGGGATCGGGCTGCTATCAGCACCATGTCCCCGCCGTCTGCGACGAGGTGAACCGGCGCGGCGAGTTCCTGACCGCCTATGCGGGCGAGCCTTACGACGATCATGGCCGTTTTCAGGCCCTGTTTGAGTACGCCAGCATGATGGGTGAGCTGCTCAACATGGATGTCGTCAATGTGCCGACCTACGACGGGTTCCAGGCGGCGGCCACTGCCCTGCGCATGGCGGCGCGGCTCACCGGGCGGCGACAGGCGTTGCTGTGCGGCACGATTGGCCGGGCCAAACTCTCCAAAATCCGCGACTATTGCCGCCGGGCGATGGAAATTGACCTGCTGCCCTACGATCCCCAAACCGGCGAAATGGACCTGGACGCCCTGCGGGCGACCATTTCCGAGGAAACGGCGGCGGTCTATTTTGAGAACCCCGGCTATCTCGGTTTCCTGGAAAGCCAAGGGGCCGAAATCGCGGCCATTGCCCATGCCCACGGGGCCGAGTGTGTAGTCGGCGTCAATCCCCTTTCCCTGGGCGTGCTGGCCCCACCGGCCGACTATGGAGCCGACATCGTGTGCGGCGACATCCAACCGCTGGGGATCCACATGCAGTACGGCGGCGGGCACGGGGGCTTTATCGCCACCCGCGACGAGCCGCGTTACGTGATGGAATATCCGTCGCGGCTGTTCGGCATCGCCCCGACGCGGGTTCCGGGCGAGTACGGCTTTGGCGACGTAGCCTATGAGCGGACATCCTTTGCCGTCCGGGAGGAGGGCAAGGAGTGGGTCGGTACGGCGGCGGCCCTGTGGGGCATCACCGCCGGCGTGTACCTGGCCCTGATGGGGCCTCAGGGCATGGCCGAAATCGGCGAGGGGATCATGGCCCGCGCCCGTTATGCCATGCTCCGGTTGGACCGCATTCCCGGCGTGCGCGCGCCGGGCATCGGCAAGGTCCATTTTGGCGAGTTTGTGGTGGATTTCAACGGCACGGGCCGGACGGTCGCGGCGATCAATGAGGCGTTACGGGCGCGCGGCATTTTCGGCGGGGCAGACCTGAGCCGCGAATTCCCCGAATTGGGCCAAAGTGCCCTCTACTCCGTGACCGAAGTACACACCCAGGCCGATCTGGACCGACTGGTAACCGTCTTGCAGGAGGTAGTGCCATGAGAAACATCCCGCAGGAGCGACCCCCTCTGCGCCGTTTCCACCAGGCCCGTTGGGATGAGCCGATCATTTTTGAATTGAGCCAACCCGGCCAGCGCGGCATCCTGGTCCCGGCGGTGGAGCCGGGCATTCGGGCGCAGGTGGGCGATGTGCTGGCCCGACTCCCGGAAGGGTTGCGCCGCCGAGAGCCGCCTGCCCTGCCGGAGCTTTCCCAACCGGCGGTATTGCGCCATTACGACCGCCTCTCTCAGGAGACGTTGGGCACGGACCTCAATGTGGATGTGGGGCAGGGAACCTGTACCATGAAGTACAGCCCCAAGATCCATGATCGGCTGGCCGCTTCCCCCAAGATGAGCGAATTGCACCCCCTCCAAGATGAGGAGACGGTCCAGGGTATCTTGGAGGTGATGTGGCGGTTTGAGCAGATTCTGAAGGCCATTTCGGGCATGGACCGCTTTTCCTTGCAGCCGGGGGCCGGGTCGGCGGCCATCTACACCAACGCGGCCATCATCCGCGCCTACCACGAGGCGCGCGGGGAAGGAGCACAACGAGACGAGATCATCACCACCATCTTTTCCCATCCTTCCAACGCCGCCTGCGCCCGGACGGCCGGGTTCAAGGTCATCACCCTCTACCCCGACGAGGACGGCTATCCCGACCTGGCGGCCCTCAAATCCGCCGTTTCGGAGCGGACCGCCGGATTGATGATCACCAACCCGGAGGATACCGGCATCTTTAACCCCCGCATTGCCGAGTTCGTCCGGGTGGTCCACGAAGCGGGTGGGCTGTGCGCCTATGACCAGGCCAACGCCAACGGCATCTTGGGCATCACCCGTGCCCGCGAGGCAGGGTTTGACCTGTGCCATTTCAATCTGCACAAAACCTTTTCCACACCTCACGGCTGCGGTGGGCCGGGGGCAGGCGTCGTCGGTGCGACCGCCGAGCTGGCTCCCTTCCTGCCGGTCCCTCTGGTGGCCTTTGACGGCGGGCGGTACTTTCTCGATTGGGACCGGCCCAAGAGCATCGGCAAGATCGGGCCGTGGTACGGCAACGTGCCGGTGGTGCTCAAAGCCTATGCCTGGGCCATGAGCCTGGGAGCCGCGGGGTTGCGGGAGGTGGCCGAGATCGCCGTGCTGAACAACAACTACCTGCTGACCAAGATGCGGGCCATCCCCGGTGTGGACGCGCCTTATGCCAAAGGCAAACGCCGCATTGAGCAGGTGCGGTATAGCTGGCAGCAACTGGCCGAAGAAACCGGCGTCCACTCGGAGGAGATAGGGCTGCGGGCCGCCGATTTCGGCGTCCATTATTGGATGAGCCACCACCCTTACATCGTCCCCGAACCCTGCACCCTGGAACCGACCGAATCCTATTCAAAACAGGAGCTGGACGAGTACGCGGCCATCATGGCCCACGTGGCCCAGGAAGCATACACCGACCCCGACCTGGTCAAGACCGCGCCCCACAACAGTACCATCCATACCATCGACCACAGTCCCCTGGACGATCCGGAGCGGTGGGCCATGACCTGGCGGGCGTATCTGAGAAAACTGGAGGGCCAAAGTGTCCCCGACCATTTATCGTGAAGGTCCGTATCGTTTCTTTTTCAACAGCCGAGAGGAACCGCGTATGCACGTTCACGTGGCAACTGCCGATGGCGTTGCCAAGTTCTGGTTGGAGCCGATTGTAGCTTTGGCGAGTTACTACAATTTGCAGTTGCGCGATCTGAAGCGAATGGAAAAGATTGTTCGGGAGTACGAGAATGAGTTTAGAAATGCCTGGCGACGTCACTTCCGATGAAGTGACAAACATCACCCCTTTGGGCTTCTGGTTGTTGGTGGACGGGGTAGAATATTTTGTTCCCTTTGGGGATTATCCTGCTTTTCGGGATGCGACGGTAGCGCAGATCTGCACGTTCCGGCGATTGGGATCGCAATTGCATTGGCCTCAGCTGGATGTGGACATTGAGTTGGAAGCATTGCAGCATCCCGAACGGTTTCCTCTCATGTTCCGCCACGGGGTTGAAAAGCCCGGGGCGTGGATCGCCCGTGGCGCATCGTCCTCGCTCCGGGCGGTGCAAGAGGAGCGTGCCCGGTACGGTGAGGATTCGGAAGGTAAAAGCGATTGATCCGTTGGCATAGATCGGAGGCAAGGTGTCTCTCATAGGGTTGATTGTCAACCCCGTGGCCGGGATCGGCGGGCGGGTGGGTCTGAAGGGTAGCGACGGGATTGAAGTGCAGCGGCGGGCATTGGCCCTGGGAGCGGTTCCCCAGGCGTCGGCGCGGGCGGCCCAGGCTCTGGAACGGCTCCAGCCGTTGGCCGACCGGTTGCAGGTCCTCACCTACCCCGCCGAGATGGGGGAGGAAGCGGTCCGGGCGGCAGGTCTGACGCCGACGGTCATCGGTGCGATCCGGTCCGGCGAGACGACGGCAGAGGATACGGTTGCGGCGGCGCGGGCGATGCAGCGCGAGGGGGTGGATTTGCTGCTCTTTGCCGGCGGTGACGGCACGGCCCGCGACATCTATCGCGCCGTGGGGACCGATCCGGTGGTGTTGGGCATTCCGGCGGGGGTCAAGATTCACTCGGCGGTGTACGCCGTCAGCCCCCAGGGGGCCGGGTCGCTGGCTTTGGCCTACCTGCAAGGCCGCGTGACCAGCGTACGCGAGGCCGAGGTGATGGACCTGGATGAGGATGCCTTTCGGCAGGGCGTCGTCGCCGCCCGGCTGTACGGCTACCTGCGCGTGCCCTACAAGACCAACCTGGTGCAAAGTCTCAAGATGGCGACGCCGGGCGGCGCGTCGGCGGCGGGAATCGCCGCCGATGTGGTGGACCGCCTGGAGCCGGGGGTTCTCTACATCATCGGGCCGGGGACGACGACGCGGGCCATCACCGATGAGCTGGGTCTGGAAAAGACGCTGCTGGGGGTGGATGTGGTGGCCGTCGGGGAGCGGACGGCAGAGGACGGGAAACCGGAGGTCGGCCTGGCGGCGGTGGACGCCAATGAGGCGCAATTGCTGGCCCTTACCAAAGGGCGACGGGCCAAGATCGTGGTGACGCTCATCGGCGGGCAGGGGTATCTCTTTGGCCGCGGCAACCAGCAGATCAGCCCCCGCGTCATAGAGCAGGTGGTGGCCGATCCGCAGCGGCCCTATGACGATATTTGGGTGGTGAGCACCAAAGAGAAACTGTACGCCCTGGGCCACCGCCCCCTGTTGGTGGATACCGGCGACCGCGCCGTGGATGAGATGCTGTGCGGTTACGTCCAGGTCGTGACGGGCTACAACGAACGGGTGGTACGCAAGGTGACGATAGGGCAATAGCGGCACAGCCTGAAAGGAGCGTAGATGCAACTCCGAGACAAAGTTGCCATCGTTACCGGTGGGGCGGCGGGCATCGGCCGGGCGACGGCCCTGCTTTTTGCCCGCGAAGGGGCGGCGGTCGCCGTAGTGGATGTGGATGAAGCGGGGGCACAAGCCGTCGCTCAGACCATCACAGAAGCGGGCGGGCAGGCCATCGCCATAGGGTGCGATGTGAGCCGGGCGGAGGACTGTCGGCGGGCGGTACGGCGGACGGTCGAGGCTTTTGGCGGCCTGGACATCTTGTTCAACAACGCAGGCATCATTCGCCGCGCTACCGTGCTGGACATGACGGAGGAGGAATGGGATCGGGTGATGGCCGTCAACGTCAAGTCCGTCTTTTTGATGAGCCGCTACGCCATCCCCCACATGGCCGAGCGGGGCGGTGGCGCCATCGTCAACACCGGGTCGGGTTGGGGGCTGGTCGGCGGGCCGAATGCCGTCTCCTACTGTGCCTCCAAAGGGGCGGTGGTCAACATGACGCGGGCCATGGCCATTGACCACGGCCCGCAAAAGATCCGCGTCAATTGCGTCTGCCCCGGCGATACCGATACGGGGATGCTCCGTCGGGAGGCCCGGCAGCTTGGCGCGGCGGAGGAAGAGTTCCTGGCGGAGGCGGCGGACCGCCCCCTGGGGCGCATCGGCACGCCGGAAGAGATCGCCCAGGCGGTGCTTTATCTGGTCGGCGATGCTGCCTCCTTTGTCACCGGCACAACGCTGGTAGTGGACGGCGGCGGGCTGGCAGGGTAAAAGGAGAGGGCGTGATCCTGGCAAAGACATCTTCAGAGTGGCTCAAAAACTATCTCAAAGAAAGCGGCGGAGCGTTGACCATCCGCCGTCAATTGTTGGTCGTCAATTGATGACTGGCCGCAGAGGTCCCATCCGGGATGATGGGCAAGCCCGACAACCCCGACGATTACGTGGCGATCCAGGTGGGCGAATGGGCGCGGCGTTACGGCACGGTCTATGTACCCCGCGAGATGTGGGCCGCTCTGCGGCCTGCCGGCCGTGAGTTCACCTTCTATCTGCCCCAAAAGGGGCGGTTCCGTTTGGAATTTGACCGGCCTATCGGGCGGCTGGAGACCGAGGAGGAAAGATGACACAATCGGTGGTCGGCGGCGGAGGGATGACCAAGCGGTTGTCGCTTCTGGATCGTTTCCTGACGCTTTGGATCTTTTTGGCTATGGCCCTCGGCGTGGGGCTGGGCTATTTCGTCCCCGGCGTTGAGGATTTCATCAACCGTTTCCAGGTGGGCACGACCAACATCCCCATCGCCATCGGATTGATCCTGATGATGTACCCGCCCTTTGCCAAAGTGCGGTATGAGGAGCTGGGCCATGCCTTCCGCGATGTCCGGGTTTTGAGCCTGTCGCTGGTGCAAAACTGGGTCGTCGGCCCGATCCTCATGTTTATCCTGGCCGTGCTCTTTTTGCACAACTATCCCGATTATATGGTTGGGCTGATCATGATCGGCCTGGCCCGCTGTATCGCCATGGTCATCGTTTGGAACGACCTGGCCCACGGCGACCGCGAGTACGCCGCCGGGCTGGTGGCCTTCAACAGCGTCTTTCAGGTGCTTTTTTACAGCGTCTACGCCTGGTTTTTCATTACCTTTCTGCCGCCCCTGCTGGGATTGGAGGGTAACGTGGTCCGGGTCAGCATCGGCGAGATCGCCAAAAGCGTGGCGGTCTATTTGGGGATTCCGATGGTGGCCGGGTTCGCCACCCGCTTTGTCCTGCTGCGGCTCAAAGGCCGGGAGTGGTACGAGGCGAATTTTGTGCCCCGCATCGGCCCCTTGACGCTGGCCGCGCTGTTGTTCACCATCGTGGTTATGTTCAGTCTCAAAGGCGATCTGATCGTAGAGATCCCCCTGGATGTGGTGCGGGTAGCCATTCCCCTGCTCATCTACTTTGTGCTGATGTTCCTGGTGAGCTTCTGGATGGGCCGCAGGGTGGGGGCCGATTATGCCAAAACGACGACCATCGCCTTCACGGCGGCCAGCAACAACTTTGAGCTGGCGATTGCCGTGGCCGTGGCCGTCTTTGGCCTTGATTCCGGGCAGGCGTTTGCGGCGGTCATCGGCCCGCTGGTAGAAGTGCCGGTCATGATCGGGCTGGTCAACGTCGCTTTTTGGTTCCGGCGGCGCTACTATCCAGCCGTCGGGTAGATGAAAGGAGATCATCATGTCGGTTGAAGCGTTTGATGCGTGGCTGTCTGGGCTGGACCTGAGCTTCTGGGGCGCAGCCCGGCACAAGGTGACGGCGGAGCAGTTCTTTGCCCGGCGGCAGAGCGAGGGGGCGGTGCTGCTGGATGTGCGCTCGGCGGAGGAGGCCGGACAACTGGCCGTACCCTTTGCCCTTCATATCCCCATGAACGAGTTGCCGGAGCGGTGGCGGGAGATCCCCACCGACCGCCTGGTGGCGACCTGGTGCTCGGCGGGGACGCGGGCGGCCATCGCCTACGCCTACCTGCAACTGCGCGGCCTGGACAACGTCCGCATCTTTGCCGGGGGCTACCATGAGCTGGCCGACGAACTCAAAACCGGCAAGGTTTACAAGCGGCTATCGGGCTAAAATGGACACCTTTTACCTGATCCCGCCGCTGTTCTTTGCCATCGCCTTTGTCTTTTCCATGCTGGGCATGGGCGGTTCGCAGCTCTACATTCCCATCCTCTATTGGCTGGGCCTGGATTTCAAGACGGAGGCCGTGCCTTTGGGGATGCTGCTCAACGTGGTCAACAGCAGCTCGGCGGCCATCACCTACGCCCGCAGGAAACTGATCGTTTGGCCGGTGGCCCTGCCCTTTGCCGTGGCCATGATCGCCTTTGCTCCGCTGGGGGTTTGGCTCAATGTGCAGCTCCCGGTCAAGCCGCTGCTGCTCTTTTTCGCCCTGTTTACCGCTGCGGCGGCGGTGCTGATGCTTTCCGGCTGGAAGCCAAAGCGGGGGGCCATGTCCCCCCGTGGACGGGTGGCGTTGGGGTTGGGCGCGGGCGGCGGCCTGGGGCTGGTCGCCGGGCTGATCGGGCGCGGGGGCGGCTCCTTTGTCGTGCCGCTGCTCTACATCGCCGGGTTGGAGGCCAAAAACGCGGCGGCGACTTCGGCTTTCGTCGTCACCTGTTCCGGTACGTCTAGTTTCCTTTCCCACCTGGCGACGGCGGCCCGGCCTCGCTGGGATGTGTGGCTCGGCAGCGTGCTGGCCGTCCTGCTGGGCAGCCAGCTCGGCTCGCGGCTGATGGCCGGGCGGATGAAGTCGCGGGCGGTCAAGCGGGTCTTTGGCCTGGTGCTGCTGGGCGTCGCTGCGCTGATCATCGTCAAAGATGTGGTGCTGAAATAGATGCCCTCTCCCCACATCGGCGCGCTGAACGAAAAACCCCTCCACGCTGCCCTCAAAGGCTGGTACGCCCGCCCCGGCGACCGCCTGGAGGTTGCCGTGGAGGGGTTCATCGTTGACATCGTGCGCGACGACCTGCTGATTGAGATCCAAACCGGCAATTTCGCCGCGATCAAGCGCAAGCTGGCCGCCCTGACCGCCGGTCACCCCCTTCGCCTGGTCTATCCCATCGCCCGCGAAAAATGGATCGTGCGCCTGGGGGAGGGGGAAACCGTGCTGGGCCGCCGCAAATCGCCCAAGCGCGGTCAGGTCCACGATCTTTTTGAGCAGCTGGTCAGCTTCCCCCGGTTGATGCGCCATCCCCGCTTTGCCCTGGAAGTCGTCCTCATCCGGGAAGAAGAAGTACGCCGCCGTGACCCTCGGCGGGCCTGGCGGCGGCGCGGTTGGGTGATCCAGGAACGCCGCCTGCTGGGCGTCCTGGAACGTCGCCTGTTCGAGACGCCGGAGGACCTGGCCGCCCTCCTCCCGGCAGGGCTGCCCACACCCTTTACCACTGCGGACCTGGCAGCGGCGGTGGGGCGGAGACGGCGGCTCGCCCAGCAAATGGCCTATTGCCTGCACCGGATGGGCGTGCTGGAAAAGGTGGGCAAGCAGGGGAACGCCATCCTGTACCGGGCCTCCTCACCGGATCTCATCCAGTGAGACCAATCCTTCCTTCAGGGCATGGATGGCCGCCTGGGTGCGGTGGGCCAGGTGCAGTTTGGAGAGGATGTTGCCCACGTGGGTTTTGACCGTTTCGACGCCGATCACCAGCTCATCGGCAATCTGGCGGTTGGTGCGACCGTGGGCCAGAAGGCGCAGGACCTCGAGCTCGCGCTCGGTCAGGGTGTCGATGGGCTGTACGCCGTCAACCAGGTCCTGCCACACCGCCCCGGCGATGGACGGGCCGAGCTGCGACTGCCCCCGCGCTGCTGCTCGGATGGCGGCCAACAGTTCCTCCGGTTCGGCGTCTTTGCGCACATAGCCGTTGGCGCCGGCCCGCAGCGCTGCCACCACCCGCGCTTTGTCGGTGTATGCGGTGAGCACTACTACCCGGCTGTGGGGGGCGATGGCTCGCACCCGGCGCGTCGCTTCGATGCCGTCCATGCCGCCGGGCAGCAGCAGGTCCATGAGGATCACATCGGGCAGCCAGTTTTTGACCTGTTTGAGGAGCTCTTCGCCGCCGGACACCTCGCCGACGATGGCGATATCGCCAAACGCCTCCAGGTAGCTGCGCAACCCCCGCCGCACGACATGATGATCGTCCACCAGCACCAACCGGATCGGTTCCACGTCCACGGCCTCCTATCCTCCACTGCCCCGGTCCGGGTGCTGCCGGGCCAGGGCTACCTGACCACTGCCGATCGCCAGCAGCAGGCCGACAATGGCTGCCGCGCCGACAAAGGCCATAAAGGCGACCAGGGCTTGGGTTGCGTAGGCGCTCTGGGCCATCTGGATCGGAGGGGCAGGTTGGGTGCTTGTGGCAATGTCATAGAGCACCGGCGGCCATTGGAGCGAGATAGAGATGCCGGTGGAGATGGTGCCGATCAGCGGGAGCAGGGGGAGCAGTATCGCGGCGACCAGCCCCAGGGCCGCGCTGATGGTTTGGGATAGCGACCGTTGCCGGTGCGCCTGCTCCGCCGTCCCCTCCGGTGGCGTTCGCCGCTGCCACAGCAAGACGACCAGGGCGGCGCTGGCGGCGATGACAACGGCCTCGACCAACATGCTGAACAGAGTATCGCTACCGGCCGCCCAGATCAGGGCGATCAGGCTCAGCAGCGTGCCGCCCACGACCGCGATCCGGATCCAGGGGGTGAGATCAAAGGCGGGGCCGAAGGCGCGCCGACGGTACAGCCCGACGGCCAGATGCAGATACAGCCCGCCGAGGAACAGGCTGCCGATGAGCAAAAGCGGGGCCAGGGAGCGCAGGGCCGGTGTCAGGTTGGCGGCGTCCAGGCTCACCCACCACAGGATCAGCAGGCAGATCAAAAAGGTAGTCAGCGCGAGCAGGCAGAATTCGACGGCCTGGGATAGAATGGTGCGCAGCCGGGGCGGATCGGCGGTGCGGCTTTCGCTGCGCAGCACGGCGTACAAGGCGAGCATGGCCCCGGCCCAAAGGATCAGGTGGCCGCCGATGGGCAGGAGGGATACACCGGCCACCGGCAGGCTCGTCCGCAGCGTAACCGGGTGGGCGGCGAGCTCCCGCCGGAGGGTCACTTCCAGCCCGCCAAAAAGCCCCAGCGCGAGATACAATGCCAGGGCGCCGGACAGGCCGGCGGCGCCGAGCAACCTTCGGGCGATGGCCCTCCGGTCCGGCCGGTCCGATGGGAGGCGGCCCCCAGGGGCCAGCAACCCGCCCAGGGCGCCCAGCCCCGCGCCGACCAACAGGGCCATCCAAAACGTGCCGTACATGCCCCAGACCAGGCCGATGGCTGCTTCGGCCAGGAGCCGTACCGCTTCGGATTCGCTGCCGGCGGGGGCCAGGCCAAAGGCCCACAAGGGCGCATGACCGGCTACCGCCGCTGCCGTTCCCCCCAGACCGAAGTACAGCGTTCCCCCGGCGACGGCCCCGGCCGCCGCGCCGAACAGCGCGCTCCCCTGCCGTCCGCCGACCCCAACCCGGCGGGCGGCTCCATAGCCGATGGCAACGGCCAGCAGCACGGCCCCGATCCCCAGCCCTAAACCCGGCGCCCCCGATCCGGTCGGCCAGCCTTCGATGTAGCGGCCCGGCAACAGCACATACAGGGGATAGAACAACATGGCCATCAACGCCAACCCGCCCCCCAACCCGATCAGGATGGTTTTATTCAGGCTGTGGTTCGGCGGGGTGGGCGGAGGGACCAGGGGCACGGTGACGCGGAGGGTCGTGCCCATGCCCGGTCGGCTGTCCAGCTCCAACGCACCGCCCAACAAGGCCGCGCGCTGGCGGATATTGTCCAGGCCCATGCCGTTGGGGTGCGCCTCGGTGTCGAACCCCTGCCCGTCGTCGTGGATCTCCAACACCAGAGGGCCGTTGGGCGTTTGTTGGCCCAGGTAGAGACGCACATGCCGGGCGCGGGCGTGGCGGGCGACATTGCTCAACCCTTCCTGGGCGATGCGAAAGAGATCTTCCTGGGCGCCGGGCGGCAATTGATCGTCATCGGGAAGGTCCCCGAACTCGACGGTCACTTCCGCACCGGTGCGGTAGCCCAGGGCCTGGCCTTGATCGCGTAACGCCTGCTGCAACCCCACCTTTTCCAGCGGCACGGGGGAGAGTTGCTGCAACAGGGCCTCCATTTCGATCATGGCCTCCTGGGCACTGCGCCGTACATCGGCCAGGGCTTGCTTGGCGCCCTGGGGGTCGTTTTCCCAGCGGGCCTGGGCCGCAGCGGCGCCCAGGTTGATGCTAAAGATCTGCTGTTTGATCGAATCGTGCAGCTCACGGGCCAGGCGGTTGCGTTCCTCTTGGGCCGCCTGGTCACGCACCCGGTTCAAGCCTGGTTCCCCGGACCATCGTTTCATCGTCCCACCTCCTTGCCGTCAGTATATCCGGGGTGGGCCGATTTGTCATCCCCCATTTGGGGGAAATTGGGTGGAACAATAAAAAAAACTACCCCCGGTCCGGTGGAGACCTGGGGGGTAACTGCTCACCCTCCCGCAGGCTCCTAAAGCCGTTGCCCGGACAGGTCCCGCCGGCGGTGCCATGCGCTGCCGTGGGCATCTGCAACCCAGCCTGTGGGAGGGTGCAACTTATTTTCCGGCTCACCGCGGAGGGGCGGCGGCGACTCAAGTCGCTCCTTTCGGGCCTGGAGCCGAGCGTCCGCCTGCATGGCAGGCGCGCACGCACAGGCGGGCGGTCGGCCAACGGCCCGCCGGAGGCGGTTTCAACCGCTACGGTCCAACGTTGGGTTACGGATGGCTCTCCCGGATGTCCAGGATGGTGACGTTTTCCATCTCTTCCAGCAGAGATCGGACCTTCTCCAGGGAGATATGCCGCACCTTGAAGACGATGTTGAATTTGAGCGGTTCGGCGGCAGGATAGGCCCCGCCCCCGGATAGGATGCCGCCGGCTTGGGCGATGGCCGTCGCTACGCGGGCCAGTTGCCCTTTCTCATCGGGGACCTGGACCGTGATCCGCACACCCGGTTGCCGCCAGCCCATCAAGCTGGAGAGGGCCGTCAGCAGGTCAATGTCGGTGACGATGCCCACCAATTGTCCGTCGCGCATGACCGGCAAGCAGCCGATCTTGTGGTCAATCATGATCCGGGCGGCGTCCTCCACGGTGGTATCCTCCGTCGCCGTCAGCACCCGTTTGACCATCACGTCCCGGACCTTGATCCGGTCCAGGTGGTAGTTGATCTCCCAGATGGTCAGGGAGGACAGTTCCGAAGGGGTAGCCCGGTTCAGGGCGTCCCGCGTGATCAGCCCGACCAGGCCCTTGCCCTCCTGGACGACGGGCAGGTGGCGGATCTTTTCCTCTTTCATCAATCGCTGTGCCCGCGTCACCGACATATCGGGTTCGATGACGATGGGATGCGGACTCATGATCTCGTGAATCAGCATTGTTTCTTCTCCTTTATACCCAGAAGGCTTTTTTCAGGTCGGTGAATTCCTCCACCGGCCCCTCGAAGCGGTTGCGTCCCAGTTCCAGGACGTAAACGTAATCGGCGATTTTGAGGGCCTGGCGGATCTCCTGGTCCACCAGGACGATGGTGATGCCTTCCTCATCCCGCAGCTGAGTCAGCATCTGGTACACCTCCTCGGAGAGGAGTTTGGCCAACCCGGCGGTCGGCTCATCCACCAGGATCACTTTGGGGTCGGTCATCAGCGTCCGGCCCACCTCCACCATGCGCTGCATCCCGCCGGAAAGTTCGCCCGCTTTGGAGTGACGCCGTTTCTTGAGGGCGGGGAATCGCTCATAGTTCTCCTCCAGCTTGCGTCGGATGCGGGCCTTATCCCGACGGAAGGTCCAAGCACCCAGCTCCAGGTTTTCCTCCACCGTCATCCAGCGAAAGATGCCCGGCTGTTGGGGGATGTAGGAGATGCCCATGTCAATCCGCTTGTAGGTGGGAATGCCCAGCAGGCTTTGGCCGTCCAGGAGCACATCACCGGCGTTGGGTTTGAGAAAGCCGTAGATCGCTTTGAGCAGGGTGGATTTGCCCACTCCGTTTGCACCGAGGATGGTTGTGATCTTGGCCGTTTGGGCCGTGATGGAAACCCCCTGCAGGATGTTCAGGTCTTTGTAATAGCCAACGTATAGGTCTTTTACCTCAAGCATCGTTCTCCTCCGGACCGGCAACGGGCCGGGCCGGGATTGCAACCGGCCCTTCTTCCTCTTCTTCCTCGCCCAGATAGGCTTCGATGACCGCCGGATCGTGTTTGACGACTTGGGGGTCGCCGTCGGCGATCAGCTCGCCAAAGTTTAGCACCAGCAGCCGCTCGCTTAGGGTAAAGATAGATTCCATATCGTGGCTAATGAGGATGAAAGCCTTGCCTTGTTCGTGCACGATGCGGATGTATTCATAGATCTTTTCCATCAGCTTGGGGTGCACACCGGCAAAAGGCTCGTCCAGGATGATGACATCGGGGTCTAGCATCAGCAAGCGGCCAAGTTCCAGTAGCTTCTGCTGGCCGCCGGAAAGGCTGCGGGCGTATTCGTTGGCCATGTGCTCAATGGTCAGGAATTCCAGGATCTCCATCGCCTTTTTGTAAAAATCCCGTTTGCGGGAAGCGGGGTGGAGGGCCATAGCCGGGACCAGCATGTTTTCCAGGACCGTCATTCGGCGGAAGGCCCGTGTGACCTGGAAGGTGCGGCCCAGCCCCCGGCGGGCGATCTGGTAAGGGGGGAGTTTGTCCACCCGCTCGCCGTTGAACCACACCTCACCGCTGGTCGGTTTGAGGATGCCGCTCAACACGTTGGTCAGCGTTGTCTTGCCCGCGCCGTTAGGGCCGATAAGGCCTACCAGTTGATTTCCCTCGATTTTGAAAGATACGCCGTTGAGGGCTTGGACGCCGCCGAAGCTCTTGTAGACGTTGCGCACGTCTAGTTCTATCACGATTCCACCTCCTCCTGCTCCTGCGTCTGCACGGCCTGCATCCGTTTGGCGACCGTCTCTTTGCGTGCTTCGGCGCGGAACATACGCTCAATGAGGGGATGGATCAGGCCGTTGCGCCAGAAGCGCAGCGTCAACATCAACAGGATGCCAAAACCGACCATACGCCAGGCGTTCGTGACCAATCCCCGGTCTCCGACGCCCAGGCCGAACTTTTCCAGGGTGGGGGCCAGGGCAATAAGGTTGGGCATCAGGCCGGCGGGTACGGGGATCTCCTGTAGCCATTCCAGGGCAAAGTGGATGAGGATCGCACCCAGGGCCGCACCCAATAGGCTCTCGATGCCGCCGATGACGGCCATGGCGATCACCAAGCTCATCCGCCCGATGATCAGCTCCGTCGGGGCGATAAAGCCGATAAAGTGGTGGTCCACCGCCCCGGCAAGCCCGGCGATCATGGAGGTCACCACAAAAGCCATAATTTTGTAACGGACCACATGGACCCCCATGGCCGCCGCGGCTTCTTCATCTTCCCGGATGGAGCGGAAAAAGAGACCGAAATGGGAATTCGCCAGCCAGTACATGAACCCCAAAGAGGCCAGGAGGAGGGCCAGCATGATGTAGTAGTAAGGGATGTAGGAGGTGGTGTTCAGCAGGGGGTCCATGTAGAGGCCCATCGGTCCGCCGGTCATATCCAACTCGGCGTTGACCATCAGACGAAAGATCTCGGCAAAGGCGATGGTGAACAAGGCCAAGTAGGTCCGTCGCAGCCGCAGACAGAGCCAGCCGATCACCAGACCGACAAAGCCGGAAAGCAAGACGCCAAAGATGATGCCCGAAAGGGGCGACCAACCGAGATCGCGCCCGACGATGCCGCTGGCGTAGGCGGCGATAGCCATAAAGGCGATATGGCCGAAGGAGAATTGCCCGGCGTACCCCGCCAACAAGGCCCAGCTGGCGGCCAGCATAGCCCAAAAGTAGGCTTGGGTGGCGATGAACAACCAATACTGTTGATTCTGTAGCAGGAGCGGCGCGGCCAGCGCCAGGACCAGCAAGCCCACTCCCAAAAGCCAGGGCAGGAGTTTCTGTTTCATAGCTCCCTCCCGAACAAGCCTGTGGGTTTGAGCAGGAGCACCGCCGCAAAGATGAGCAGGCCGAAGGCATCTTTATAGGCCAGTGCCCTGCCCGGATCGGGGAACAAACCCGCCCCCAAGGACTCCACAATGCCGATGATCAAACCGCCCAGGAGCGCGCCGGGCATAGACCCCATCCCGCCCAGGACGATGATCACGAACGATTTGCTCGACGCCTGGACGCCCACCCAGGGAACCCAAGCGAACACATCTACCAGCGTGGCCCCCGAAAGCCCGGCCAACATGGCTCCCAGGCCAAAGGCCAACGTGTTCATGTTCAGAGGGTTGATGCCGGTGACGGCGGCGGCTTCTCGGTCCTGGCTGACCGCCTGCAGAGCCTTGCCGGTCCAACTCCGCTTGATGAACAGGATCATGGCCCCGATCAAGATCATGGCGATCAGGCCCGCCGTCAGGCGGCTTGCGCTGAAGGGGATGCCGCCAATCGTCAAGGTGCTGGCGGTTGCCTTGATCCAACCCAGATCAAAAGTGGGCAGGTCAAAGAAGCGGTCTGCTTTTTTGGGGAACGGTCCGACGATCCCGGCCATAAGGTACTGTAGAAAGAAAGAAAGGCCAAAGGTCACAAGAATTGCATATTCCCCCGGTCGTTCGATCTCGCCGCGGGCCATCGGCTGCAAAAAGAGGCGTTCAAAGATGATGCCGACGAGAAAAGGGATGATCCCGGCCAGCAGAATCGCCACGATGGGGGAAAGGTTGGTGAACCGTTCTAGGGCAAAATACACTACATAGCCGCCGAGCATATAGAACTCACCGTGGGCGAAGCTGACGATGCCCAGCACCGAAAAGATCAAGGTCAACCCCAGGGCCATCAAGGCATAGATCAACCCGATCAGCAGTCCGTTGAGGACCAGGGTGACCAGGTATTGGCCGCTTATGTCCATATCCGTCTCCTTCCTCGAAAATAGCGGTTGAAACCGCTCCTGGCAGGCCGTTGGCCGACCGCCCGCCTGCGCGGGCGGAAGGAAGCGGGAGCGTCCGCGTAGGCGGACGCCCGGCCGCAGGCCCAAAAGGAGCGACTTGAGTCGCCACCGTCCCCGGCGGCCGCCGGGGATTTTCATCCTTGATGGTGAGCCGCGGATCGGTCCGCTTCCTCGAAAATAATACGGGCCGTCCACGAAGCGAACGCGAATACGCCCGGCCGCAGGCCCGAAAGGGGCGACTTGAGTCGCCACCGCCCCCGGCACGGGCCGGTTTGGCCGTTCCATTATAGCCTACGCTGCACGACCGGTCAAGCGTCCGACGGCAAGAGGCCGGAAGTCGGTTTCATCCACCTCCCTCTGCTGACAAAATGCAAAGTTGGCGTCTGGGCCGAGATGTGCTATAATTTGGCAGCACAAAAAGGCCTCGCGGCTGTCGGAAGCCCAAAGTATATCCCCGGCGCATGGCGGGCGTCAAGGCAGCGATAGTGTACCATAGAAGCCCGTCCGGTGCAAGACGATCCCCCCGATTTTGTGGGCAGGGAATCAAGCTGATGCGGTGATAGTAGAGTTGCCCATAGGCCTCCGGGCCGAGATGGCCCGGTGCCGAGTGCAACCGACGATGATTGTAAAAACCGGCAACGTAGTAGAACACATCCGCCTGGGTCTCGTTGTGCGTCTGGCATACACCCAAGTTTTGCTTTGGCTTGTTGGGAATCCCCGGCGTTTGGTGTTGCGGCCGGGTAGTGACCTTGAACCGTCGGACCTGCCGGGCCGCAGGTTCCGCAAGTGCATCGGTCGTGCTACCCGGTTCTTGCCGATGATTATACCCTGGGCCTGGAGTGCCCGCCGGGCATGGGGGCTGCCATATGCTCGCGTGCCCACTTTTGGAGCGGATGCTGAAAGGCAATGAATCTCTCCATGACGGAACACAAGGTTGGTACCGGCTCGGAAACGATCGCCATTCTGGATTTTGGCTCCCAGTACAGCCAGCTCATCGCTCGGCGTGTGCGCGAGGCTCACGTCTATTGCGAACTGTTCCCCCACGATGCCTCTGCCGAGGAGGTGCTGGCCTGCCATCCCCGTGGCTTTATCCTCAGCGGCGGGCCGCGCAGCGTCTACGAGCCGGATGCCCCCCGGCTGCCTCCCTACGTCCTGGAGAGCGGCTTGCCGGTCCTGGGCATCTGCTACGGAATGCAATTGCTGGCCCATGCCCTGGGCGGGCGCGTCGCCTCGGCCCAACGCCGCGAATACGGCCCGGCCGACCTGACCCTCACCGATCCCACCTGCCCCCTCTTCTACAGCCTGCAATCTGCAACCTTGCCGGTTTGGATGAGCCACGGCGACCGGATCGAGTCTCTACCGCCCGGTTTCCACACCGTCGCCCGCACCGCCAACGCCCCCATCGCCGCCATGGCCGATCCGGAGCGGAACCTGTACGGCCTGCAATTCCACCCGGAGGTCCGGCACACCCCCCAAGGGGCAACCATCCTCCGCAACTTTCTGTTCCGCGTCTGCGGTCTGACGGGCAATTGGACCCCGGCCCGTTTTGTGGAGGATGCGGTGGCAGCCATCCGTCGCCGCGTGGGAGAAGGCCGGGTGCTCTGCGCCCTCTCCGGCGGGGTGGATTCGGCGGTGGTGGCGACCCTGGTCCACCGCGCCGTGGGCGATCAACTGACCTGCGTCTTTGTGGACCACGGGTTGCTGCGCCGGGGCGAGGCGGAGCAGGTGGTCCACACCTTCAAGCGAGAACTGGGAATGCGTTTGGTGGCGGTGAACGCCGTTGAGGAATACCTGGACGCCCTGCGCGGCGTTACCGACCCGGAGGAGAAGCGGCGCATCATCGGCGAGAAATTCGTGCGCATCTTTGAGCGGGAAGCACGTCGCCTGGGACGCTTTGACTTTTTGGCCCAGGGGACCATCTACCCCGATGTCATTGAGAGCGCGGGGACGGGACGACCGGGTGCCCACCGCATCAAGACCCACCACAACGTCGGCGGCCTGCCGGAAGACTTGGCACTGGAACTGGTCGAACCGCTGCGCTTCCTGTTCAAGGATGAGGTGCGGGCCGTGGGGCGCGAACTGGGCCTGCCCGATGCGATCATCCACCGCCAGCCCTTCCCCGGTCCGGGGCTGGCCGTGCGCATCCTGGGGGAGGTGACCTGGGAGCGGCTGGAAACCCTCCGCGCCGCCGATGCCATCTTTTTGGAGGAACTGGCCGCCGCCGGGCTGTTGCGCCAGCATGGGGGAGAAGGGACGGCTCAAGCCTTCGCCGTGCTGCTGCCGGTGCGCAGCGTGGGCGTCATGGGCGACGGACGAACCTATGCGCACGTCATCGCCCTGCGGGCCGTCACCACCGACGACTTTATGACCGCCGACTGGGCGCGTCTGCCCTATGATCTGCTGGCTAAGGTGAGCAACCGCATCGTCAACGAGGTCGCGGGGGTCAACCGTGTGGTCTATGACATTTCCAGCAAGCCCCCGGCGACGATAGAGTGGGAATAGTCGCTACGGTCTCCGGTCGGGCGGGTAGATCACAATTCAGCGCAGTGACATCAGCTGTGATCCACACCGAGATCAGAGACGACCATAAGCCGTATCGCGCGGGCCGATGCTTAAAAACACAACTATATCATCGGGCACTGTCTTGGTGCAGCCGGCGCAGTTGTTGAAGCCACGATCCTTGAAGCCACGATTCAGACACTCTTCACAGACGGCGAACACGAGCCGAAACTTCTTGGTTATACGGACGCTGCGCTTGCCTCGGAGATCGCTCCACCGCCCGATGGTGAGCAATTCAGAGGATCTATAGGGATCGTCCAACACCTGCTCGACTTTGTTCTGAATTTGGCGGCGCAGTCCGGCGTACCGGCGTAGATCTTTGGCAAAGCCTTTTGCGAATTGCGGGCGGAATTTACTCATCTTGCATCATGTCCGCAAAGGCTTTATCAACCGAATCGTAGGGGCCGTAAAACGGCCCATGCATTGCAGATTTGATGGCTGTGACGAGGTTAGGGTTGGATTCGATTTCAATCGTCGCCCGCCAACCGCGCAGGTATTCATCCAGCGCTTCCTGACGGCTGCGGCGGCGGCCATCGGGCAGAGCGAGTTGCGGGCGGACCAGCACCTTGAGCAGACCGGCGAAAAAATCCTGCCGTGCTTGGGCGTCCAATTCATTGAACCAGGCGTATTCGGGCGGCAGGTCAAAACGGCCCGTCAGGAGCGATTCGGATGGCCACGATTCATCGGCCGGGTAAGTGGCCGGAGCTTCTGCGATTTTGGGCATGGCGCACACCTCCTCTCTGCTGACGATTATCTTACCACAGGCGGAAGGGAAAGGCAAGCGGCAGAAAAACATTTTTGGAAAGGAGGCGAAAATGGATTACGGAAACGTTCTGAGCCGCGCCTGGGAGATCACCTGGCGATGGAAGATCCTCTGGCTCTTGGGCTTTTTGGCCGCCCTGGGCCGAGGCGGTGGAGGCCGGATGGAGATCAACATCTCCACATCCGGCGGCGAGTGGAGCGGCGAATGGGGCGGGGGGCAAATAGGCGGCCAGCTCCCCGGTTTTCAGATCCCCTCGGAGGTTTGGGCCGGGTTGGCAGCCCTCGCCTGCCTGGGCATGATCATCGGCCTCATCATCTGGGTTGTCTCGATCATCGCCCGCGGCGGTCTCATCGCCGGGGTGCAGCAGGTTGAAGATGAGGGGACGACCACCTTTGGGCAGGCGTGGAGTGTGGGGGTCAGCCGTTTCTGGACCTTGTTCGGCATCGGCTTTCTTTCGGCCATCCCCTTCCTCCTCCTGGGATTGGCCGCTGCCATCTATATCGCCCTCACCTGGACGAGCGGCATTGGCCTGGCCCTGCAGACCGGCGATCCCACGGCCCTTTTTAGCGCCATCGGTTCCACCTTCTGCTGCTTCTTCCCCCTTTGCTGCGGCATGATCTTTTTGGGCGCCGTCGTCGGCCAGATCCGCGTCTATGCCGAGCGGGCCGCCGTGCTGGAGGGCTTGGGCTGGATTGACGCTTTCAAGCGGGGCTGGCAGGTGCTCAGGGAAAACCTGGGGCCGACCGTTGTCTTCTGGCTCATCTTTATCGTCGTCGGCTTCGTTTTGGCCTTGATCGTCGGGGCCGTTGTCGGTGTCCTCATCGCCCCCGTGATCGCCCTCGTGCCCCGGACCGAGCCGAACGCCTGGCTGTTCGTACCGACCTTCTGCGGCGGAATCCTGGCCGTCATCGTCTTTGCCCTCCTGGGGGCCGTCATCGAAACCTTTGTCTCGGCTACCTGGACCCTGGCCTACCGCCGCATGACGGGCCAGACGCTGCCGGCAGCCCCTCGGCTATGATGATCCTGGGGATTGATGTCGGCGGCACGTTCACCGACTTTTGTCTGCTGGACAAGGCGGGCCGGGTGCGCGTCCACAAGCGGCTGACCTCGGCCCGCGATCCATCCCAGGCCGTCTTGGCGGGCCTCGCCGAGATGGGGGTGGAGGAGAAGGCGACGGTAGTCCACGGGACCACCGTCGCCACCAACGCCTTGCTGGAACGGCGGGGCGCCCGCACGGCCCTCATCACCACCCAGGGCTTTGGCGACGTGCTGGAGATCGGTCGCCAGACCCGCACCCATCTTTACGCCCTGCACCCCACCCGCCCCGCGCCCCTGGTCCCCGCCGCCTTGCGCTTTGCGCTGCCGGAGCGGTTGGATCGGACCGGTGCGGTTCTCCTCCCCCTGCAACCCGACGCCGCCGATGCCGTCGTCCGCCGCGTGCTGGAAGCCGGTGCCGAATCGGTGGCCGTCTGCCTTCTCTTTTCCTTCCTCAATCCGGCCCACGAGCAACTGGTTCGGGAGCGGATCAAAGCGTTGGGCGGCGCGGACGCCCCCCTGGTCTCCCTCTCTTGCGAAGTGTTGCCCGAATACCGCGAGTACGAACGGACCTCCACGACGGTCATCAACGCCTATGTCGCTCCGTTGATGGACCGCTACCTGACCAACCTGGAGGCCGGGTTGGGAGGCCGCCGTCTGCGCATCATGCAGTCCAACGGCGGCAGCATCTCTGCCGAGGCGGCCCGCCGCCTGGCGGCGCGGACGGCCCTTTCCGGCCCGGCGGGGGGCGTGGTCGGGGCTTTTTCCCTGGCCCAACAGGCCGGGTTTGAGCAGGTCATCACCTTTGACATGGGCGGGACCAGCACCGATGTAGCCCTCTGCCCCGGCCACATCCAGGAAACGGCGGAGGGGACCATCGCCGGGCTGCCCCTGCGCCTGCCCATCATAGACATCCACACCGTCGGCGCAGGAGGCGGCTCCCTGGCCCACCTGGACGCCGGCGGCGCGCTGCGCGTCGGCCCCCAGAGCGCAGGTTCCGACCCCGGACCGGTCTGCTATGGCCGCCCGGCTGCCCGCGCCATCACCGTCACCGACGCCAACCTGATCCTGGGCCGCCTGGACGCCGACCACTTTCTCGGCGGGCGGATGCCCCTCCACCTGGAACGCACCCAGGCTCACATGCGCGATCTGGCCCGCCGCCTGGGCCTGACGCCGGAGGTCGCCGCCTGGGGCATCGTCCGCGTCGCCAATTCGAACATGGAGCGGGCCATCCGCACCATCTCGGTCGAGCGGGGCTATGACCCCCGCCGTTTTACCCTGGTTGCCTTTGGCGGAGCAGGGCCGCTCCATGCCTGCGAACTGGCCGCCGCCCTGCGCATCCCCCGCGTCCTGGTCCCGCCCCACCCCGGAATCCTCTCCGCCCTGGGCATGATCCTGGCCGACGTGGTCAAGGACTATTCCCAAACGGTTATGCTCCCCGCCGGGGAAACCACGGCGGAGCGGTTGCGGCATCTCTTTGCTCCCCTCTACGACCGCGCCCGCGCCGACCTCCGCGCCGAGGGATTGGCCGCCGATGGGATCGCGTTGCGCCCTGCCCTGGACATGCGCTATGTAGGCCAGTCCTTTGAACTGGTCGTAGAATGGGAGACCGACCGGTCGGTGGATTGGGCGGTGGCCCGCTTCCACGAAAAGCACCGGCGGCGATTCTCCTACGCCAACGTAGGGGAGCCTGTTGAGATCGTCAATATCCGCCTGAAGGCGATTGGCCGGACGGCCAAACCGACCTTCACCGAGGAACCGCCGGGCGGTCTGGACCCCAAAGCGGCCCATGTGGGCTACAAAACGGTCTACTTTGCCGAGGAAGGGCAACCGGCTGCCGTCCGCCCCCTTGTCGCCGCCCTCTATGAACGGGAGCGGCTGCGGGCGGGCAATGTGGTCGTCGGCCCGGCGGTTGTCTTTCAGCTGGACACCACCACCGTCATCCCGCCCGGCTGGGCGGCGACGGTAGATGGCCGAGGCAATTTGGTGGTAGAGCACAGATAAATGGACCCCATCACTTTGGAGATCTTCAAAAACCTGTTCATCTCCGTTGCCGAGGAGATGGGCGTGACTCTAGGCCGCACCGCCTACAGCCCCAACATCAAGGAGCGGCGTGATTATTCCTGCGCCTGTTTCCTGGCCGATGGAGCCATGGTCGCCCAGGCGGCCCACATCCCCGTCCACCTGGGGGCCATGCCTGCATCGGTCCGCGCTGCCCTGGATGCCTTTGATTCCTGGTCGCCGGGCGACCTGGTGGTGCTCAACGACCCGTACCTGGGTGGAACCCACCTGCCCGATATTACGATGGTTTCGCCCGTTTTTGTGGGGGGAGGGGAAAGGCCCACTTTTTTTGTCGCCAGCCGCGCCCACCACGCCGACGTGGGCGGCATGGCCCCCGGCTCCATGTCCCTCGCCGACGAGATCTATCAGGAAGGGCTGATCATTCCCCCGGTCAAGTTGGCCGTCGCCGGGCAGACCAACCGGGCGGTGCTGGACATCATCCTGCGCAATGTGCGCACCCCCGCCGAGCGGCGCGGCGACCTGGCAGCCCAGATGGCCGCCCACCGCGTCGGCGAGATGCGCCTGGGCGAGATCGTGGCCCGCTATGGCCTGAACGAGACCTTGCGCTACGCCCGTGGCCTGTTGGCCTACGCCGAACGCCTGACCCGCGCCGCCATCGCCCGCATCCCCGACGGTCTCTACACCTTCCACGATCGGTTGGACAACGACCGCCGGACAACGACCGGGGGGCAAAGGCCCGATGCCCAACCTGCCCACATCCGGGTTGCGGTGTCGGTGGCAGGCGATTCCATGACCGTGGATTTCGGCGGCTCCGACCCCGCGCTGGCGGGGCCGCTGAACGCCGTGCGGGCCATCACCGAATCGGCCACCTGGTATGCCGTCCGCTGCGTCGTCGGCGGTGATGTGCCGGTCAACAGCGGAACCTTTGCCCCGGTGCGCGTCATTGTGCCCCGCGGCAGCCTGCTGGACGCCGAACCACCCCATGCCGTGGCCGGGGGCAACGTCGAGACTTCCCAGCGGGTGGTGGACGTGGTGCTGGGCGCGCTGGCCCAGGCCCTCCCCGACCGCATCCCGGCGGCCAGCCAGGGGACGATGAACAATGTGGCGGTGGGCGGCTGGGACCCGGAGCGGAACCGGCCCTTTGCCTACTATGAAACGATAGGCGGCGGGGCCGGAGCCGGGCCGGAAGGCGACGGCCTTTCGGGGGTGCATACCCACATGACCAACACCCTGAACACGCCGGTAGAGGCCCTGGAATACGCCTATCCGATCCGCGTGCGGCGCTACGCCCTGCGCCGGGGGTCGGGTGGAGCCGGGCGGTATCGCGGCGGCGACGGTTTGATCCGCGAGATTGAGTTCCTCTGTCCGGCTACCGTGACCGTTCTTTCCGAGCGGCGTCGCAGCGCGCCCTATGGCTTGCGCGGGGGCGAACCGGGCCGCCCAGGGTGCAACCTCCTCATCCGCCGGGGCGAAGAACGGGAGCTGCCGGGGCAAGTTGCGCTTCAGGTGCAGGCAGGGGATCTCCTCAGCCTGCGCACCCCCGGCGGCGGAGGCTGGGGCCGACCGGAGTGATGGCCAAGTTGGAACTCTTGGGCTTTCTGCGCGAGCAGGATGGAAGGATGGCACCGGCCGTCTGGGAAGGGGCGCGGATGCATGGACAAGGGGGTAAACCGCACCGAATTTGTGGGTGATCTGCGATTTCACGCGTTCCGAGAAGAAACGGCTGCAGCCTATGACCGTCTCGCTGCCGAGTATGCCACCCGCTGGGGGAACATGCGCTTGGAGCAGGCTCTAAACGCGTTCTCCTACCACCTGGGCGGTCGGCGTCGGGTGTTGGACTTGGGATGTGGTCCGGGCCACAACCTGGACTTTTTGCAAAAATTGGGATGCCATGTCGTCGGTTTGGACCTTTCGTCCGGGATGTTGGCCCAGGCACGGCAGCGGACGCCTGCCGCGCTCCTCCTCCGGGCCGACATGCGCCGCTTGCCCCTGGCCGCTGCTTGCTTTGACGGGGTATGGGCCTCCGCCTCGTTGCTGCACCTGCCCCGCTCCGACATGCCCGCCACGCTGGCCGGGATCGCCCGTTGTCTGTTGCCCGGCGGGGTGCTGTATCTTTCCCTCAAAAAAGGAGAGGGTGAAGAGGTGGTGGGGGGAGAGGACGCACCCCGTCTCCTCTTCACCTATTACCAACCCGCCCAGGCAGAGACGCTCCTGGTCCGCGCCGGATTCCGCGTTCTGGAGCAATGGATCTCTGCCGACAGCGCAGGCCGCCCCCGGCTCTGGCTCAACTACTTGGCCGAATTGCCGCCGGTAGATGAAGAACGCCCGCCGACAGCGTGATGCTACCGGCGGGCGTTGCCGTATCCCGTCCATGACGGGGACCGTCAATCCCCAAAGATCGTCTTGCGCATTAGGTCATATTCTTCGCGGTCGATTTCGCCACGGGCGAACCGCCTGTCCAGGATTTCGCGTGCATCCAACCCTCGGTCCGTCGGCGGCGGGAGCCGCTCGGCTACGGGGAACAGCACGCGCACCAACCATACGGCCAGGGCGATCAGTGCCCCCCAAAAGAGGAGCATGAACAGAAAGCCCAAGCCCATCCCCCAGCCCATCATCGTCTTGCCCCCTTAGCCGGAAAGGACTTCTTTCATCATTTCATACTCGGTACGGTCAATCTCACCGGCGGCGTATCGCCATTTGAGCACTTCCAGGGGCGATTCCTCCCGCTCGGTTCCCGCGGGCGGCCCGGATTGACGGGCCAACGCCACGACCAACAGGATGACGCCGCCGATGATCAACGCTCCAAACAGAAACATGGCAAATCCTCCACTCCATGTATGCATCCCCCAAAGGGAGCCGTAGTTGCCGCCCATCATGCCCCAGCCGGATTGCCGACATCCCCCTTCCCAGAGCAATTGACTGCCCAGGAACCAGCCGCCACCCACCAGGGCCGGCAGCACCAACACGATGCCGATTCCAATCCACATATTTTGCCTTTTCACGGTATCTCCCTCCTTCGGTCGGCTGGCGGCCTCCGGGGGCCTTGCCCCCGGAGGCCAAACCGGCCGGTCGGTCCCTTATGCCAGGTCTTGCAGCATCATCTGGAACTCTTCGCGGGTCAGCTCACCACGGGCGTAGCGGGCCTGCAAGATGTCAAGGGCCGACGGGGGCCGGGTTGCCGGTGGGTGCGCCCAAAGGCCGTTCCCCTCCGCTGCGGTGCCGAACCTGCGCCACAGCCAAGCCCCCAGGAACACCAAGCCGACCAGCAAACCTACGGTCAAAACCCAGCCGAACAATCCGCCAAACAATCCCCAGCTGCCCATTCCTCCGAATCCACCCATCATCATCGTACCCTCCCTTTCCGAACGGCCAGGCCGTCCTTTTTCAGTCTCGGTAAGGAGAATACCATGCTCCTTTGAAGGAAGGGTAAAGGGAACTTAAAGGTTCGGTAAAGAACAACGTCCAAGGCGGTTGGCCTCGGACGTCATCCTGAAACCGGGAAATGTCTGATTTTGAATCGTGGGCCGTCCACGAATGGGCGCGAATGCGCGAGTGCGCCCGCCTCGGCACAGGCTCCAGCCTGCGCTGCGCTGCCCGGCGGAAGCGTCCGCGCAGGCGGACGCCCGGCCCCCAGGCCCGCAAGGGGCGACTTGAGTCGCCATGCAGGGCATCAGGCCAAAGGCAGGGTAAAGTAGAAAAGGCTGCCCCGGCCCGCCCCCTCACTTTCGGCTCCGATCTGCCCGCCGTGGGCCTCTACCAGGTGCTGCGCCACGGTCAAGCCGATGCCGCTGCCCCCTCCGGCCCGCGAACGTGATTTGTCCACCCGATAAAAACGCTCAAACACATGGGGCAGATGCTCCGCCGCAATGCCGATGCCGGTATCCTGTACCTCAAAGCGCAGCCGTGCGCCTTCCCGCCGGACGGAAAGCTGCACCTGCCCACCCGACGGCGTGTACTGCAGGGCATTGCCCACCAGGTTGAGCAGCACCTGGCCGATGCGGTCCTCATCGGCCAAAGCCGGGGGCAGGTCCGGCGGGACTTGGGTTTCCAACGCGACTCCCTTTTCCGCGAACTGGCGGCCCAGGCGGGCCACCACCCCTTCGATCAACCGGGCGGGCGGAACAGGATGCAAGTGCAGAGCATAGGCCCCGGCCTCCACCCTGCTCAGCTCCTGCAGGTCACGAACCAATCGTTGCAGACGGTCGGTTTCGCGGTAGATGAGTTGAAAGGTGGAAATGTCGGCGGGCAACACGCCGTCGATCAACCCCTCCATGTAGCCCTTGATGGTGGACAGAGGAGTGCGTAACTCATGGGCTACGTTGCCGATCAGCTCCAAGCGACGGGCTTCTGTCTGCTCCAAACGGGCGGTCATCTGGTTGAAGGCAATGCCCAATTGGGCCAATTCGTCCAATTCGTCGCGTCGGGCGTCGCCCGGCACGCCTACCCGCTCGTCATAGTGCCCTTCGGCAATGCGTTGACTGGCGACCATCATCTCTTGCACAGGGCGCACCACCCGACGGCTGACGAACCAACTGACCAGCACCGCCATCACAAAGGCCGCAACGCCGGCGACGACGACCGCCTCGGTTACGGCGCGCCGAAAGTTGACAAAGAGGTCTTGCTCCAGCTCGCCGGATCGCTTTCCCATCACCGCGGCCATGGCGGCCATGTGCCGCTCAAAGGCGGTCGGCGCGGTGAACTCGGTAGCCGTGACCAGGATCAGGAGGCCGACCAGGATGACGACCAGGTAGGAAAGAAAGAGTTTCCAGCCCAAGTGGCTGCGAATCAGGCTCAGGATCCTCACCGTTCCCTTCCCTTCTCAGGGGCCGAACCGCGCGATGGGCGGATACGCCCGGCGCACAAAGGTAAAGAGGGGAACGGCAATCACGCCGCCGATGAATACCTGGAGGATGTTGAAAGGCACAGAGGCGAAGGCGACGGCTTGCCCTTCCAAGTATATTCCGACGGGCAAGTAGCCGAGCACGACCACGACCCCACCCGCCACAGAGGCCAAGACCAGACCGGGTGATCCGGATATGCGGCGGGCGATCCAACCGGCGACCAAGCCCTGCACGCCGTGGATGAGCAGGGAGGCGGGCGCCCACATGGGGAACCCCAGGGTGAGGTCGGCCAGGGCGGTTCCCAGTCCGCCGACCACGGCTCCCACCCCCGGCCCAAAGGCGAACGCGCTGAACAAGATGGCCGCCTCGCCCAGATGGATGTACCCTCCATCGGGTGTGATGGTAAGTTGGATCATGGTTGTAGCGAAAACGATGGCGGCCATGATGGCGGTCACGGCCAGCGTGCGCGGATTGAGCGGTTTGCGCTGCATCATATCCCCTCCTTCGTTCATGTCCGGAACATTATACCATCGTGGGGGATGGGAGCCAAAAGGGGGAAAGGAAGCGGCATTCGGTTGGCCGGACTCGGTGTTTTCCCGGCCAAGTGCCGCTTCTCCACGATCAACGACAGATGCATTTTGCGGGCAGGATACGGGCCGGTCACAAGCAGGGCCAGATTGCGTATCCGCAAGTTCCCAAAACCGTTCTTGGGAACTTGGCATCTTTGTTGCTCTGTGGTATACTGCCCCATGCTTTGCCGACCGGGAGTCGAGTGAGGAGACCGGGGGATTGGGTGAAACGGCCCGGGTTGTCGTCGCCGAGCAAGAGGGAATGCCGTCGTCTGTATCAGGCGGCGATTGCGCTCAAGGGACTGCTCCCTGGGAGTGGATGCGGGAGGACGAGATCTTTGTTCGCAATCCGGAAACGGGCGAGATCGGCTATGTGGGCATCATGGGAGCGGCGGGGGAACACCTGGCCCTGGAAGTGTATGGGGGACGGAGGCCCTCAACGGTTTCTGGCGGTTGTTCAAGGGCCAATTTCCTGCTTGAGCTTTCTCAAGTACAGGTCTCCTTTGGGGGCTCGTTCTGCGTTGTCCCCCGATGAGCGTTGGCCGATCCGGTCGTTGGGGTTGCGCTTTCGGGGGTGTGATGCTTGGATGTCATTTCGGTTTGGCAGGCGATCCCCCGCCAGATCTCCGTTCGTGGGCGACTGCCCTGCCTGGAGGCGTTGGATCGGGTGAAATCTGCTGTGGAAAAGGTGATGATACGCGCTTTCAAATGAGCCGGTCTTTGCCGGTCCTGCTTGGGAGGGCAAATCTTGGAATAGGTGAGAATGATGCTCAATGACACCCGTCCCGTTTATACCATTGGTACTGCTGCCGAGCTGTTGGGGGTGCATCCCCGTACCCTGCGTCTGTATGAAGAAGGCGGGCTGCTCCGTCCGGCCCGCAAAAATCGACGGCGATTCTACTCTGCCCACGATCTGGAGTGGATCAACTGTGTGCGCTACTTGCTCCACGAAAGGGGGCTGAACCAAGAAGGGTTACGTCGCTTGTTGGCCCTCATTCCTTGCTGGGAGATCAGAGGGTGCTCGGAGGCGGCACAACAAGATTGTGCCGCCCGCCGGGATCGCTGCTCGCCCTGCTGGGACCTTGCCCGCAGAGCGGGGGATGAGACCCGGCGTTGTTTTGAATGTGAAGTCTATTTGCTGGCGGGGAAGCAGGTGCTCAGCGAAGCGGAAATGCAGGATGCCCTCGGTTATGCTCCGGCTTCTTGAGCCTGTTGGGGATGTGAAAGAGGCGGGAAGAGTTCCCGCCTTTTTTGCTCTTTTCCTTTCCGGGGCTTGTCGTGTCGGGGAAAATGCATCTGTCGTTCCCGATCCCGGCCTTACTGTGCTGGCCGCTTCTCGGCAAACTTGCGGTGCGTAGTTGTAAATGCATTGCCTCCCGCGCAATGGTTGTTTGCACTTCATCCTGGCCGTGGTATGTGGTATAATGGGGCGCAACCGCCTGTCCATGCTCGGAGGGTGAATCATGACGACGTTGTACGCCCAAATTGACGAGTTGGAGGCTGCCTTGCAGCAGCTGCGTAACGGCAACTTCCAGATCTTTACCAAGCTGCCCTTCATGATCGACGAGCTGCGCAAGAGCGCAGCCGCCTTGGAGCGACGTCAACAGGAATTGACCTCCCTTTACGAAGTCGGTCAGGAGATCGTCTCCATCCTCAACCTGGATCAACTGTTGGAGTCGATCCTGGATCGGGCCATCGTCCTCGTCGGTGCGGAGCGAGGGTTTTTGGTCCTTTGGGATGCGGAGCGTGATGACTTTGACGTAGCCGTTGCCCGCCAATTTGCGCGGGGCGAAGTGGATGATGCTCAGATAGAGATCAGCCACGGTGTGATCCGCCGTGTCCTGGCCAACCGCGAACCGGTGGCGACGACCAATGCCCAAGAGGACCCCCGTTTTCAAACCAGTCATAGCATCATTGCCTATCAGATCCGGTCGGTAATGGCCGCTCCCCTGATCGCCAAAGAGGAATTGATCGGTGCGATCTATGTGGATACCCGCCTCAGTGCCCGTCTCTTTGATGAGGGCGACTTGGCCTTGCTTTCTGCGATGGCCAATCAGGCGGCCATTGCCATCCAGCTGGCCCGCCTCTACGAAGATCTGCAGGCCCGCAACCGCGAACTGCAGGAGGCCCTGCGCGAATTGCAAGAGACCCAGGACGAACTGATCCGTGCCGAAAGGCTCTCCACCGTCGGCAAGATGGCTTCGGGCATCATCCACGATCTCAAAAACCCGATGACAACCATCAAAGGTTACGCTTCCTTGTTGGGTAGAGAGGATGTTCCTCCTGCCACCCGCAAAAAATTCTCCGAGATCATCACCCGCTCGGTGGATACCTTCGTGGAGATGACTCAGGAGCTGCTGGATTACACGCGGGGGGGCGGAGCGTTGCAGTTGGCCCCCGTTTCCGTGCAGGGGTTCCTCCACGATCTCTGTGTGTTCATTGAGAGCGATTTTGAGAGCAAGGGGCTGCACCTGCGTCAAGAGCTGGGTTATACCGGCTTGGTGATGATGGACGAAACCAAAATGCGTCGTGCCCTTTACAACATTGCCAGCAACGCCCGCGACGCCATGGAGCCGGGCGGCACGCTGACCATTGCCACCCGCCAAGTCAACGGTTCCGTTGAATTCCGCCTGAGCGACACAGGGCCGGGCATTCCGCCGGAGATCCGCGATACCCTCTTTGAACCGTTCGTCACCTACGGCAAGGCGACCGGTACGGGGTTGGGGTTGGCCATTGCCAAGAAAGCGGTGGAGGACCACGGCGGAACCATCACCGTTGAAAGTGAGCCGGGGCGGGGAGCAACCTTTATCATTACCCTGCCGTTGGAGAGAGAGCAATGAATGTTGCCGCAGCCGTCAACCTCCTCCGCAGCCGTCTTCGTGAGCAGGGTTTCCGCGTGACGGCCTGGTGGGCGGCGGATCACGCGGTGCGCATCCTCACCGGGGCCAACATCCGGCGTGTGAGCCGGATCACCCCGCAGCTGTACGTGGGCGGGCAGCATCGGCGGCGTGGCTGGGGGCGGATGCAACGGTGGGGCGTGACCGCCGTGGTCAACATGCGCATTGAGTACGATGACGTCCGGGCGGGGGTCGCATCCGACCGTCACCTTCACCTGCCGGTTGAGGATGACACCGCGCCGACACTGGAGCAGCTCCGTCTCGGCAGCGAGTTCATCGCCCAGGAAATCGCCGGGGGCGGCGTGGTGTACGTCCATTGCGGATCGGGCATCGGGCGGGCGCCGACAATGGCTGCCGCCTATTTGATCACCACCGGCCTGACGGCGGAAGAGGCCCTGGCCCGCATCCGCGAGAAGCGGCCTTTTATCCGCCCTACCCCCGTTCAGTTGGCCCAGTTGGAGCGTTTCGCCGCCGAAATGGAGGCCGGATAACCCTTACGTCATCACTTTGGTCGCTTCGGCCAGGTTCATGCGGTTGACGCGGCGCATGGCCGGGAGCTGGGAAAGAAGGGCCGTGCCAAAGATGAGCAGGGTGACGATGAGATAACTCCCCGGCGCGATGTAGAAGGGCAGGTAGAAGTCCGCCGAAGCGGTAAAGACCCGGAAAAAGTAATAGGTCGCCGCGCTGCCCAGGACCAGGCCCGGCAGCAGGGCCACCAGACCGATGAGCAGATTCTCCAGGGTGATCATCCACCGCAGGCGGTTGCGGCGCTGGCCCAGGGCGCGCATGGTGGCGATCTCGCGCTGGCGTTCCAGGATGTTGACCGTCATGGTGTTGAAGATGACCGCCCCGGCCATGATCAGGGCAAAGAGCAGGAACATGCCCATCATCACATAGTACAGCCCCATGAGGGCCTGCCAACCGGCGGCGACCTCCTCCTTGCGCTCCACGCTGGCCACCCCCGGCAGGTGGTAGAGCTTCTTTTTTACCTCGGCCCGGTGGGCCTCGTCCACCCGCAGCCACAGGCCGTTGAGTAGCTCCAGGCCGCCGGGGATCTGCTCCTGCGCCCAATCCAGGCTGACATAGGCTCCGGCGCTCATCACTTCTTTGTTGTCGGTCTCCACCACCGCTTCCCGTTCGCCCAGGGGCGTTTCCAGCGTCACCGTGTCGCCGCTTTGCACGCCCAGGTCGTCGCCCATCTGGGGGCCGATCAGCAGGTGGCCGGGCCGGAGGGCATCCTCCGGCGTCTTGTCGCGGGGCAGTTGAAAGCCGTGCAGCTCCGTTTCCGGGTCCAGGGCGACCAGAAAGGTGTCCTTGCTCCCCCCATCCGCCCGGATCGTGACCGGCATGACCAGGATCGGCTCAACCGCCGCCACCCCATCCCAGCCCTGCACCTCTTCCATCACCGCCGGGGGCTGGGGCCGGTTGAACAGCACTTGCAGGTCCCAACGGTCGGTTTCCCGGAACTGGATGTCCAGCATGTGGTCCATGCCGTCGAACATGGCCCAGCAGACCAGCAGGACGACGATGGCGAATACAAAACCCAAACCCGTCGTCAGGGTGCGGCGGCGGTTGCGGCCGAGATTGCGCAAGGCGATCTTGGTCTCGGTGCGCAGGGCAAGGAACCGCCCCAGGAGCCGTTCCGGCCAGGGGATGGAACCCTTGACCGGGGCCAGCGAAGGGTCGAAACGGATCGCCTGGGCGGGGGCCATCTGCGCCGAGGTCCGGGCGGGGAAAAAGGCGGCCAGCAGGCAGATGAAAAGGTTGAGGGCGATGGCCTGGACGGCGGCGTCGGGGTGAAAGTGGGTGACGACAAAGGGCAGGCCGAACTCGGCGGCATACGCCTGGGCAAAGCCCCGCCCCAGGGGGACGCTCAACGCCAGGCCCAGCACCGCGCCGAGGAGGGCCATCGCCCCGGCAAAGAGCAGGTAATAGCGCATCACCGCCCAGCGGCTGTAGCCCAAAGCCTTGAGGACGCCGATCTGGGGCCGTTGGGCCTGGACCATGCGGCTGAGAAAGACATAGATGGACATAGCGGCGATGATCAGGAACATGGTGGGGATCATGCCGATCATCTCCTGGCCCCCTTCCAGGTCCATGAGCAGCAGTTTGTAGGAGGGGTTGTCGGCCCTTCTGACGATTGTGCCGAGGGGGTACTCGTCCAGGGCGGCTTTGACCTGGGCGATGGTCGCTTCCACCTGCTCCGGCGCATTGTCCACCAGGCCGATGTTCAGCTCATTGACCGTCCCTTCGGCCCCCATGAGGCGTTGCACCGTCTCCTGGGGCATGAACAGGACGGCAAAGCCGCCGGGCGAGGGCAAAATGTTCTCCGCCGAGGCGACGGCCATCAGGTATTCGGGGCTGACGGCCACGCCCACCACCTCCACGTCCAGCTTCCGGCCGTTGACGATGGGGTGCAGCACCGTGCCCGGCCCGAAGCCGTAATACTCGGCCAGGTGATGGTCCAGCACGGCGACCAGGTCGTCGCCCCTTTGCAGGTAGCGGCCCTCCTGGATGTAGAGCCGATTCACCGGCGGCTGGGCCTCCGGCGGCATCCCGATCAGGCGGGCGTGAATCTGGTTGTCGTCGCTGATATAAAGTCCCACGTCCACCACCGAGCGGCCCGTCGCCGCCCGGACGTTGTCCAGGGCGGCCACCTCCGCCACGACGCTTTGCGGCACATTATCGGCAAAGGTGACGATGAAATCCTGAAAGGCCAATTTCTCCAGGGTGCGCTCCAGAGAGACGATCACGTCGTCAATGGCCCCCACCATGCCGCTGTAGGTGGTCACCCCCAGGAGGATGATCACCACCAGGGCCAGAAACTGCCACTTTTGGGCGCGGATGTCCCGCCACAGTTTGAGATGGATCTTTTTCATGGCATCACCACGCGATCTCTTCGGCTTCCAGGGGTTGCTCGTGGGTTTCCACGTGGACAATTTGGCCGTCGCGCAGGTGGACTACCCGGTCGGCCATCCGGCCGATGGCGGTGTTGTGGGTGACGAGGATCACGGTTCGCCCCTCCCGGCGGTTGAGGTCCTGCATCACCCGCAGCACCTTCTGGCCCATGCGGAAATCCAAGTTACCGGTCGGCTCATCGGCCAGGAGGATGAGGGGGTTCTTGGCCAATGCGCGGGCGATGGCCACCCGCTGCTGCTCGCCGCCGGAAAGCTGGCTGGGAAAGTGGTCGGCCCGCGCGGCCAGCCCCACCTTGTCCAGCAGGTCCAACGCTTTTTGGCGGACCCGATGGCCGTTCCGCTCTACCAATTCCAGGGCGAATTCAACGTTTTCGCGGGCGGTCAGGGTGGGCAACAGGTTGAAGAACTGGAAGATAAAGCCGATCTTGTCGCGGCGGTAGGCGGTCAACGCTTTGTCGTCGTAGGCGGCAATGTCCTCTCCGGCGACGATGATCGCGCCGCCGCTGGGCGAATCCAGCCCGCCGAGAAGGTTCAGCGTCGTCGTCTTGCCCGATCCGGAAGGGCCGACGATGACCAGGAATTCGCCTTCCTGCACCTCCAGGTCCAGGCCGCGTAGGGCGTGGACCTGGACCTCACCCATCTGGTAGGTCTTGGTGACTTGATGAAATTGCACTTGTGTTGCCGGAGACATTGGACTTCTCCTTTGCAATGAACGGACCCCGGCGGTTGCCCTCCGCGGGCTTGTCTCGCGGGAGCGCACGGCAACCGCAGATATGGGGGTGGCCGCTTTACCGGCCTGCGGAAGGTTCCGACTCCATCCGAAATCCGCTCAAAAGAACAGACGCCCGATCTTGGGGTAGCGGATGAAATTGAACATGTTCTTGAGCATGAACCGGGCGAACATGGCCCCTTGCTGGCGGGGTGTGCCGAAAAGCAGCACCGGGTAGTTCAGGTGCTGCATGAACAGGAACATCTTTCGCATCTCCTCTTCATCCAGCCGGGCAGGCAAAAGTTTCATCTTTTTGTTTTCGGCCAAAAGGCGGAGCAGCTGTGGCGTTCGGAACTCATTGGCCGGGTTCAGGGCCGCTCTGGAAAAATCGTTGCGTCGCGCCGCCGCCGCGATCACCCGCCCGGCGTGGACGCCGTTGGCCAGGGAGGGAACGTTGCCCAGCTCACCGTCGTCCACCCAGGTATCGCCCACGGCGATCACCCCCTCGCCCACCACGTCGGGACTGGGCGTCGCCCGCGTCACGGCCCGGCAACCGCTCAGCATCCTGGGCGATTGCCCTTGCAAGGCGTCGCCCAGGATGGCCCGCAGCCGTTCATCTTTTTCAATCAGCTGCTGCAAGTAGGCGTCCAGGGGGCGGGGAGCGGGGTAGGGTATGTGACGGGTGGTGTAGGCCACCATCAGGTGCAGGCTCTCGCCGGTGCCGAGACCGCCCATAGGGCCGGGCAGTTCACCGTCGAAGGGCAGGTCGCCGTTCAGATAGTACTGGCCTGCGGGCAGCCCCGTCCGATTGTCATATTCGGCGGTCAGCAGCGAAATGTACCACCGGTCCTTGCGGCTGATGGGAATGCCCGCCTTGCGCGCGATCTTGGCCCACACCCCATCGGCGGCGACGACGACGCGGGCGCGGACCTTTTCCCCACTTCCCAGGCGCACTCCGACAATGCGCCCTTCCTCTTTGAGCAGGTCGCGGACGGGAGCGTTGTACCACACCCGTGCCCCGGCCCGTTCTGCTTCCTCCACCAGTGCTTGCACAAACCGATCTTTAGGCACGATCCAGGCGGGGACATCGGGCGGCACGTGGCCGTCCGTAGCCAGACCGTCCGGCCCCAGGAAGCTCAGCACATCACAGCGGGAGACGCCTTCCACCGCAATCTCAATCTCCAGCTCGGGGAAGGCGATCCGCTCCCCCCGGACCCGGAGCGAGGTCAACCGGGGTGGGGCGTAAAGGACACCGCCGTCGGGGTGGTGGCTGAGGGTGCGGTTGGGCAATCGCTCAAACACTACCACATCCAATCCTGCGCGGGCGCAGGTGATGGCCGCGCCCAGCCCCGCCGGCCCCGCGCCGACGACGGCCACGTCGCAGGCGGTCGCGCCCACCGGCGGCTCAATGGGAACCTCGGCGATGCCTTGGGGGGCGCGGAGCAGGCGCACCGCATGGGTGGGGCATACATCCTCACAGCCAAAACAGCCCATGCAGCGGGATTCATCCAGAACTTGCATTTTGTCCCCGACCATGGTCAGCACCCGTTGGGGACAAACCCGCACACACAGTTCACAGCCGGTACAAAGGTCTTCCTCAAGCAGGATCCGCATGTTTTCCTCACGTACTCACGGTGTACCGGGGCTGCCCTTGCCGCGCCGACCCGGCTATGCCTGCAGGCCATGCATTACCGTCTCGGCGAAGGCGTGACTGATGCGGTCTAGGTCCAAATCGGGCATCAGCATCAAGTAAGCGGCCAGACCGTCATAGGTTGCCATGAGCGACCAGGCCAACGCTTCGGCGTCCACGGGGCGGAACTCGCCGTCTTGTGTTCCTCTTTCAACGATTTGCGCGATGACATCCTTGTACCGGATGAGCACCTCGGTCCACAAGCGGCTTGCCTTCTCCCGGTTGTCGCTGGAAGCCCAGAACTCCAAAAAGAGGGTGAACAGTCCTTTGGCTTCCTCGGCCATCGTTGCCATGCTCCGGATTAGGACCTGCAATCGCCCGTGGTTCGTGGTTGCCTGCTCCAGCGCGGGGGCAATCCCCTGACTCAGCTCCTCAAAGAAGAACAGGAGAGCCGCCTGCAGCAGGTCATCCTTGCTGTCAAAGTACCAGTAGATCGTCCCCTGGCTGACTCCGGCCAGGGCGGCGACATCGGAAACTTTGGCGGCGTTGAACCCCTTTTGCGTAAAAACGGTCAAAGCTGCTTCCAAAATCTGTCGGCGGCGTTCTTCTCGCTGCCGTTCTCGCTTATTCGTCCGGTCGGCCACGATCCTTCCCCTCTTGCTGACTGATTGACCGGTCAGTCAATATTTTACCACCGAAGGGTTCCTTTGTCAACCGCGCATCGGTTCTGCGGCACGTCGTCGGTGCTTGTCAAAGGCGGGGTAGGGTGAATCGGAAGACACTGCCCACTCCCTGTACGCTTTCCGCCCAAATGCGTCCACCCTGGGCTTCGACCAGGCTTTGGGCAACGGAAAGCCCCAGTCCGGATCCGCCGCCGCTGCGGGCGCGATCGGCCCGCCAGAACCGTTCGAAAACGTGGGGCAGGTCTTCGGCGGCGATCCCTTCCCCTGTATCGGCAACCGAAATCTCCACCATGTCGTCCTGGGTCTGTGCTGCGACCGTCACTTTGCCGCCGGGGGGAGTGTGGCGTAGGGCGTTGAGCAGCAGGTTGCGTAGCACTTGGGCGACCCGGTCCGCGTCGGCCCGAACCGGGGGCAGGTCTTTCGGCAGCTCCGCCGTCAAGCGGACCTGTTGGGCCTCGGCGGCCAGGCTCAAGCTACCTACGGTGGCAGAGACCACCTCTTCCAGGGCGAAGGGCCGGATGTCCAGACGTAGCTGTCCGGCGTCGGCCAGGGCCAATTCTCGCAGGTCGTCCACCAGGCGACCCAGCAACCGCGTTTCGTCATAAATGCGCGAAATTTCGGCCTTGTCCAGGGGATATACGTCGTCGAGGATGGCTTGTAGGTTTCCCTGGATGACGCTCAGGGGGCTGCGCAGTTCATGGGCGATGTCGGCGACCATGTTTTGCCGCTGCTGCTCGGATGCGGCCAGGGCGCGGGTCATCTCGTTGAACGCTTGGCCCACCTCGGCGATCTCGGCACTGCCTTCCACCTGAACCTGCTGTCCGAGGTCGCCATCGGCGACGGCGCGGGCGGCAGCGGCCAGCCGCCGCAAGGGGGCCGTCAGGTTGCGGCTCAGGATCAGCCCCAGCAACAGGCCCAAAGCCCCGGCCAGCAGGCCACCGACGACCAGCAGCCCCCGCACGCGCCGCACGAACATCTGCTCCAACGGCCCCAAGATGGCAGCCTGAACCGGGCGGGAGATCACCAACCAACCCACCGTCTCGCCCTGGACCTGAAGGGGCTGGGCGGCAGCCCGCTCGTCACGGGTGAGCCTGCGGTCTCGCCAGCCTTGCGAATCGTACACCACCCGCTTTTCGGCATCGGCGACGATGATGCGCAGGCGAGCGTCGGGCCAATGCACCGTGCCCGGTCGTCCTCCTTTCCGGGGGGTGGGTTTGGACATCACCTGTTCCAAAACGTCGCCGACGCCTTCCCAACCGCCGTGCAAGCGGTAGTATCGGACCAATCCTTCCCGCAGGTTCTCAAAACGGGCAACATCGGTGTAGGCCAAGTACTGGCGGAAGGCACGCCCGGCGGTCAGATCGGCCAGGACGGCGACGATGATTACCGTGACCAAAATGACCAGGGCAAAGGCCAGGGTCAATTGTACCCACAGGCGATTCATTTTGTCTTGCCTCCGGCGTTAGGCCGCCGCCAGACGGTAGCCGACCCCAAAGACCGTCTCGATCAATTCCCCTTCGGCACCTGCCTCTGCCAATTTGCGCCGCAGGTTCTTGATGTGGCTGTCCACGGTCCGTTCCAGTCCCGCGTAGCTATAGCCCAGGCCCAGCTCGATCAACTCCAGGCGGGTGAGGGCATGGCCGGGGTGTTCGGCCAACGCCCGCAACAGATTGAACTCGGTGGGGGTGAGCTTGAGAGGCCGGTCGCCGATCTGGACCGAATGACGGTCCAGGTCTATGACCAACTCGCCGACCTGGATCCGCCGCGCCGGGGCCGGTTCGCCCTGGGTGCGGCGCAGTACGGCCCGCACACGGGCCACCACTTCGCGGGGGTTGAAAGGTTTGGTGACATAATCATCCGCGCCCAGCTCCAAGCCGACGATCTTGTCTTGATCCTCTACGCGGGCGGTGAGCATGATGATCGGCGTGGCCCGCAAGGCGGCGTCGCTGCGCACAATGCGGGTCACGTCCCAACCGTCGCGGTCGGGGAGCATCAAGTCCAAAAGCACAAGGTCGGGACGCTCACGGCGCAGGATGTGCAGGGCCGTCTCGCCGTCGTAGGCGACGAGCACCCGGAATCCGCTTTGTTCCAAATACGCCCGTAGCAAGCGGACGATCTCCTTGTCATCGTCTACGACTAGAATCCGTTGGGCCATGATTGCAGAATCCTTTGACACCGGTGTTCAGTTGGTTGTCAACGCCTCCCAGTATACGCCAGATCGGGGCAAACGTCAATTTCCCGGACGAAGAGCAAGAAAGTTGAAAAATTCTAACCAAACTCAAACCAAACTAGGGAACAAATTAAGGTATAATACCGGGGATATGCCAAGCATTTCGGGGGGAGAAGTATGAAACGTTCTTCAATTGCACTGCTCTTTGTCAGTATCATCATGATGGCTGCATTGCTGATCGCCTTGCTGGGCGTCTCCTCGGCGGCAGTCATTGCCGCTGAGGGAGAAGCGTCCCCGGCGGTGGCTGCGATCTCGCAGGCTAAACCTGCCGAGGTGACCGCCGGCGGCGGTCCACTTTTGGCGGCAATGGATTTTGTGCCGCTCCGAGGGCCGCTCTGCGCAGTGAGCCAGGCCCCCGATTCGGCGTCCCCGCCGGGCGATGCGGCTTCCGATCCACCCCCGCAGCACCACACCATCTACCCCGATCAGGTCACCGTCACCGGCCCCGACACGGTCAACCAGTGCGACACCATCACCTTTACCATCCGCTTCACCAACGACAGCTCAACCACGACCAACGTTGTCGTGGAAAGTGCCATGCCGCCCGAATACACCCCCCAGCACCAGACGGTGTGCTCTTTTGGCTCGGTGCCGCCTAATGCCGTTAGAACATGCGACGCCGTCTTCACCGGCGGGTGCAGCGCCGTTTCGGGCCAGAACGTCGTCACCCTGACCCAAGATGGCTATTCCCCCATCGTCAAGCGCACCGAGTTCGAAGTGCGCCCCGGCGCCATCCAGATCACCAAAGTAGACCAGAACGGCGAGACCTTGACCCCGGCCCGCCTGGGCGATCTGATCACCTGGACCGTTCAGGTGGAAAGCACCGGTTTTGGCGCCGTCAACAACGTGCGCGTCACCGACACCCTGGGCGCGGGGATCGCCCACGTCTCCGGCCCCCTCAGCTACGGCCCGGTGGACCTGGATGCCGGGGATGTGATCTCTTTCCAGGTTGTGGGGCGGGTTGTCGCCTGCTCCGAGCTGCGGAACGACGCCGTAGCCTCCTGGGGTTGTGGGAGCGCGACCTGCCAGGCGGTGGAAACCCATGCGACCGTTGATTTCATCCGCGAGTTCCCGGCCCTGGATTACACCCCGCCGGACATCAACATCAACGATTACTGCTCCGGCGGCGATACCTATTCTTTTGAGGTCCGCAACCTGGGGGACGGCACGGCCTACAACGTGCAGTTGGGCGTCCAGGAGCTGTTCAACAATTTCAACGTTACCGCCACTGCGCCGGTGACAACCGGTTTTAGCACCGATCTGGGCCAGCAGGCTTTCTTCCTGCCCGACATTCCGCCGGGTGGTTCCCAGTGGGTAACGTTCACCGTCACCATCCCCGATTGGTGTTCCAACCCTGCCGGGAGCGGCAGCCTGACCTGGACGCCGCGCTACTATGATGGATGTAACGAACCATACTTCCCTCCCATTCGCACCAGCAGTTACCAATGGGCTGGCGATACCCCTTCGTTGAGCGTCAACAAGACCGCTTCCACGGCCGTTGCCCAACCGGGCGATGTGATCACCTATAACATTTCGGTTGACTATGTGGGGGCCATTTCCTGCGGCAGCGGCCAGGGGGGCGATGTGTATATCACCGATACCTTGCCCTCCGACGTGGATGTGATCGACACCGGTGGTGGGACTTATGACGCCGCGACCGGCATCATCACCTGGGTCAAAACCCTCACCGATGTTACAAGCGGGTTTACCACGGATGTCGTCATCAAGATCAAGGACATAAGTGACGGAGGCTGTGCTTCGTGCGGTCAAACACTGGAAAACCGCTTGGAAGCCTCTTACGAGACCGACTGCTGCGGTTGCAGCCCCGGTGCGCCTCAGTCGGTGTCGGCGGAGACCATCGTGATCTGCGGGGAGGACTCGCCCGGAACGTTCCGCTCCGAGAAAAATGTGAGCGCCCCTGTTGAGATCTGCTCTGCCGATGTTTTGACCTTTACCAACCGTTATGAATTTGCGGACATGGCAGGGTGGGACGATTCGGATTGGAACGATATTGTCTTTACCGATACCCTCCCCCAGGGCGAGTATGTGCCCGGCTCGTTGCAGATCGCCATCAACGGTGACAATACCTGCTGGAGCGGAGTCAGCGTCTCCGCCGGGCCGCCGCTGGTGGTGGATTTCGGCCCCGGCGATTTCAGCAGTTGTACCCCTTCCGACACGGTACGCAACACCGTCTTGCTCATCACCTACACCGCCTCCGTTAGCACCCCCGGTTGCGATGATCTGAGCTGGCAGGATTGGTCCGAGATCAACATTCGTGTCGCCAATACCGACGATTTCAGCAATACCATGTGCCCGGCGAACAATTCGGTGTTCGGGCGCATCTTTACCGAAACCGTGGCCGAACGGGGCCATATCGCCGTCTCGGTGACCGGTCTGCCCGATTCTCTGATCGCCTGTAACATTTACACGCCGACCATCACCCTCAATCGCACTTCGGCCTTTGGGGTCTATGATGTTTTGCTCACCCTTTCGGACAGCGACTTTGCCCTCTTGTCCAACACCATCTCCTACGCCGGCGTGACCCCCGTCGGTGGTCCCACCGTAGTGGCCGGGGGCCTGCAATGGGATTACGGCGATGGCTTTACCTCGGCCACGACCGGGACGATTACGCTGCAGGTCCAGGGACGTTGTACGGGGAACACCCTGGGTGCCCATTTGGATTACAACGACCTGTGCAACGATGACCAAACTCCCCGCTCCTGCTCCGCCGACGGCAGCGATAGCGGTATCACCGATCCGCCCTATCTCTTTATCTTCAAAGAGCCTCAGTACTTTTTCGCCAAGAGCAAGTATGTCACCTGGACGGTGACGGTCAAGAACACCGGCATTGGAGACACGGTGAACGCCGTGGCCGTTGATGAGCTGGCCTCCGGCCTGAGCCTGGTCAAGGCCATCGCGCCCCAGGCGTCCAGCGTCGTCACCACCTCCAACTTGGCGACCGTCACCTATGACTTTTTGCCCCACTTTGACGCGACCAACCCGGCTTCCTCCACCCGCGAGATCACCGTCGTTGCCGAGCTGATCGCCTGCTCCCCGCTGACCAACTCGGTCTCGCTCTCGCAAGGCTGCCTGGGCAATATCTGCGCCGGTCCCATCAGCGACGAGGCCAGCGTCCAGATTGTGGATGGGCAGATGCTGGCCACCAACATTATGGACCCGGCTCCCTTGTGTGAGGCCGTCAGCGTCACGTTGCGGGCCAAGAATTCAGGCAGCACGGTGAATTATGTCACCATCCTGACCCAAACCCTGCCGACCGGGATGCAGTATGTCGCCAACTCGTCCGAGTATCGCATCCTGGATGAGAATGGCGCGGTGGTTGTGCCTTGGTCTACCCCTGCCGAACCGGTGGTATCGGGGAATCAGCTCATCTGGAGCTACACGCAGGGCACGACCGGCCTGTGGCAATACCTGCACAAACTTCAGCCCGGCTGGACCATTGAGATCCGCTATGATGTCCGGACCAACTGTGATTTCAATAACGAACGCTTGCGCATTGATGTCCAATTCAAGGGTGTGTGCGGTCAGATCATTCGTCCCAACCCCAGCTACTACGTCGTCACCCAAGAACTGCCGCCCATCACCATTGACAAAGTGGGAGCCAACGCGACTCTCGGCTCGGCTTATTCCGACCTGACCGATGCTCGGGCCGGAGACGTGATCACCTGGCAGATCACCGTCCAGAACACCGGCGATCCCTACGTTTCGGCCTACTTTGTTGAACTGTACGATGATGAACCTTCGGCGACCACCGGTTCACCCCACCTGCTGACCCCCGGTGCGGGCACACCGTCCGTGACCGGCGGCAGCGGTACGTCTGCCGATCCCTGGATCATTGACACCAACGAAAGCCTGGACCCGCCCGCCGAGACCTGGGTCTTCTACGTCACCTCTACCGTGGCCGCCGATGCTTGCGGTCCGGTGGACGACAACGTCGCCTACGTCCGCTGGGGCTGCTCCGACGGCTGCCGCGAGGAATGGATCAACGATCCGGCGGGGTTGCGCACCCAGCCTGAAGATGTTTCTATCATCGTGCCGGTGCAGAGCATCAACTATTGCGGCGGTGAACTGCAATTCACCTTTGACTTTGAAGGCCCTCCGGCCTACAACGTGCGCTTGACCGACACCTTGCCCACCGGTTTGTATTACAGCGGTACGGTCAACATTTCCGGCACACACGGGGCGGTGACATATCCCAGCCCGGGGGACAACCCGGCGGTCTGGGTGTTCGATGTCGTCACCGACTCCATCACCATCAACTTCCAGGTGCGGACCGCCACCGGCGGCGCATGTACAGCCTGGAGCGGCAACCAGAACGTAGACGGCTACTATGAGGATTCGTGTGGCAACGGCAGCACCACCAACGCCAGCGGTCCTTTGGCCAACGAATACCCCACCCTTTCGGTGGAAAAGACACCTCCTCGCTTTGTCGCCGACATCGGCGATGTGGTGACCTGGACCATCACCGTGCGCAACACCGGCCCCGGTGAGGCGCAAGGCGTCGTCGTCACCGATACGGTGGGCAGCGGCTTTAGCAGTTGGGGCGGCCAGAACGGTTCCGGCGGCGAAACGCCCACCGTGAGCGGCAATCAGATCGTCTGGCAGTTGAACGCACCCGTCCCGGCCAACGGCGGCACGTGGACCGCCCAGGTCACGGCCACGGTAAACTCGGTCGGCGAGCACTTTGACGTGGTGACGGCCACCGGGACCTGCGCTTCCGGTTGCCGCTACGTTGCCGTGGACGACCGCGCCCATGTGACTCTCCTGCGTGAATTCTTCAAGTCTCCGGAGGTGCAGACCGCGACCATCGGTAGCATCCTCACCTTCACGGTCGAGAGCTACCACAACGGTCCCGACGCTACCTATGCCGGCCTGATCGTTACCGATACCCTGCCCGATGGATTAGGTTACGTGGCCGCCACGCTGGTCTACACCACAGACGGTGACGGCAGCAGTGGCGGGCCGAATCGGTTCATCTCCAGCACGCCGACCATCACCCCCGGCTGGTTGCAGAGCGGCGACATCATCTGGCGGCTGGGTGACCTGCCGGGTGTCATTACCGTCAACGCCGTCATCACCGCCGTTGTGCAGGATAACGCCTACAACTATGACGGAGCCAGCCACACCAACCGCGCTTACATGACTTACACCGATGACGGTGAACGTTACAACTTTACCGATACAACCCGGATAGACATCCTCGAACCGATCCTGCACCTGGGCAAGACCTACGTCACTCCTGCCGCCTGTCGGGCGCAAATCCTGCGGGATACGTTCAATGTCGCCGATACGGCCATTTCTCCCTTTGGGAACTGGGCGCGGATCAACGCCGACGCTCAGATCCGGGACGGTTTGTTGCACCTGTTCAACAGCGGTGACGTTCAAAACAACGCCGATCTGTACGATTTCAGCTTGAGCCTGATGGCCCGCAAGAACGAAGACAATGCCGATAACGCGGACTTGTGGGTTGTCTTCCGCACCGCCAACGATTGGAACGTTAACAGTTACCGCTTTGAATGGCGTAACACCGACTACCGCCTGGTGCGTAACGTCGGCGGTATCGATACCGTGTTGGATACGGCCAGCGGCGCGCCGGGTCGGGGTGCATGGCATCATTTCGAAATCCGCGCCGAAGGATCGCGCATCCGCGTTTACGCCGATGGCGATCTGATCCTCTCGGCGACCGACGGAACCTATACCCACGGCTTTACCCAGATCCGTACCAACAACAGCAGTGATGTTGACATAGACGATATCCTCATCACCCGTCTGGGTGATCCGAACAATCCTTCTGCTGCTTCGCCGACTGCGCCTTGCTTGGTCGGGGCGGGCAGCCTGGTGACCTACACCCTGACCATCTCCAACCAGGCCCAATGGACCGGCTATGACCTGGTGATCACCGATTCCATCCCGGCGGGCACGAGCCTGCGCAGCTACACCATGACCAGCGACGATCCGGCCTCCACCGTAACGGCCCAGCCCGCGCCCATTCCCGGCGCGACCGGCGATCTGGTGTGGCAGATCGACCAACTGGCTTCTCGCAGCCCCTTCGACCCGCTGAACCACACCGCCCTGACCTTGACCGTCATCCTTCAGGTGGCCAATAACATTACGACCAACATCATCCTGGACAACCAGGCCAACCTGATCTACGACAACTGGGAGGACGACGGCGATCCCCTCGGTAATCCCTACAACATCAACATTGAACGCACCTCCAGCGGCGGCTCCCACTCGACGGCGGTGCGGACCGTCAGTGCCGGTATTGATAAATCTCTGGGGTTCACCCCCGCGCTCACACCGACACTGGGAACGCTGCTGACCTACACCCTTCATGTGCCGCCGGAACCGATCACGGCGACCCTGTACAACGTGATCGTCACCGATACCCTGGACGCCCGCCTCTACATCGAAAGCGTGGCCGCCGCCGGCGGTACGGGGGCCGCTTCCGGCTGGTCCGGGCAGGTTGTGACCGCCACCTTTGCCAGCATCCCCCACGGCGATCAAGGCGTCATCACCATCACCGCCCGCATCAGCGATCCCTTGGGCGCGGTGGCCGGGGACGTGATCACCGATGTTGCCCGGATGGTCTACAGCGGCTCCCCCGTCACCACCAGCAATGAGGTGAGCATCACCGTCGGCGAGCCGCGGTTGACGCTGGCCAAGGCCAGCGACCCGCCCACCAGCAGCACCGTGGGCGCGAACGACCCTGTGACCTATACCGTCCAGATTGACAACTGGACCAACGCCAACGCCAGCCCGGCTTACGACCTCTTCTTCACCGATACCGCCCCGGCCCACGTCACCTTTGACCTGGCCTCGTTGCAAATCTCGTTGAACGGCGCGCCCTTGAGCCAGCCTGGCGATTATACGGCTTCCTATGCCGGCGGCGTCCTGACGGTGGATTTCCGCGACGACCTGGGCGTCCAGCCCGGCGACCAGTTGATCCTGGAATACCGGGGGCAGGTGAACGCCGATGTGCCCGCCGGTGAGGATCAGATCAACCGGGCGCGGGTGACCTATTCCTCCCTGCCGGGGGATGTGCCCGGCGACCGGGAGTACGGCCCGGTGGAGGATTCGACCAACGTCCACGCCGGGTACCCGGTCCTGGATCTGACCAAGACCGCCGCGCCGTCCATCGTGGACATCACCGAGCTGCTGACCTACACGATCCGCGTGACCAACAGCGGCATCGTTTCGGCAACCAATGTGTTCATCACCGACTCCATCCCGGCCCACACCACCTTTGTTGCTGCCACCACGCCTCACGCCGGGCCGACGCCCAACAACAACCCCGGCAGCATCATCACCTGGACCCTGGGCACGCTGGACGTGGGCGAGGCGCGCGAAGTGACAATGGTGGTACGCATCACCGATAGCGTGCCCGCCGGGACCATCATCGAAAACACCGCCTGGGTGAGCAGCAGCGAGGGCGTGACCAACACCGAGCAGGTGACGACGCCCATCTATGCTGCCCTGGGCGATTACGTCTGGGAGGATATGGACGCCGACGGCGTCCAGAACGACGGCAACACCGGCATCAACGGCGTGACCGTCAACCTGTACGATGGCTTGGGGCATCTGATCAGCACGACGACGACGGCCAACAATGCCTTTGGCAATCCCGGTTACTACACCTTCACCCGCCTTATCCCCGGCGACTACTTTGTTGAATTTGTCCCGCCGCCCAATTACGACATCAGCCCCCAGGACCAAGGTGGCGACGATGCCCTGGACAGCGACGCCAGTCCGCTCACGGGGCGGACCATCGTCACCAACCTCCAGTCCGGCGAGCGCGATCCTACCTGGGATGCGGGCCTCTACATCCCCGCCGAACTGGGTGACTATGTTTGGTACGATGACAATACCGACGGCATCCAAGATCTCGGCGAACCGGGCATCCCCGGCGTCACCGTGACCCTCTACTACTCCGATACCGGCGCTATGGTGAGGAGCACGACGACCAACGCCAGCGGCTACTATAGCTTCACCGACCTGGTCCCCGACGACTACTATGTGGTCTTTACCCCGCCGCCCAACCTGGTCTTTACCCAGCAGGATGCGGGCAGCGACGATGCCCTGGACAGCGACGCCGATCCGACCACAGGCCGGACCATCAACATCAACTTGGTCTCCGGCGAGAGCGACATGACCTGGGACGCCGGTCTGTATGCGATGGACCTGGGCGACCTGCCCGACGGTCCCTATCCGACTCGGTTGGCCAGCAACGGCGCGCGGCACATCATCCTGTCCACCAACAACCCCACCCTGGGGATCATCGTAGACGCCGAAACCGACGGTCAGCCGAACGCCGCAGCCGACGGGGACGATACCCTTGACGGCTCCGACGATGAGGACGGCGTGACCTTCAACTCACAACTGATCCCCGGCGAGATGGCGACCATCACGGTTGCTGCCGCGCCGTCCGCCGGCGGCCTGTTGAACGCCTGGATTGACTTTAACGCCGACGGCGACCTGACCGACGCGGGCGAGCAGATCGCCTCCGACCTGTCCATCGTCGCCGGGGACAGCGTCCAGATCACCTTTACCGTGCCCTACACGGCGGCGCAGGGGACGACCTACGCCCGCTTCCGCTTCAGCAGCGATAGCGGCTTGACACCTGTCGGCCAGGCGAGCGACGGCGAAGTAGAAGACTATGCGGTGCAGGTGGTTGAGTTGGATTACGGCGACCTGCCCGACGACCTGCCCGGACTGCCCGACTACCCGACGCTGTACGCCAGCGACGGAGCGCGGCACATCATCTTGAGTGTGAACAACCCGACGTTGGGGGCGACGGTGGACGCGGAGACCGACGGTCAGCCCTCGGCCAACGCCGATGGGGATGACACCAACGGCACGCCCGACGATGAGGACGGGGTGAGTTTCTCCGGGCCGCTGGTTCCTGGAGAGGTGGTGACGGTCACGGTGACGGCGTCTCCTGCGGCGGGCGGTGTGCTCAACGCGTGGATCGACTTTGGCGCCGACGGAGTGTTGGGTGCGGGGGATCAGATCGCCACGGACGTGAACATTTCCGCAGGTGGGAGCGTGGACCTGCCGGTGAACGTGCCGTTGACGGCGACGCAGGGGGTGACGACCTACGCGCGGTTCCGGTTCAGCACGCAGAGCGGTCTGACGCCGACGGGGTTGGCGACGGACGGCGAGGTAGAGGACTATGCGGTGCGGGTGGTTGAGTTGGATTACGGCGACCTGCCCGATGACCTGCCCGGACTGCCCGACTACCCGACGCTGTACGCCAGCGACGGAGCGCGGCACATCATCTTGAGTGTGAACAACCCGACGTTGGGGGCGACGGTGGACGCGGAGACCGACGGGCAGCCTTCGGCCAACGCCGATGGGGATGACACCAACGGCACGCCCGACGATGAGGACGGGGTGAGTTTCTCCGGGCCGCTGGTTCCCGGAGAGGTGGTGACGGTCACGGTGACGGCGTCGCCTGCGGCGGGCGGTGTGCTCAACGCGTGGATCGACTTTGGTGCCGACGGAGTGTTGGGTGCGGTAGATCAGATTGCCGCGGACGTGAACATTGCCGCGGGTGGGAGCGTGGACCTGTTGGTGAACGTGCCGTTGACGGCGACGCAGGGGGTGACGACCTACGCGCGGTTCCGGTTCAGCACGCAGAGCGGTCTGACGCCGACGGGGTTGGCCGATGATGGCGAGGTAGAGGACTATGCGGTGCGGGTGGTTGAGTTGGACTACGGCGACCTGCCGGAGGATCCGTACCCGACGACGCATGGTGTTGACGGAGCGCGGCACATCATCTTGAG
>CAZQKE010000139.1:0-44365 GCA_964593865.1 uncultured Anaerolineaceae bacterium | reverse complement strand
ATGACGCGCAGCGGCTCTATGGTCTCCGGGATGAGGGGCGGTAGCGGCTCGCCGGTGCGGGCTTCGTGGATGGCGGAGCGGACGGCCCGCAGGATGCTGGCATAGCCGGTGCAGCGGCAGGCGTTGCGGGCCAGGGCTTTTTTGATCTCGCGCTCCAAGGCGGCGTCGTCGGGGATGTCCTCGGCGTCGGCCAGCTTGGTCCACAGGGCGGCGGCGGCCATGAGCAGGCCCGGCGTGCAAAAGCCGCATTGGACCGCGCCGTGTTCAATGAACGCTTTCTGCAGCGGGTGCAATTCGCCCGGCTTGCCCCACCAATCGGCCAAGCCTTCGACGGTGAGCACCCGCTTGCCCACTGCCCGGCGGGCGGGGTAAACGCAAGAGCGGACCGCCCGCCCGTCTACCAGGACGGTGCAGGTCCCACACTGGCCGTCGCCGCAGCCGATCTTGGTTCCGGTCAGTCCCAGGTCGCGGCGCAGCACATCGGCCAGGGTGGCGTCGGCAGCCACGGTGAGCGTGTGGTCAGCTCCGTTGACGTTGAGCGTGATTTTGACAGGATCGGTCATTTGAGCCTCCAAGCGGTTTCAACGGCGGGCGGGCCGAAGCCTCTCTACTCCCCTCGTGTTCCCGCTATGCAATCGGCAGGAACGGCAGCGAGGTTGTGACCCCCTTGAAGAGCACGGCCATTTCCGCCGCTTCTTTCAGCGATAGCGTTCCTGCAAACGTGTTTTTCAATTCCCAATTCCCGGTTTCCAACTCCCAATTGCCCGACAGGCTGACGCGCACCTGTTCATTTTCAAACACCCAGCCTCCATCCTTTGCCGTCAGCCGCATTTCCCGCCCGCCTTCTCGCCGCCGGATGGTGTTGCCCTGGATCAGGAAGGCGTTGTCGTTTTCCTGCTGCCAATCGTTCTCTTGCAGGAAGAGGCGGGGTTTTTCGGTGTAGGGTTTGCCCCGATGGACGCAGAAGGTGGCGCAGTTGCCGCACTCGTTGCAAAAGTCGTCCAGGTGCAGGATTTGGCGGGTCTGCTCGACGCGGAATGTTTCTTCTCCCACGATGCGCAGGTCGCCGTTCTCACAGGCCAGGACCGGCAGCGTCCAGTGGACCGGTTCAATGTGGTAGGTCAGGTTGGCCCGGTTGGGGCAGACTTCCACGCACTTGTCGCAGAAGGTGGTGCATTGCAGGCAGCGGCGGGCTTCGGCCTGGGCTTCTTCTTCGGTGAAGGTGGCTTCAATGAGGGTAAAGTCGGTCCGCATCTCCGGCGGGATCGTATCCGCTTGGTGTTGCAGTTCCTTCCGCGTCCGTTGCCGCTTGACCGCCAAGATTTCTTCCGCCGACAGTTGGGGCGATAGCCCGGCCACCGGCGACGGATCCCCGATTCCCAGTTCTTGCAGGATCGCTTCGGCGGCCCGTCGTCCGTCCTCACAGGCGGCGATGATGCTGTGCGGCCCCTCCACCACATCGCCACCGGCGTAGATGTGGGGCACGTCCGTTGCGCCGGTTTCCGGGTCGGCGACGATGGAGCCGTTGCGGTGCAGGCGCAGGCCGCTGCCCTGCAAAAAGTCCAGGTCGGGTCGTTGGCCGATGGCGATGATGACGGCGTCGCACGCGATCTGGAACTCGCTGCCGGGGATCGGTTCGGGGCGGCGGCGACCGGAGGCGTCCGGTTCGCCCAGGCGGTTGCGGATGCACTCCAGGGCGACGACGCGGCCTTCCTGTCGGATGACGCGCAGGGGGGAGGCCAGCTCCACCAGGCGGGTTCCTTCCTCAAAGGCTCCTTCCTTTTCTTCGTCGCTGGCGGGCATTTCGGCCCGGCTGCGGCGGTAGACGATGGTTGCCGGTTGACCGCCGAGCCGTTTGGCGACCCGTGCCGCGTCCATGGCCGTATCGCCGCCGCCGATGACCAGCACCCGCCGACCCAGGTCGGGCCGCTCGCCGCGCCGCACCCGGTCCAGCAGGTCTAGGGCGGCCCAGACACCCTCGCCTTCCACCCCTTCAATGGGCAGGGGGGCGTCCTTTTGGAACCCGGTGGCGATGTAGACGGCGGCAAATCCCTGTTCCAGCAGCGTCTCCGGCGGCGCGGTGAGAGGATGGTTCAGCTTGATCTCTACGCCCAGGGCGGTGATGCGTTCCACGTCTTCTCGGATGACGGCATCGGGCAGGCGGAAGGTGGGGACCAGGCGCATCATACCGCCCACCACGTCCCGCGCTTCAAAAACGGTCACGGGGACGCCACGCCGGGCGAGGAAATAGGCTGCGCTCAGCCCGGAGGGGCCGCTGCCCACCACGGCCACCGCAGGCCGGCCGTCGGTGGAGTGATCCTCCGTCTTGGGTTCCCATTTTCCTCGCTCAAAGGCAAAGCGTTTCAATGCCCGGATCGCCACCGGTTCTTCATAATCGTTCCGCGTGCAGCGGGTTTGGCACAGGTGGGTGCAGACATAGCCGGTCACGCCGGGCAAGGGGTTGCGGTCCAGGATGACTTCCAGGGCGCGGTCATAATCCCCCTGGGCGATGAGCCAGGCATAGGCGGGCACGTCCTGGTGGACGGCGCATTGCTCCATGCATGGGGCAACGACGCAGTCGAACAGGTCCAGGCCCGATTCGACTTTGGGCAGGCCGTAAGGGAAGTAGTTTTTGTGGTAACGGCGGTCGCTCAGGGCTTCTTCTGCCGCCCGTTCCAGGGCCGCCGCCGGGTCGCGGGCCAGGTCGTCCAGGCCGGATGCGCCCTGGGCCTGCATGGCGGCTTCCAGGTTTTCCAGCCAGTGGGTCAGCCGCGAATAGCCGCCCGGCTTGAGCAGGTCGGAGGCGGCGGTGACGGGCCTTGCCCCGCAGGCCAGGATGGTCGGCAGGTTCAGGGCATCGGCCCCGCCGGCGTAGGAAACCGGCAGGTCGGGGAATTGGCGGCGCAGTTTGGCAAACAGGTTCATGGTGATGGGGTACAACGCCCGGCCCGACATGTACATTTCGTCGCCGGGCAGCGCGCCTTTGTGGTTGGCCATGGCCAGGGTGTTGCTCAGCTTGACGCCGAAGGTCAATCCTTGCTCGGCGGCGACTTGTCGCAGCCGGACGAGCATCTCCACCGCCCGGTCGTATTGCAGGTCGTGCTCGAACACCCGCTCCGGGATGTGGATTTCCCGATAGCCCAGGTGGTTGTGGAGGATGTCCAACACCGCTTCTCGGCCCAGGAGGGTGGGGTTGAGTTTGACAAAGGTGTGTAGCTTCCGTTCGGTCAGGAGGTAGCGGGCGATGGCTTCTATTTCGTCGGGTGGGCAACCGTGCATGGTAGAAAGGGTGACGCTGTTGGTAAGCGTGTCGGGGATGGAGAGATCGGAAAATTGGGGGAATTCGGTGCGGATGGTTTCTTGGATTTCTGCGATCTCGGCGGAGGCGTCCAAGAGGCGGTCCATAAAGTGTTGCATGGGCGGCTGCATGATGCCTTCCATGTTGTAGCCGATGCTCATGTTGAACACCGTGCCAAAGGGCGTATCTTCCCAACCCAACACCCGCCGCAGGATGTGGATCAGCACCCAGGCTTTGATATATTCCTCTGCCGATTGGTCCAACTTGAGTTCCTGGGACCATTCGACGTTGTAGCCCTCATCCTCCATGTCAATGCAGGGCCGGGGGATTTCCAGCTCATCCATGATCTGAACCGTCTTCAACTCTATGAACCGCCCGCCGGCGAGCCAGGCGGCGATAATGTTCTGGGTGAGCTGGGTGTGGGGGCCTGCTGCAGGCCCGACGGGCGTTGCCAGGGGGAGATCAAAGATCTCGGTGGCGTAAGGGGCATTGGGCTTGGGCGTGTAAAACAGGGAACGGTGAATGCCGAAAATCGAACCGTTGGCCTCCAGCTCGGCCAAGATCCATTTGAGCAGCACATCAAAGGGCTGGGGTTTCATCGTATCGGACACAGAGCACCTCCTTTTAGCCTGTCAACCATCATATTGTACTAGAAAATGCTGCGGAGGGCAAGAATGAGGGCAGGTTTTTGGGGTGGAGGTGAGGAGAGGACATTTCAAAATCGCGGGTGATGGGCCTATTGTCGGCGCCGTGCTTCCCGCAGCCCCTGGGTGAAGTAGAGGGCTGCTCCGATAAGCGCGTGGATCCAGAGCACCGTCAGGTAGGCCAAGCTCAACGCCAGTGCTTGGGATTCCGGCACGCCGACCTGGGAGAAAAGGATGACGGTGATGCCTTCGCGGATTCCCAGCCCCCCCACGGAAGGGATGAGCAGGGCGGCGGAGATGAGGGGGACAAAGAGAAAGTAGTACCACGGCTCCAGCGCAATTCCTACGGCCAGGCCCAGGAGGTAATAACCCACGACCAGGATCAGGTTCCAGGCAATGGAGGCCGTCGTCGCTTTGAGCAAGGCCGTCGGGCCGTAAAGGTGCAGCGATTCGTACAGTTCGCGCAAGAGTCCGACGCGGCCCAGCAGGTGGTTGATGCCCAGCCCGCGACCTATCGCTTCAAGCCAGGTGCGCTGCCATAGCAGCCCCACACCGATCAGGCTGCCGACGAACACCAGAGCAATGACCAGCCGCTCTTGGGGTTCAACCCATTGGTAGCCCCACAGCAAGGCCAACAGGGCCAGGGCAAACAGGACGAAAAGTCCCAAGAAGCGATCCACCAGCACGGAGCTGATGGCTGCCGCTTTGCGGTCGTCGCGGGAGAGTTCGTACATTTTGACCGCATCGCCGCCGACGCCGGTGGGCAGGAATTGGCTGAAAAAGGAGCCGACAAAGTATAGCTCCACCAGCCGTTGCCAACGGATGTGCCCCCCTAAAGCCCAAACCAGGCATCCCCAGCGGTAGGCCCGCACCAGCGCGCCGGACAGGAGGAGGAGCAGGGCCGCCCCAAAGGGCAGCCACTCCATATTCAGCAGCAGGCGGATGCCTTCCTTGACGTCCTGGGTCAGGAGGATGATCAACAGCCCTATCAGGCTGATGGCGATCTTGAAGAGGTCCAATGTCCTTTTGTGTCGCTGTCGGCCTGTGGTCATGGTCAATCCTTGTGGTGCAAGGGTTTGGTTCTCTTACCCCGAATGGCCCACAGAGCCGCTTTGCTCGTAGGCTCGCAGCAGCTGTCGGGCGGTGTTTGCCCACGAAAAGTGCTCTATCACACGCTGCCGCAATCGGCGGCCCAGGTCCCGCGCTTCTTGGGGCCGCTCCAGTAGGTCGGCGATGGCTTCGGCCAGGGCTTTTGTGTCGCCGCGCGGGGCATAGACGCCCAAGTCCCCCAAGATCTCGCGGCTGGGCGGCGTGTCAAACGCGACGGTAGGCAGCCCACAGGCCATGTAGTTGTAGAGTTTGCCGTTGGATTCGGTTTCGGACAGTTTGGGGCCGACGGCGACATGCCCCAGGACCAGGTAGCGGGCCGCTTGGTCGTAATCAATGCGGCCCGGTAGGGTGACATGCTCGGCGATCCCCAGTTCCTCGGCCATGTGCCGGTATTTTTCCACGTTGGGGTAACCCATCACCAAAAAGTGGGCGTCGGGCACACGGGCCAGCACGTGGGGGGCCGCGCTCAGCAGGTGGTCCACCCCCTGGTAGGGGTTCAGCAGCCCCAGGTAGACGACGACCCGGCGGCCCGGCGGCAGCCCCGGTAAGGAGATCGGCGCAATGTCGGGCCGGAAGGTCTCGGTATCCACGCCGTCCAGGGCCAAGATGACATTCCGAACGCCGAACCGCTCCCGCAATTCCCGGGCTACGTCGCTGCACGAGGCGACGGCCACTTGGGGCCAACGGTCGATCCGGCCTTCAAGATGGGCGACCAGGCGGTAAAGCAGGTGACTCCTGATAAAGCCGTGGGCTTGCATTTCGCCCGAAAGGCTGCCCTGAAAGTCGCCCACTACGGGGATGCCCAGGAAGCGGCCTACCAGCCGGCCGATGGCCGCGCCTTCGTGCAGGTGGCCGTGGAGTACGTGGGGGCGGAAGCGACGGGCTGCGCTCCACGTCTTGCCCAAAAGCAAAAGGTCAATGTACAGTTTGTGCCAAGAGGGTCCCGCCTCCAGCTTGGTGTACCAGGGGATGGGCAGTGTGCGGTGGATGGGCAGGCCGGGACGGTCGTCGCCCAGGTGGTAGGTGCAGATCTCAACCCGGCAGCCCAGCGATTGCAAGGCCCGCGCCTCTTCGTAGATGCGGACGTGACAGCCTCGGTGGGCAAAGAAAGGGGTGGGGGCGATCATGAGGACGCGCAAGGCAACTCCTCACGCACGGTGTAGATCGGCTTGCCCTGGCTTTCATAGTAGGTGCGGATCACCAGTTCGGCCAACAAGCCGCTGGTGATCAGTTGCACGCCGAGCATGGTCAGCAGGATGCCCAGCATCACCAGGGGGCGGTCGGCGATGGGTTGCAAGAGGAACAGCCGTACTACGGCCAGGTAAAGGAGGATGACCGCGCCCAGGCCAAAGGCGAGCAAGCCCAACAGGCCAAAGATGTGGATGGGGCGGGTGGAGTAGCTCATCAGAAAGCGCACGGCGATAATATCCAAAAAGACTTTGACCGTGCGCGACAGGCCGTATTTGGCCTTGCCGTAGCGGCGGGGGTGGTGGCGTACCGGGACTTCGGTCACGCGGGCGCCTACGGCATAGGCCAAGGCGGGGAGAAAACGGTGCATCTCGCCGTAAAGATGCACGTCTTGCAACACTTCGCGGCGGTAGGCTTTGAGGGAACAGCCGTTGTCATGGACCTGGACGCCGGTAGCCCAACGGATCAGGTTGTTGGCGATGATGGAGGGCAGCCGTCGGTCCAAGAAGCGATCTTTGCGGTCTACCCGCCAGCCGCTGACTACGTCGTACCCTTCGGCCATTTTTGCCATCAGGATTGGGATGTCGGCAGGGTCGTTTTGTAGGTCGGCATCTATGGTGATGACCACTTCACCTTGCGCTCGGTCAAAGCCGGCGGCAAAGGCCGCCGTCTGCCCATAGTTGCGCCGGAAGCGCACTACGCGCAGGTGCGCGTCTTGGGCGGCCAGCTCGCGCATGATTTCAAAGCTGCGGTCGGTGCTGCCGTCGTCAATCAGGATGATTTCGTAACTGTAGTTGTGCTCCTGCAGCACTTTGCTCAGGCTGCGGTATAGGTGGGGCAGGCTTTCTTCTTCGTTCAGCACCGGCACGACGACCGAAATGTCCAAGTTCCTCTCCACGGTCCACCTAGCTCATCCAGATTGCAGTTGCGGGCAGCCGCTCTGCGTGGGTCGGCTCACGGCGGGGATTATAACATGCAACGGCTCGGCCGTCAATCGGTGTGTGGCCGGGGGCGGGGGATCGGCGGAGGGTTAGGCCGTATCCTCGGCGGCTGCGCTCCTGGCTTGGGCGATGCGGGCCAGACCTTTGGCGCATTGGGCGGCGAATTCTTGCATGTCGGTTCCGTGGGCCATCTCGGCCGCTTCCTGCAGGACCGCTTCGCTTTGATCCCAGCGACCCCGTTCGAGCAGGTATTCGCCCCACTCCACCAGGGCGTGGCAGAGGAGCCAGCGGCTGTCTATCTGCCGGGCCAGCTTCAATCCTTGCCGATGGTACATTTCGGCCAGCCCATACCGTCCCAGGTGCGCCGAGACCGTCCCCAGGTGCGAAAGCAGGAAACAGATGTTTTCGCGGTGTCCCAGCTCCTGGGCGATGGTCAGGCTTTCCAGATACAGGGCTTCGGCTTGCTCGTGTTCCCCTTGTCGCTGCTTGACCGTGCCCAGGTTGAGCAGTAAGTCGCTGATTCGCTCGCGGTGATTGATCTGGCGGGCAATGGACAGGCTTTCTTGGAACAGGGCCTCTGCTTTTTGGTCATTCCCCAGCTGAAAGGCCAATACACCCAGATTCGCCAAAAGGGAGCAGATCCGTTCTCGGTGGTCGGCTTGGCGGGCAAGGGCCAGGGCTTCTTTGTAGCACTCCTCGGCCGAGTCGTATTCGCCTCGGTGCATGGCCAGCCACCCCAGGTTCCCCAGCAGGAAGCTGCTTACCACGGGGTGCTCGCTCCGTTGGATGCGGGCCAGCCCCTGGCGGAACTCTGCTTCGGCCTGGGCATAGTCCCCGCGCCACAGTTGAATCCGACCGTTGTGGAGGAGGGTCATCGCCAGACCGCTCCAATCGCCCACGGCCATCGCCGCCTGACGGGCCCGGCGCAGGTAGGTTTCGGCCAAAGCGTACAAACCCCGCGCTTCCAAAAAATGGGCAATGGCATTGACGCCCTGCACGGCCTGGGAGTGTAACTTCAGGGAAAAGGCCCATTGCAAGGCGGCCAGGATGTTCTCCTGTTCCAGACCGAGGAGGTCGTGGTCGTGTTCGTGTTTTTGGGCATAGTCGACGAAATAGGCGACCATGCGCCGGCAGGCGACGGGGTCGATCTCCCCGGCCCGCCCATAGTCGGCAATGGTCTGGTGCAGGGTATAGCGGTCTTCTCCTGCGCTTTCCAGCAAACCGGCGTCGTAGAGCTCATCCAGCAAGGCGACCCGGCCGCCGATGGCAGCCGTTGCTGCTTCTTCCGAAAAGGTGTTGGGTTTGGGCGGGAACAGGGCCAGGGCCTGCAGGGCTTGGCGGGCTTCTGCGCTCAGGGTTTCTGCGCTTAAGGTGATCGCCGCCTGCAAGGAAAGGGGCACATGGTTGGGATAGGCAGGCATCTCACCGATCAGGGCGGGTGGTTGTTCAATCTTCAATCTGGCGTGGGTGTCGCGCAGCCGTTGTAGGGCTTGGTGTAAGCGGCGCGGTTGTCCGCTTGCCATTTCTCTGCGCAGGTAACGGCCCATCAGGATAATCGCCAGGGGTAGCCCCCCTACGGCCGCCACCAACTCCCTGGCAGTCTCCGGTTCGGAGGCCACGGCTTCCGGGGCCAATTTGGCCAGCAAGGTCAAGCCCTCTTCAATGTTCAGCTCGGATACTTTGGCGATGCCTTCGCGGGCAAAGTCTACGGCGATCCCCGGCTGGCGTGTGGTCAGGAGGTGGGCGCAATACGGCCCCCCGATTTTGAAGGCCAGGGCAGCCTCGGATTGCCAGGCGTCGTCTATGACCAACAAGACTCTTCTGTTGCCCAGCGCCGTGCGCAGAAGCAGTTGACGGTCCTTGATGGTGTTGCGCTGGGCGATCTCTTCGGAACGGAACCCCAGGGCCAGTGCCCACGTGCCCAAAATGGAGAGCACATCCGGATCGCGGCCCAGGGCTGCCCAGAGGATGCCGTCGCGGAAATGGCTTTGCACTTCCGGGTCGTGGGCCAGGGCAATGGCCAATGCGGTCTTGCCCACCCCCGGTAGGCCGTTGAGCGCGCTCAGGGCGACGGAGCCGTGGGCGAAGAGGCGGTTTTTGAGTTGGCGGATGAACCGTTCCCGCCCCACCAAACGGTAGGAGGGTTGGCGCGGAGCCAGGAAGGGCGGCGGATGCTTTTCCTGCGAAGGGGTGGGTAGAGGGGGCAAAAGCCGGATGACGCTTGCATCGCTTGAATCTTTTTCGTTCAGACGGGCCATGCCGGCGGCCTCTAGAAGGGCGTTGGCCTCGTTTAGAGAGGAAAGTACCCCCTGGGCGTGAAACCAGCGGATGATCTCCAAAACGCGCTCGCGGGCGAGGGGGCCGGTCAGGCGTTGCCCTTTGCACATTCTGCTGATGACGGAGGGGTCCTGGTTGATGCCGTCCGCCAGTTTGTTCTGGCTGAGGCCATGCTTGCGGCTGAGGTGCTGTCTGACCAGATCGCCAAAGGAGGATGACATGATGGCGCTCCGAAGTGTCAACGGTTTTGACAGAATTGACTATTGATTTTGACAACCGGTTTCTGGTATAGTAATCGGGAATCTAGCGGAAGATATTGTACCACCATTCGCAACGACCGGCAAATCGCAAAGTGTTCGGAGTTCCACCTGGAGAAGCTTCCTCTCTCATTTTTCCGGTTCAATGTCGGAAAATCGGCGCGAAAGCCGTTGAGTAGGGTGAAAAATCAACGTGCAGGAGGGCACAGATGACCGATTCGGCAGCACGCATTCAACAGCTGAGTGAAACGTACCTGGCGACTATTGGGGACAACTTACAGGCCATCGACGGCATCTTGCAGGACCTGGGCATCGGGGAGGCCGTTCCCCTGTCCCAATTTCAGGAGGCCCTACAGATGTCCGCCGGCCATCTGGTTCGTTATTGGCAGATGGGCCGCAAGGTGCTCCGCACCCGGATTGCGCAAGAGATGATCCCGGGCTATCCGGCTTCGGTGCTCAACCTATCCTTGATGCTGGATGCGACGATCAACGTCCTGGATGATCTGTTAGATGAGCTTCTGACCAAAGAAGAGAAAGGGATCTATATCCTGGAGATGGCGCGTATCCTGGCCATTTATAACCAACTGGACATCCCCGCCCCCCTCCGGGAGCGGATCGCGGCCTATTTCAACAAGTGCATCTGCATCGTGCTTCCCGAAATCGTCTACAAAGAGCGGCTCAAGGCCACGCGGGACTTTGACCGGCGGTTGGTCTATGCCGAGCAATGTTACGACAGCAAGAGTCTGGACATGGACATCTTTGTTGAGCTGCCGCTGTTGGAGATGTTTGGCCCAGATGTTCCGATCCAGGGCGTGGTCTCGCTGGCGAGGGTGCATCGGGCGGTGAGCCTGCTCCACAAGGACCTGGCCGATCTGGAACATGACCGGACGAACCACACCGAAACGCCCTTGGTCATTCTGGCGGAGGAGGGGGAGGAGCAATTGCGCAGGTATTTGCAGGAGTTGCTTGCCCGGTATCGCCGCCGGAGTGAGCAGGATCATAGAGGGGATGGCAACTTCGCCCCCTTCACCCGGCGGATTCAGGCCATGATCCGGGAGGAGATCGCCAACCTGACGCAGGCGCAATTGTGAGGATTGAGGGATGTTCTTTCGTCTCTTTTTCAGGTGTTTACCGTCCCTGCTCAGCAGACGCAGCGAGATCCTCGTAGATGTAGGCAACGCCAGGTTCTGGATTAGGGGCCAACTGAAGGCATATGTGGATGCCTTGTTCATTCTGAACGAGGTTTGGAACCGCGCCGACTACGAACCCTCTTTCTCCGTGGAGCCGGTGCGCACCGTGTTGGATGTAGGAGCATATATCGGCGATTTTACCGTGTGGGCTTGTAAGCGATTCCATCCCAAACGTATCGTCGCTCTGGAACCATCCGATATGTATGATCTGTTGGACAAGAATGTGCGACTCAATGGATGCGCCGGGGAGGGGGTGATTCTGCTGCGCCAAGCCCTTCATTCCAGATCCGTTCCTCTGCGCGTGGGAGGATTCATGCCTGCTCTACATTTCACAGAAGAGAACTCTGGAGGAACAGTAGAAGGAGTCACTTTATCACAGATAGTACAACACTATGAACCGGAACCAATAGATTTTCTCAAAATGGACATTGAAGGAGGGGAGCGATTCATCCTCACCGAGCAAAATGAATCGTTGTTCCGGGAACGGGTGCGATATGCTGCGGTGGAAGCGCATGATCTGCACGGCAACCACAAAGAGCAGGCGGTCGAATATTTTGGCCGGTTAGGGTTTCAGGTCAGATACCGACAGATCCCGTGGTTCTTTGGTATTTACCGCATCGAGGCCCTCAACCCTGCTCTGGGATCAATCTGAACTTTTGGACAAATGGAGCCAGACCCTCCCGCAGGCTTGTGAGGCAATCGCCTGGACACGCTTCGCTCACGGTTCCTGTGCGTTTCCGTGGGAATTTGCAACTCAGCTTGCGGCGGGAGGGTGATCGTTGTCCAGAGTCTAGACCAATGCAAAGGAAAAAAGATGGGATATTGTACCTTATCACAAGTCCTGGCAAGGGGAGCTTTCCTCCTGTACAAGGGGGTGTTACGGGTTGCGGGCTATCGCATCGTGATAGCCTGCAGCCCTGAGGAACAGGAGATCGCATACCGGATCCGCAGTACGGTATACCTCGAAGAGGGCTACATCAGGGCCGAACAGGCGGTTCGGGGTTTCCGCGATGCTTTTGAGCACCATTCGGTAATCTGGCTGGCATGGCAGCATGGCAAGGCTGTGGGAACCATCCGCGTTACCCCCTTGCAGGAGAAGCAATCGCCGGTGTTTGCGTATACCGGTGGCATTGAGCAGGATCTGGAGGAATTGTTGGATACGGGGGCTGAAATCGGACGATTCGCGATCCTCCCTGCCTATCGTGGCGGGTTGCTCTCTACAGGATTGTTGTTCACGGCGTACACCTGGGCCTTGACGCACGGCTATGACCATTTGCTATGGGGCGGGCCTGTGGCAATCTACCGCTGGTTGAAACGCTTTATACCGGGAACGCGGTTGTTGGATGTTCAAATACAAGCATACGCAAAGCGCGAGATGGCCGGTTATTTTCGCAAGCACCGGCGGGTGGGGGTATATATAGCCCCCCTGTGCACAGTGCGGATTGGAACGGCAGTGAGGGACCTTTGGACAAGAGTGGTACGAGGGAGTATGTCCCGTCACGCCGATATGGAGAGAGCGATCTCACCGACAAGATGACGGATCGATCAAGGTGCTAATCCACAGCAAGAGGAATGTCCAATGACCAGGCACATTGAGCAGGTATTTTGGAGTCAGTATGCACGGTTCTATGACAACCTGGCGAGATACTTTCGCCCTTATCGGGATCTTGTGACCGAAGTGTGTGATCACATCAGGCAGATTGGGGAGGGACGTTCTCTGCGGGTACTCGATGCCGGATGTGGTACCGGGAACTATTCTTGGGAGTTGGCACATCATGGTCATCAGGTCATTGGAATCGACAGGTCGCTTTCCATGCTCAGACAGGCTGTTGAGAAGCATGATAGCCGCCCAGGGCGTGTTCCTTCTTTTTTCATCCAGGATCTGGATGAACCTCTTCCTTTCCCCGATCATTGTTTCGATGTGACCGTCTGTGTGCATGTTCTGTATGCTGTACGCCGCCCTGGATTGCTCTTGTCGGAGCTACACCGTGTCCTTCGCCCACGGGGAATTGTTCTCATCGTCAACGCAAACAAACCTGCGAAACCTTTGGCATCTTTGCAGGAACTCGCCAGAATCGAAGGATTGGGGACGGCGATCCGGAGTGCAATTCCCCTGTTTGCAGTTGGGGTGTTGAACCTCCTTATCAACAGGATAGAGCGTTCGGGTCATTTTCATTTCACGGACTCGGAGCAGATCCGCCAACTGCTGTTGCATAATGGCTTCTCACCGCTGTATATTTCCAGCACCTACACTCTACAAGGAAGTGTCTTTGCCATAGGTGAACGTGGGATCGAACCATGATACTTGAATGGTTAAACCAGATCAACATCGTCATTGTACAGACAGATTCGGAACGAGAAGCGGTTCGCCATATTAGAAAGTCCGTGTACTGCAATGAGCTGGGATGGCTCAAGCCAGAACGTGTTTGGGACAGCTACGATCACTTTGCAGTGATACTCCTGGTTGGAAGCAACGACCGATGGGGTGGCACAGCCCGCATACTCGATCCGAATCGCCCTTTTGAGATGGAAGAGCATTTTGATCTGGCACGATACCGCTCGGCAGGTGTATGCGCCGAGGTCGGTAGGCTGGCCGTGCTTCCCGAGTACCGGGGATCTTTGCTTGCGCTCGCACTGTTTCATGCCTTGTTCCGGTTTGCAATCTCGCGCAAGATTCAATACTACTGTGCAGCAGCACATCCCCAGAACCGGCTCTACACCTCGCTCGGCTTCCGCGTTGTTGGGGACGAAATCATCTATCCCCCGGTGGACGCACCGGCCATACCGTATGTGCTCGATCTCGAGGATGCGCAGGCGGAATGGCGCAGAAAGAGACCGAGACTACTCAGCCATTTCATGCAACCCATAGCCGGCATTGGTTAGCGTCTCGCATGTTGGAAAAGATTAGCAAAATTAGGAGGGACAAATGTCATTGGATGAACGAATTTATCGCGGTCCGGTTATCGGCGTCGGGTTCAGTGGGCAGGCCGGTTCTGCCTTCCCTGTTTTGGGTATTTTGCGTCTGTTGAGAAACCATGCTGCTCAACAGGGGCGAGACTTGCGGGCGATCTTTGCTTTTGATCCTGCTTCGAATCCTACCCTCTCCCCCATTATCACCCGCTTGGCTCAACGGTATGGACTGGAGACCGCTTATGTGCCCGAGATCCCAATCCCGGTCTACCGCCAATCGGTAGATTCGGGGACTCTACGCTTTTACGGTCCCGATCCAGACCTCAAAACTTACCTGGATGGTGAGACGCGCCTGCTGGCGGAGTACGCCCCTTCTCTTGTTATCTCCTTGTTACGCCCAACCCTCTATTTTTCCCGCGAAGCCTACTTTCGCCGGACGGGGAAATGGATCCCCTACACCGTCGTCGGATACGGACTGCTGCTGGGCGATGCAGGCCGGCATGGGATTCCCGCCAATTTCGTACCGGTGGTCCTGCCCCGTTTTCTGGAAAACATGCTCGATGGGAACCGCCCCATTTCCTGGGCTGCAAACCGTCTGCTGCGCTACAAAATGGCCGACGCAGGGCGGTATATGAAACGCTATCTGCCCGATTCTTACCGCCCCAAAAGGTTTCCCAGTTTTCAGGATTCTTTGTTGGGGGATGTAACTCTTGTGCCGTCCTCGCCGACATTCGTGCCGGGAAAGCTGCGTCCGGGCAGCCATGTTGTCGGTTCGGTTGAGGTTTCTTTCCCCCTGACAAAGGAACAATCAGAACGCCAGCAACGGATCATCCGTCAGTTGCGAAAGTGGAAAGAGCAAAAGTCGGTGGTAGTTTTTGTCGCTATGGGCACAACGGGCCAGGCCTTTCCCCGTGTCCTGACCGCCTTGAAGCCGTTGGTCTGTCGGGCCGGGTCCAACATCAAGGTCCTCTTTGCCACAACCACCCTGGGGCACGATTCACAGGCAGGGCGGGTGATCGCCGACCTGGAAGAGTGTGATGCTGTCATCCACAGCGATTGGTTCGACCTGCAAAAGGTGATGCCGCTGGTTGATCTGGTAGTCAACCACGGAGGACTGAACACGATGGAGACCGCGTTGTACCATGACATCCCTTTGCTTGTCGTTGCCCCTCAGCAAGCGGAACAGGGGTTGAATGCCTTGATCATGCGCCGCGCCGGGCTGGGGGAGATCGTTTGGGGGCACAGGCTGGAGGACCTGACCGGCGTGCTGCTGCACATGATCACGCACCTGGACCGATATCGTTCTCAGGTCATTAAACAAAAAGCCGGACTAACCTCCTACTATGATCCCGTGGGCAAGGAACGATTGGTCATCAAGGCGATCAACGCGGCTATAGGCCATTCACGCAGCTGAGCAGGTTGGCAATGGAGCATCAGGTGTCAACGATCATAGAATACGTTCATGATCTTGTCGGAATCGGCCTCATCATGGGGCTGACAATGTTAAGCGCGAATCTATGGCGGGGCTTGTCGGGTAAGAGACGTTCCAGAAAAATCGGTCAGGTGCTGGTTGTGGTCTTGTCTTTTGCCCTGGCTCTGGGGCTGGTCGTGCCCCGTGGTTTAGTTGAACTCCGGCTTTTTGTATCCATTGTCCTGCTGGCCTGGGTATTTATCTTTCGCAGACGCCATAATGATCCCGACCTTGTGAACAGGATGGTCGCTACCGGTGTGATTTTTGCATTCGAAGTCATAGGAAACTTGAGTAGTTTGGTGTTCCAAATTCCCACGGGCGTCCGTGTGGGTTTGGTCGTTGTTGGAATGGGTTTGATCGCCACGGGGGCCTACTTGGCCATGGCTGCTCGCCGTCTGAAGAAAAGGTATGGGGGGCTGGCCATAGCTGGCAGCCCCGATCTCGCTTCCGGCGACAAACTGATTCGGAGGGGGGTGTATGGTTTGGTTCGCCATCCAGTTTATGCAGGCATGTTGTTAATGTTTGGAGGAATTGGCTTGTGTTTATCAAGTCCTTTTGCATTGGCTGCAGAGTTTGTGCTTGTCTTCCCTTACCTCCATGCACAAGCCTGCCGCGAAGAAAAAGTCGAAGGGTATGCCCTGTATGCGACGCAAGTTCCGGACCGCTACTTGCCAATACGGTTAGGAATCCGTTTATTCCGGGGGGTCCCAAGAACTACAAGAGAAGCGACTATGGAAGAACGCGGTAACACATGAGAGGAGGGTAAGTAGCTCGCCCACAGGTGCTGGACTAATGATCAATCAACTGCAATCAATGAGGAGGATAAAATGAAACACCTGAACAAACGGTTTGTCTGGACACTGGCAAGCATCGTTGCCTTACTGGCCGTCGCCGGTATCCCGGTGCATGTACAAGCGGCCGGCGGCGATCCGCCGCCGACATCAACAAAGGGAGACGATGCCGCCTCTGTGAACACGACCATCGTGGTTGAAGATCCCTCGTTGCATCCTGCCTATGGTCCCATCTGCGAGACTTTTTGGTACAGGTTCTCAAACAACCGGGGACACTATGCCTACCTGACCCTAAATACCAACCAATCCAGCCAATCCACCAATTGGGCGACGTGGCGCCCCAATTTGCCTTGGAGGGGCAGGTACAAGGTACAAGCATACATCGCCACGCATGGTCCCATTGACTGGCCCTGTCCGTCCAGGCATATCGGTTGGGATACCACGGACGCCCGGTATACGATTTATCATGCTAACGGAAGTACGACAGTATCGGGCAACCAAAAACCGCTGTACGACCAGTGGTTGGATTTGGGGACTTATATCTTCAATGCCGGGACAAGCGGCTACGTCAAATTGACGGATCTCAACGGCGAAGCGAACCTTTCCCACACGGTTTCTTTTAGCGCCGTGCGATTCCAATACTTGGATCCTCCGCCGACCACTGGCATCGTCGGTGGTGTGGTCACATCGAAAAGCTCGGGCAAAAAGATCGCCGGGGCGCGGGTGAGCATTGGCGGCAAGGTACAAAAGACCAACTCGCAAGGCCAGTATTCAATCGGCGATCTCCCTGCCGGCAAACATACCTTGCGGGTATCGGCCGGTGGCTATTATTCGTACAAAGGCTCGGTGACGGTCATTGCCGATGCCAGCGTCACACGCAATGTCCGGTTGGCTCCTGTGCCGAGCAATGGCTACTATTTGCCCTATCCAGGGGGGAAAACCTATAAATGCACCCAAGGCAATAACCAGGGATCGCATACGGGAAACAGCAGGTATGCTTTCGATTTTGGCACCGGCTATAACACCCTGGTAGCTTCTCGTGGCGGCCGCGTGGTTGCAGTCAGAACGGGTCGCGGACACTGCGGTACTTGGCCCTATTGCAGCCGGGCTTGTGTGCGGAGCGGCGGCAATTACGTCATCATCCGCCATTCGGATGGTACGGATACGGCATATTTTCACATGAGCAAAGTCTACGTTAGAAGAAACCAATGGGTCAGCCGAGGGCAGAGCATCGGCAAATCCGGAAACACGGGCTGCACCACAGGCCCCCATGTGCATTTTGTGCGCCGAAAGAGCGGCACGTACAGATCGGTCAAGACTTCTTTTAAGGATGCGGGCGTTCCCAGAACCGGTCGCTGGTATCGTTCAAAGAACTATCGTACTCTGAGTAGTCTGAGTCTCACTCAAACCATCACCGATACCGAGCCGCCTTGGGCCGGAGTCCAGCTGCGGATGACCGGGCAACCCACGTATACCCTGGATCTATGGGCTGCCGATTACGTCACCGATGTTGTGAAAGTACGACTTGCAGATTCAGAGGTCGGTTTGTCTGCCGCCCCCTGGCTTACCTATTCAGAGACCGCTACACAGACCTACGTCTGGACGCAACCGGAGGTGTTTGTGCAATTTCAAGACGCCAACGGCAACGTCTCGGAGGTTGTGTCCGATACTCTGGAATCTGTTAGTACGATGCCGATTCAACCCCAGTTTGCGGTTAGTCCGACGGTGTGTGTAGGGCAGGCTCCATCTCTGACCAATCAAACCGTTCCTTTGTGTGAGCAATGTGGTTGGGACTGGGATTTCGGAAACGGTTTCAGCAGCCGGGAGATTGAGCCGAGCTTCGAGTACCAGGGACTTTGGTCCTTCCCCGGTTACGCCGTGCCGGGAACCTATACCATCACCTTGACCGTAGCAAATGCGGACAGTGTGCGTGCTGTATCCCATCAGATAGAGGTGTTGCCTGCTCCTTCTCCTCTGTTCACCCTAACACGTTCCGGAACTACCATCCATGTCCAGGCTCAGGAGACCGATGCAGCCGATTGGTTCTGGAACTTTGGAGACGGCATCACTCTGACCGCAACGCCGAGCGCTACACACGTTTATACCACCGCCCTCTGGATAGACCAAGGAATAGTTCCTGTGCAACTGACGGTGCAAGGGAAAAACGGCTGTTCGGCGTCTTGGTATCAGTATGTGCCGCCGACTTATCATGTCTATCTGCCGCTAACCATCAGAAGAAAGTGATGTTTGCTCAGAAAGACATGGCAGTATGGCGCCGGGAAGCACAACCGCTTCCGACCGATAGCCCCGCACCTTTATCATCTACAGCAACCGACCCCCCCGCTATCCCGGGAGGCTCGGTTTGACATATTGCAGTTGCCCTCCGGCTCCCATGCACCGCGTGGGGGCCGGGGGGCCTGTATCTGTCGTCCACAATTCCCCCCTCCTTTCCAACCGGTGTGGACGCCGATGGATCTCTCAATTGCTTCTTGCGGCCCATAACTACACTCGGTGTACTTTTGCTTTCCATCCAAGATCGGAGTATAATTGCGCGAGCAGGATCGGCGAGAATCAAGACATTGTTGTCATTTCGGATCGTCTTGCCGGGTGTAGTTTGGGAAAAGGAGCAAGCCGTTGTCTACCAATCGGGGCAGTCGGAGATGGGGAGATCCCTCGGCGTTGCAGGACATGACTCTGGCAGATCTCATCCACCGGTGCCGACAGGAATCCCAACAGGGTCGCCACCGGGAAACAGGTGCCTGCTTTGAGCTATTCTGTCGGGCGGTGGACGACGCCGATTCGCAAGCCTGGTCTGCCCTCCATCGGCAATACCATCTCATGGTCTTGAGCTGGATCCGCATCCCTGAACTCCCTCCCGACCTGGAAGAGGATTTGGTGCAAGACGCCTGGCTTTCCTTCTGGTGCTCCTTGCGTTCGATCCGGCTGAGGGAGCGATTCTCCCACGTAGGGGAGATTCTCAAATACCTAAAAGGCTGCGCCCGGACCGCCGTCATTGAATATCGGCGGTGGGAGCAGCGACAACGTCGCCTGCTTGACGTTTTGACCTCCCTCCCCATCCCAACATCGTCCCTTGAAATACTTCCGGAGGATATGGACCGACGCGAGCGGCTGAAAAGCGTGCGGGCCTGGGTTCACGATGCCGTCACCGATCCCCGGGAGCGGCTGTACCTGCACCTGGCCTTTGAACAGGGCCTCAAGCCCGGTGACATCTGGCGTCGTTTTCCCGATGTGTTCCCTGATGTGCAAGCGGTATATCGGGTCCAGGAGCGGTTGCTCAAGCGCGCCCGACGGGCATTGACCTCTTTCCCGCAAAAGGCTGTCGGAAAAAGGCGCTGACCGCCGTTGAGTAGGGTAAAGTATGGAAAAAGGATGGAGACGATGAACAGGTGTGTTGCTCCTCAGGAGATACAGGAAGGCGACCTGGCGGCCTATTTGGAGGGTGCAGCGTCGCCCAACGTCATCGCCCACATTGCCCGCTGCTCCGCTTGTGCCCAGGAGGTTCAAGAGTTGGCCGCCACCAAAGCCTTACTGCTCGGTGCCCTCTACCGGGATCACTGCCCGTCGCCGCTGACCTTGCTCGAATATCGGAACGGGTTCCTATCCCCTGCCGAGCGCCGAAAGGTCGAAGAGCATCTGCGCTCCTGCGCCGAGTGTCGGCGGGAGATGGACGGGTTACCGGCCCCGGCGGCCGCCGCCGAGGGGTCGCCCCAATCGACCGGCCCGGCGCCTCAGGCCGGGCCGGGGGATGACTCGCTCTTTCGGCGGTTCAAAGAAGCCGGTAAGCGGTTTCTGACGGCGACGTTGATGCCCTTTCCCCAGCAGCCCGCTTGGGCTTGGCGCGGTGAGGATCGGGCTGCCCGTGTCTATCGGGCCGGAGCTTACCGCTTTGTGCTGAGCGTTACTCCCCCGCCGGTGGGAGACCGCGCTTTCCAAGTTGAGGGACAGATCCTGCCGGAGGATGCCTCTTTGGAGCCACCTCAAGGGACGGTGCATCTCTTCCGTCAGGGACAAGTGTGGGGACAAGAGGATGTGGATGACACAGGGTTCTTTGCCCTGGACGATGTCCCTCGCGGGCATTACACCCTTGTCTTGGACCTGACGGGGATCGGTATCATCGTGGAAGGCTTTTCCGTCCCATGACCGCCGACGACTTGGCCGACCTTCTCCTTGCCGCTTACGGCCAATCCTCTTTCGCCCCTTTACTGGCCCGTTTCCGCGACCGACTCAATGAGCAGGTGGTCATCCGCCTCCGCGAGCGGGCCGATGCCCTCTCGCGTCAAAATGCCCACACTGCCCTGGAGATCGGCAAAGCGGCCCTGGCCGTGGCCCGAGAAATCGGAACTCCTCAAGCGATGATCCCCGCCTTGTGGGCGCAGGGCAACGCCTTGATCTATCTCGGCCGATACCGGGCAGCGTTGGATCGCTATCGGCAAGTGGAGGCATTGCTGCGTCAGACGCGGCCCGATTCCCTCCTGGAGCTCGCCCGCCTGCGGACCAACCACATGGCAGCGCGGCAAGGGATGGGCGATTACGCACGGGCGTTGGAGCTGGCCCAGGAGGCCCGGATGCTCTACGAATCTCTGGGAGAATCGGCCCGGCGCTACCTGGCCGGTTTGGAGATGAACATGGGCGTCCTGTATCGGCAGGTCGGCGACCTGGACGCCGCGCTGGCCGCCTATGAACGGGGCCGCGACCTGGCCGAAAGGATAGGCGATCCTTCCCTGGCTGCCCGCTTGGACATCAACCGGGCGAACATCCTGGAAGAGATGGACTGCTTTGTCGAGGCCGAGGATCTGCTCCTGGCCGCCCGTTCCACCCTAATCGAGACGGGGTTGCATCAAGAAGCAGCCCGCGCCGATTTGAATCTGGGACGGTTGGCCCATCGCCGAGGCCGCTATCTGGAAGCTCTACGTTACCTGGAAGAAGCCGGTCGTCGCTTTGCAGCCATCCCTATTCCGGTGGATGAAGCGGTGGTCAAGCTGCGCCGCTCCTTTGTCTACCGCGATCTGGCCCTGCTGCCGGAGGCAATTGCACTGGCTGCCGAAGCCGAGGCCGTCTTCCGACAGAATGATCTGCCCTGGTATCGTGCTCTGGCTTTGCTCAACCGGGGGATGGGCTACCGGCAACTGGGGGAGCATGTCCAGGCCGAACGGTTGCTGAACCGAGTGCGGCGGCTCTTTTCCCAACTGGGAGCCGAAAAGCGGGTTCTGTTGTTGGATGTAGATCGGGCAGCATTGGCCCTGGCCGCCGGCCGCCCCCAGACCGCCCGGCGCATTGCCCGGCGGGTGATCCATCACCTGGACCCGGCGACTCGGCCCACACCGGTCGCCCGGCTTCACCTGCTGTTGGCCCAATGTGCCCGGCAGGACGACACACCCAGACCGGACCTGGTACGCAGCCAAGTGGAGGCAGCCCTGGCTTTGGCCCAAGAGTACAACCTGCCCGAAATCCGCATCCAGGGCGATTATCTGCTGGGGCAGTTGGCCGAGGATGAAGGAGCGCGGGTTGCTGCCTGGCGGCATTATCGGGCCGCGATCCGGAACATTGAAGAACTGCGGGGCCGCTTGCCGGCGGACCGCTTCCAACTGGGGTTCATGGCGGACAAATTGCCCGTCTATCGGGCCGGCCTGCGGGTTGGACACCACCTTGCTTCGGCAGAGCAGATCCTTTCCCTACTTGACCTACTCCACGCTGCTCCTCTCCCTCCCCTCTGCCCAACTCCGATCCGGTCGGAAGACCCACTGGATGCGGAGCTGCGCGCCCTGCGCGAAGAATGGCACTGGTACGGCCGACGGCAAGAGGCGGCGGACCGGCTGACCGAGACCCCCGCTGCAGAACAACTCTTGACCGAATCCGCTCTGCGTCAACGCCGGCGTGAACTGGAAATCCGCATTGCCGATCTGACCTACCGCCGCCAGGCTCAGATCGCCCCCGAAAGCGGGGCTTTTCCAGGCAGGGACCCTGACGCCCTCCTGAGCGAGGCAACGGCGGCAGAGTTCTTGGCCCGCCTTCAGGCTCACCTGCCGTCCCAGAGTTTGCTGGTCCATTACTATCGGACCGAAGGGCAGGTCCACGCCCTGCTGGTGGGCCGTCAAACGCTGCGTCGGGTGACGGACCTCGGTTCGGCGGGAACGGTGGGGCGGCTGCTTCGCTCCTGGCGTTTCCAAGTGGCCCATATTCAGGCGTTGCAGACCGCGCCGGAATCTGCCACCAGCCTGGCCATGACCCACTTGAGTCGCCTGTTCCGGCTGCTGATCGCTCCCCTGGTTCCTTTTTTGGTCGGGCAGCGGCATCTCTATTTTGTCCTGCCGCCGGAATGGTATGACCTGCCTCTGGCGGCTTGTCTCGACGGGCGGCGGTATCTCGTCGAAGACTTTACCCTGAGCCTTCTCTCCGCCCCCCGCGCCCTTTGGCAATCCCCCTGCCCGGCCTCCCCGTCCGCCGAGAAGGGGCCGGGCAAGGCCCTCATCCTGGGTTATTCGGATGGTGGTCGCTTGCCCAATGCCCTGACCGAAGCGCGACAGGTCGCCGGGGCGGTGCGCCCTCGGTTGACCCCCATCCTCTGCCTTGAAACGGAAGCCACCCAGGCACAGGTGTATCAAGCCGGGCCTCACTGCCGCCTGTTGCACCTGGCTACCCACGCCCTTTTCCGCCCCGATAACCCCCTTTTTTCTTGGATCCGGCTGGCCGACGCCCGCCTGACCGTTGCCGAGTGGTATGAGATAACTCTGCTACGGCGCCCTCTGGTGGTCTTGAGTGCCTGTGAAACGGGCCGGGGACGGCCCCAGGGCGGCGGGCTGCTGGGGATGGGCCGCAGCTTGCTGACCGCCGGTGCCTCCGGCCTGGTGGTGAGCCTGTGGAAAGTAGCAGACCAAAGCACGGTATCCCTGATGAGCGAGTTCTATGCCCACCTGGACCTGACCCGCCCGGCACATGGTGCGGCTCAAGCGTTGGCCCAGGCACAACGGGCAGCCATCGTCCGGGGCCTTTCGCCGTTCCATTGGGCCGGGTTTACCTTTGTCCGAGGATAACCCGGTCGGAAGGCCGCCCGGATCCCGTCCATAGGCAGGAACAGCTTCACCTCTCGGATAACCCCCACATTGATCAAGCATTCCTCCATAAATTCTTGGGGCATAGACGCCGACGGCCGCCTATTCGCCCTCCCGACCGTTTGGTCCAATCACGTCCGCCGTTGAATGCCGCCTTGACCAAAAAGTGTCAACGGTTTTGACAGAATCGGTGATTGATTTTGACAACCGGTTTCTGGTATAGTAGCCGGGAGACTGCCGGAAACCGTCGCATCGCCTCTACCGGCAGTTGATAGACAAGAACCGACGGCCGGGCGTTCATGCCGATCTCCGGTCGGCGATTCCGTCCGCGCTTTCACAAAATTTCTCAGATTCGGTGTCGGAAAAACCATCCGAGCTCCATTGAGTAAGTGAGTGAGGAGGTTGAGATGAGGAAATACTACGTCGCTGTCTGCTTGCTTTCAGACCTGATCCTGGTGCTGTCCCTGTTTCTCCTACCGTCCCCACCCCGGAGTGCGGCCCAAGCCCCCGGCCGCGTCGGGATGCAGGCGTCGGTGTCCACCGCCGCGCCTGCATCCCCTCCGGTCCCTCTGCCGGAGGATTGTATAGATGTGACGCCTCCCGGCGGCGAGACGCCGGCCTGCTGCGTCCACGGTTATGTGTATGATAACAACGGCATTCCCCTACAAGGTGCAACGGTTACCATCCAGGGGCCGGGTGGTCAACGCACGGTGACGACGGCTTCCGGTGAACTAAGCGATGATCCCTACTTTGCCCTCGCTTTGAGCGACGACCCCTTGGCCGTTCGCGTAGGGGATACCATAACCCTATCGGCCGACTACGGCGGGCGTAACCGCACCGTCACCTACCAAGTCGTTGCCGACGGCCAGCAGGTAGATTTGGTGCTCCCGGCCGACACTTCGGACACACCCATCTATTACGTCTCCGGCGCCGACAACAATCGTCAAATCTGGCGTATGAACGGCGATGGGACGAATCTCACCTACGTCCGCCCCGGCTTTGATCCGGATATTTGCCCGTTGGACGGGCGGGTGCTATACGTCTACAACACCGACATCTATGTCATGGACCTTGACGGCAGCAACGTTACGAACCTGACGCCCGAATCCGGCGGCATCGGCAGCTACCCGGCCTACAACCCCGACTGGTCACCCGATTGCAGCCGCATCGTCTTTGCTGCTGCGTATCCCGGCTGGCAATACAAATTGGTGATGATGAACGCCGATGGGAGCGGCAAGCGGCTCTTTCTAGACCCGCCGGGTACGGCCGATGATTGGTATCCCGATTGGTCGCCGGATGGGCAGTTCATCGCTTTCAACTCCAACCGAGAGGAAACGACCAAGGTCTTTCGGGTGAATGCCGACGGGAGCGGATTGCTCCGGCTGGTTTCCGACTATAGCTGGTATCCTGTCTGGTCGCCCGACGGCAAACGGATTGCCTATGTCGGCTCCGGCGGAGATGTGTATGTGATAAATGCGGACGGCACAAACCGGGTTCCTCTCCATATCACAGGTGAGCATCCGTGGTGGCCCCAATGGTACTCCCAAGACTGGATCATGTTCGTCGGACCCAATGCAACCTATGGCAGCAATATGCACATCTATTTGATCCGATCCGATGGAGTGGGACAGCATATCCTGGCGACAGAACCCCACTATTACCGCTCCCCCACGGTGCGTCCCACCTACCGACCGATGGCAACCATTCACACCATCACGCCGACGATTGCCTACCGGGGCCGCGATACCGTATTGTTTCGGGGTTCCGGGCAAGATGCCGATGAAGGCGGAGCGGATATTGTCGCCTACCGCTGGCGCTCCAGTCTGGACGGGGAACTGAGCACCCAGGCCGTGTTCACTTTGACCGCCTCGGCCCTTTCCACCGGGACACACACCATCTACTTTCAGGTTCAGGATGACGAGGGGGATTGGTCTACCGAAGTGTGGCGTACTTTGGTCGTGACCGGGCAACCGTTTGACCTGGATACGCTGATCCTCACCAACCAAGAGCGGCTGGCAGCCCTCTACGGTGCGGCCCAGGCCGGGGCGGTGATGCAGAAGCTGAACGAACTGGCAGCAGCGACCAACGGCCTGGTGCTCCGCGTTGAAGAAGATCCCGCCACGGCGGCTGCCTATGACGCCTGGCTGGCCGAGCCGACCGGTTTCCAACGGGCCAACGCCGTGGCCGATGCCATCCACGACCAGATCGTGGCCCATTTGGGCCTCAGTCCCGACCTGGCTTACCTGGTCATCGTCGGCGACGACCGGGTGATCCCTTTCCGCCGTGTCCGCGACCGGACCGGTCACCCGGAGCATCACTACAAAGGGGTGCCCATCACCACCACCGTTGGTGCGGCCCTGGCCGCAGACCGCATTCTGACCGATGACTTTTACGCCGACCGGGTGCCCACCATCCCCGACGACCCCGGCTGGGACGGTCACCCCCTCTATCTGCCCGATATGGCCGTAGGACGATTGATCGAGACACCGGAGGAAATTATAGGGCAGATTGATCGGTTCCTGGCCGACGGCGAGATCGTGGTGGGCGAAGCTGCCGTCACCGGCTATGATGTCCTGACCGACAGTGCTCAGGAGATGTGCAGCGCCCTGCTGGCCGACGGCTTGTACCCCAATTGCGCTCTCATCGGCAACAGTTGGGACGCCACTCAGTTCCACAACGAGATATTAAACCAACGCCATGATCTGGTCTCCTACAACGGTCACGCCGACCATCACGCCATCTACACGCCGCGGGGTTCGGTCGACAGCAAGGAAGTGTCAAACAGCACCGGCGATCACGGCGGCTCTTTGCTTTGGACACCGGGTTGTCACGGAGGGTTGAATGTGCCGCCGGAGGCTGCGGCAGCGTTAGATACAGCCCAGGCCTGGGCTGCCCGTGGAGCGTTGTTGGTGGGCAACACCGGCTATGGATGGGGCTATACTTTTGGCATTGGTCTCTCGGAGCAACTGATGCTGAATTACACTCGGCGGTTGCTGGCCGGGACCGGGACGACGGTGGGCCGGGCATTGGTAGAGGCCAAACAGCGGTACTACCTGGAGGAACTGGAGTTTGATTACACCGATGAGAAGATCCTCATTGAAGCAACGCTGTACGGTCTGCCGATGACGCGAGTTCGGTCGCCCGATGAAGGCCGGATTGCCGTTGCAGCAGCTCCTTCCCGCAATTCTACGTTGGAGCGCATGGACGGACTGACGGTGGAACATGTGCATTACGACTTTCCGGCCTTGCTCCGTCAGGAAACGTCTCAAGGGACCTATTACAGTTACGGTGGGCAGGTGGAAAGGAACGACGGTTTGCCGGTACAGCCGCGCGCTGCCGACCCATTGGCGGCGACTTTGGGGGAACCCAGAGGAGCAGTACTCAGGGGAGCACTGGGGCAGGAATTGGCCGACTTTGATCCGGTGGTGGAAAAGGCCACCTGGGAGCTCGGTGTCGAAAGGGATGAACCGGTTTTTGACGAGCCGGTCTGGTCGCCCGGCCTGCTGTTGCGTCTGAACCGAACGGAAGAGCAGAGCAACCTGGTCCTCGGCCTGGGGCAGTTTCAGGGCAGCCGCGCCGTACAGCGGATCTACGGAGCGATGGATGTAGACATTTTCTACAGCGACGCAGAGGACGAAGAAGCCCCCCGCTTGCAGCGTGTCGAAAGTGGGTTGCAAGACGGTGTCGTGATGCTCACCGTTCAGGCCGAGGATGAATCCGGCATCTACAGTGTGGTGGTGGCCTATAGCGACGGGCGAGACGAATGGGAAAGGGGATGGGCCAGCATCGCTTTGCTCCCCGAAGGCAAAACGTGGCGCGGCGGATTCCCGGCCCGGCCCGACACCGAGTTTTTCGTCCAGGTAGTGGACGGTGCGGGGAACGTGACCGCCTATCCCTGGGAAGGACGCTACATGCGACCGGGGGATTCCTATTATTCTTCTCGAATCTTCCTGCCGTTGGTGGTGCGGTGAATCGCAGAGGCCACAATGGAGAAAATAGCGGTTGAAACCGCCCCTGGCGGGCCGTTGGCCGACCGCCCGCGCAGGCGGACGCCCGGCCGCAGGCCCGAAAGGAGCGATTTGAGTCGCCACCGCCCCCTTCTTCTCCCATTGCCTCTGACGGATACCCCCAAACTTACACCGCAGAGGCCGATTCCGGAGATCGGGCCGGGAACGCATCCGGCCCGATCCGAGTCATACCTCTAACCCCTACGAACCGGTTTGAAACGTTTGACATTTCCCCTGGGGCGTGATACACTTTCACGGTCACCCAGGAACGGAGAAATCCCCGTCCCGGTTGCAGCACACACAGTAAGGAGGTCAACCGTGTTCATCGCCAAAGACTATGAGATGCACTTGGAGGCCCCGGCCTGCGAGCCTGGTTCCGAGCGTTGGAACGCTACCGCCGTCTTCAAAGATGACATCAGTGCGGTGTTCCCCTATCTCAACGCCCAGTGGAAGGGTGCGGTATACAACCCCGCAATTCCCCAAATCACCTTGCGATTGCGGGGGCGGTCTGTCGCCCTCAAGCCCCACGAGATCACCATCAGCAATCTACCCGACCGCGATTCGGCGGCCATTGAAATGGAGAAAATCCTAAGCGAGGTCAACCGTATCTGGATGGACCGCGAAAATTTGACGCCGCGCTACGAACCGCGCAAACGATTGGTGGCTATGGAGATTTACAAACTGCTGCCCAAGACCAACTGTAAGCAATGCGGCTTTCCTTCCTGCTTTGCCTTCGCCAGCAAGGTGACCGTCGGAGAGGCGGAGGTTCAGGGCTGCCGGCCCCTCTTTGCAGAGGAGCAGTATGCCGAGCAGCGCCAAGCATTGCTCAAGATGATGGAAGAAGCGGTGATCCAGGAGAGGTAAAGATGAGCGACAAATTCCGACGGTTGCAGACATTGTTGGGGGAGATTGCCGATTTCAGCGCAGCATCATCCCTTCTACATTGGGATCAACAGACCTACATGCCGCCGGGGGGAGCGGAAGCGCGGGCTATGCAGATCTCCACCCTGCAAAAGACCGTTCACCAGCGTTTCACCTCCGATGAAATCGGTCGGCTCCTGGACGATCTAGAAAAAGAGTTGGCCGGGGCGGACTATGACTCCTTTGAGGCCAGCCTGGTCCGTGTCACGCGGCGGGAGTATACCCGCTTGCGCAAAATCCCGGCGGAGCTTGTGGCGCGGTTGGCCAAGGCGACCGCTTTGGGGCACATGGCCTGGGAAAAAGCACGGGAAACATCCGATTTTGCGGTGTTCCAACCCCACCTGGAAGAGATTGTGGACCTGACCGTTCAGAAAGCGGAAGCGTTGGGCTACCAAGACCGCATCTATGATGCCCTGCTCGACGAATTTGAGCCGGAGATGAAGACGGCCCAGGTGGAGGCGTTATTTGAAGAAATGAAGGAGGGGTTGATTCCCCTGGTTCGGGCCATTGCCGACCGGCAGGGTGCTGTGGACGATGCCTTCCTCCGGCAAGAGTTCGATGAGGACAAGCAGTGGGAATTCGGCATTGAGGTCATCACGCGGCTTGGGTTTGATTTTCAACGCGGTCGGCAAGACACTGCTGCCCATCCTTTCACCACCTCCTTTTCAACGGGTGATGTGCGGCTGACGACGCGTCTCTTCCGGAACAACCTGCTCCCGGCTCTGTTCGGCTCAATCCATGAGGCGGGGCACGGCATGTATGAGCAGGGGATTGACCGGTCGTTGGAACGCACGCCCTTGTGCAACGGGGCCTCTTTGAGCGTCCACGAATCCCAATCCCGCATGTGGGAAAACATTGTAGGCCGTAGCCGGGGCTTTTGGGCTTTTTGGCTTCCGCGACTCCAAGAATACTTCCCTCAGCTGGAAGGGGTGAGTCTGGATGCTTTCTACCGGGCCATCAACCGCGTTGAGCCGTCCTTCATCCGCGTCGAAGCCGATGAGGTCACATACAACCTGCACATCTTCCTCCGTTTTGAGGTGGAAAACCTGCTGGTGGAGGGAAAGGTCCGGGTCGCCGATCTCCCCGAGCTGTGGAATGCCAAGATGGAAGAGTACTTGGGCATCCGGCCCGGCAATGATGCAGAGGGAGTGTTGCAGGATGTGCATTGGTCGGGAGGCATGATCGGATACTTTCCTACCTATTCGTTGGGCAATCTGCTGGCCGCCCAATTTTACAACCGAGCCGTTGCGGATCACCCCGATATCCCTGCCCAGATTGAAAAAGGAGAGTTTGGGACGTTGTTGCAGTGGATGCGGGAAAAGATCCACAAAGAGGGAGCCAAGTACACACCGACCGAACTGGTGGAGCGTGTGACCGGCGGCCCCATGCGCACCGAGCCGTTCCTGACCTACATCCGCGAAAAATATGCCCAAATCTACGGGTTCTAGATTGGCGAGGAGGGGAGCCTATGCCCCAGCGACTCATCGTGATCGGTGGTGTGGCTGCCGGTATGAGCGCGGCGGCCAAAGCAAAGCGCACCAACGGCGACCTGGAGGTTGTGGTCTATGAAAAAAGCCCTCACATCTCTTACGGGGCTTGCGGAATGCCCTACTTCATCGCCGGAGATATCCCCGACGCACGCTCCCTCATCGTCCGCACGCCGGAGCAGATGGCCAAACAGGGCGTTCTGGTTCACATCCGCCACGAGGTGACGGCTATTGATGCCGAAAACCGTCTCGTAACCGTCCGTGATGCGGAGGGCAACGAATTCACCCAGGAATATGACCGGTTGGTGATTGCGACCGGGGCCAAACCGGTATGGCCCTCCTTGCCCGGTAGCGACCTGGCGGGGATCTTTGGATTGCGTTCGTTGGAATCGGGCATTGCCCTCCGTCGCTTTGTGGAGGAGCATAAACCCCAACGGGCCGTGGTCGTCGGTGGGGGCTATATCGGCGTGGAAATGGCCGAAACATTCCGACGCTTGGGAATGGCGGTGACGATGATCATCCGCTCCGGCCGGGTGATGCGGACCGCGCTGGATGATGATGTGCGGGCGTTGGTCCACGCCGAGCTGGAGCGGCAAGGGGTACAGATCGTGCAAGACACCCCTGCAGCCTTTGAAGGACGACGGCGGGTCGAAGCGGTGGTCACAACGGGCGGGGAGCGATTCCCCTGTGACCTGGTGTTGCTGGGGATGGGAGCGCGGCCCAACGTTGAACCGGCCCGCAAGGCAGGGGTGGCCCTCGGTCGCACGGGAGCCATCGCTACCGACGATCAGATGCGTACCAACCTGCCCGGCGTCTATGCTGCAGGCGATTGCTGCGAAGTAATGCACCGGGTTACGGGCAAAGCGGCCTATATCCCCCTGGGCAGCACGGCCAACAAGCAAGGGCGCGTTGCCGGAGAGAACGCCGCGGGAGGGCACGCGACCTTTGGTGGAGTAGTGGGGACGATGGTGGTCCGTTGCTTTGATCTGGTCGTGGCCCGTACCGGGCTAACGGCGGGCGAGGCCCGGTTCGCCAGGTACAATGTCAAAGAGACGATGATCCGGGCCAAAGACATCACCCACTATTTCCCCGGCGCGGCGGACATTTACGTGAAATTGGTGGTGGACGGCGGAAACAATCGTCTGCTGGGCGGCCAGATCGTCGGGGAAAAAGGGGTCGCCAAGCGGATTGATGTGCTGGCGACGGCCCTCTATGCCCGGCTGACGGTAGCCGATCTGCGCCGTTTGGACCTGAGCTACGCGCCGCCCTTTGCCCCCGTCTGGGACCCGATCCTGGTGGCGGCCAACATCGCGGCCAAAAAGTAGCCGGCCCGGGATCTTTGGAAGCGCGAAAAGACCATGCCCCTGACCCACAGCCGTACCTTTCGGGTGCGCTACTACGAATGCGATCCATACGGCTTTGTGCGCCCGGCCCACCTGCTGCGTTACATGCAAGAGGCGGCCTTTGATGCCACCGCCGCTGCAGGATATGACATTGCCCGCTACGAGGCGATGGGCCGCCTGTGGCTGATCCGGGAGACGGAGCTGGAAGTTTTGCAGCCTTTGACCTACGGCGACGTGGTGGAAGTGCGCACGTGGGTAGCCGATTTCCGGCGGGTGCGCTCGCGGCGGGCTTATGAATTCCGCCTTTGTGGGGCGGATACGGCGGTGGTCCGCGCCGTGACCGATTGGGTGTTCCTGGACCGCGCGGCATTGCGCCCGGTGACCATCCCCCAGGAGTTGAAGGTTGCTTTCTTCCCCGAAGGAGTTCCCGCTTCGGCTCCGCCCCGACGACGATTTGTCCAGCCGCCGCTTCCCCCTGACGGTGGATTCCGTCGGCGGCGGCGCGTTGTCTGGAGCGACCTGGACCAGGCCGGACATGTCAATAATGCCGTTTATGCGGACTATGTCGAGGATTGCGGTACCGAGATGGTTGCGGCGCGGGGGTGGCCTGCTGCCCGTCTGTTGGCCGAAGGGGCCGCCTTGAGCAGCGTGCGGCATCGCCTTGAATATAGGCTACCGGCCTTGCCCGGTGATGAGCTGGAGATCGTGACCTGGTTCTCCGAGATAAGCGAGGATCGCCTGATCCGCCAGGCGCAGGTGATGCGCCGGAGCGACGGTGCGCTGCTGGTCCGGGCACAGAGCGTTCAGCTTTGGGTGGAGCAGGCAACAGGCCGATCCCGCCCTATGCCTGCACGGTTTCTGAGCGATCTGTCGCCTTGACGGCGGCAGGATGCTTGGGTTGTCGCCCTTTGCCCGCCTGGGCCTTGTGGGCCTGCCACTGCTCGCGGGTCAAGGCCATGTCGTAGAAGAGCACCTGGAGCGTCCCCCCTTTTTTGCGGAAAAAGCGGTGCAGATGCCGGTAGCGGGGGTCGCGGTGCACAACGTGGTAGCCCGCGTGGTCGGCCACGCGGTAGTGCTGCCCTGTGGGGCGGAAGCCCAACGCCCGGTAGGTTCGCACGGCCCGTTGGTTGGTCGCCGCTACGTCAAGAACCATGCGGGCAAAGCCCATCTCCCCGAAAAAGTAGTCTAAGAAGAGATGCAACGCCTCTGTACCGTATCCTCGGCTGACAAAATCGGCGCCGATGGTGATCCCCAGACGGGCCGTCCGCCGACCGACGATCTCCCGCAGGGTTAGGCTGCCGATGACCTGTTGCTCCTCGTTTTCAATGACATAGAGGCGGCGGCTTGTGTCTCGGCGACGCCAATCGAACCACTGCATGTGCTCGGCCCGGCTGCGCTTGGGCAGGTCAAAAGGCTGGTAGAGAGGGTCCGTTGCAGGCTGCCAACGCATCATCGCCTCCAGATCGCTGCGCCGCATGGGGCGGACGGTCACGCGGGGGCCGTGCAGCTCCATGGGGGGAGTCGCATCCGCTCCCTCGGCAGGCGGGGAGACCGCTTTCCGGCCGACCTGCGCCAATTTCGAGAACCAGGATGACAACTTTTTCCCTCTCATGGTGTTCTCTAAATACAGATCAACGTTTTTTCACGTTCGGAGAGAAGCATGTCTGACATCACCGTCATCGTCAATCCGGTTGCGGGCCGGGGAGCCGGCGGTCGCCTTGCTCCCCAGATCGGACGATCTTTGCAAGGCCAGGGCCTGGCCCCGGAAATGCAGATGACCGGTGCGCCGGGCCATGCGACGGCTCTGGCCCGCAGGGCAGCAGAAGAGGGCCGGGCGGCGGTCGTGGCCGTCGGCGGCGATGGGACGGTCAACGAGGTCCTCAACGGGCTGATGGAAGCCGGAGGCAAGACCGCCTTGGGGGTGATCCCCATCGGCACGGGTAACGATTTTGCCTTTAGTGCAGGATTGCCGCTGGATTGGCGGCGGGCCTGCGCCGTGATCGCCCGTGGCCGGGATCGCATCCTGGATGTGGGCCGGGTTCAGGCCGATAACGCCCCACCCCTCTATTTTGGCAACGGTGTGGGCATCGGCTTGGATGCCATCGTCAATATAGAAAGCCGCAAGGTCCGCTACCTGCGCGGCTTTCCGGTCTACATGGTGGCCTTGCTCAAGACGTTGGCCGTTTACTACGCCGCCCCTCAAACGACGGTGCGCGTCGACGGCCGGGAGATCGCCCAGCCCAGCATCTTGATCTCGGTGATGAACGGGCGGCGCATCGGCGGTGGTTTTTACACCACTCCCGATGCCGTGATGGATGACGGTGTGTTGGACCTGTGTATCGCCGGCAAGGTCCATCGCCTGCGGATGGTGGGCTTTGTACCCCAGTTCATGCGCGGCAGCCATGTAGGCGACCGGCGGATTACCATGTCACAAGGACGCCAAGTGACCGTGACCAGTGAGATCCCCTGGGCTGCCCATGTGGACGGCGAGATCTATGGCGTCGGGGCGCAGCGGTTTGAGATAGAGCTGCTGCCCCGACGCCTGCGGCTGTTGGTCTGAACCGGTTTTTGAACCGCCGAGACGCCAAAAGCCTTTTTCTTTTCCTCGCGTCCTTTGTGCCTTTGCGGTTCAACTTCCCAAACCGCCAAGAGCGCAAAGGCTTTTCCTACCTCCCTTTGCGGTTCCCTTCAGGATTGCAGTACCGCTTCCAGGCGTTCCAACGCCCAGTCAATCTCCTCGCGGGTGATGACCAAAGGGGGTGCCAGGCGGATGACGTTGTAGTGGGTTTCTTTGGTCAGCAGCCCCCGCTCTGCCAGAGCCTCGCAAAAGCGGCGTGCGCCCCCTGCCTCCGGCTTGAGGACGATGCCCACCCACAGTCCTCGGCCCCGTATCTCTTGGACGTAAGGGCTGCGGATGGCCCGCAGCCGTGCCATAAGGTAATCGCCTAGCTCCGCTGCCCGTTCGATAAGGCCCTCTTCCACCAGTACCCGCAACGCCTCGCGGGCTACGGCGCAGCCCAGCGGGTTGCCGCCGTAGGTGGAGCCGTGATCGCCCGGTTGGAACAGCCCCAGCACCTTTCTATCGGCCAGAACCGCCGAAACGGGGTACATGCCTCCCGACAGGGCCTTGCCGATGGTCACCACGTCGGCGCGGACGCCCTCATGCTCGGCGGCCAGCAGCTTCCCGGTGCGGCCCAAGCCGCTTTGGATTTCGTCGGTGATCAGCAGGACGTTGTGTCGGCTACAGATCTCGCGCACCCGGCGCAGGTAGCCATCCGGCGGGACGACAACGCCGCCTTCGCCCTGGATCGGCTCCACCAGAAAGGCGACGGTGTGGGCGGTGATGGCCGCCTCCAGGGCTTCCGCATCCCCATAGGGGATCAGCTCAAAGCCGGGTGTAAAGGGGCCAAAGCCTTCACGGTATTGCTCCTCCGACGAGAAGCTGATGATGGTGATGGTGCGCCCATGAAAGTTGCCGTTGCAAACCAGGATATGGGCTTTATCCTCCGGTACGCCTTTGACCCGGTAGCCCCATTTGCGGGCCGCTTTGAGGGCCGTCTCCACCGCCTCTGCCCCGGAGTTCATGGGCAACATCATTTCGTAGCCGGTCAGCCGACACAGTTCGCGGGCCAAAAGGGGCAGCTGGTCGTTGCGAAAGGCCCGGCTGGTCAAAGTCAGGCGGGCTACCTGTTCGGTCATCACCTTGACCAAGCGCGGGTGGCAGTGGCCCTGGTTGAGGGCCGAATAGGCGGCCAAGAAGTCCATGTACCGCTTGCCGTCCACATCCTCCACCCAGACGCCTTCCCCCCGCGTGAGCACCACGTCCAGGGGCCGATAGTTGTGGGCATTGTATTGATCTTCCAGGGCAATAAAGTCCTGCGTATTCATCTCCCCTCTCTTGTCACCTCTTCCTCTAGAGAGATGCCCATTTCGGCCAGTTCATCCAGCACCGGGTTGTAGATTTCGGGCAGGACGGGAACGTGGACGCCGACCAGTCCTTCCAGTTCGCCGTGCAGAATGAGGCGGACGGCGATGGCCGCCGGCAATCCCACGGTGCGGGCCATGGAGGTATCGCCATAGGGGATGCCGAAATCTACCATTGTCGCGGTGATGGTCTCCTTGTGGTCGGCGTATGTGGCGACGAATTCGTGCTGCATGACCAGCATATCCCGCTCGCCCGGTTTGTAGCCCATTTTGGGCAGCATGACGGCGGTCAGGATGTCCACCGGGGATTCGCCCTCCGGCAGCGGCTCCTCGGAGAAAAAGCCCAGCCAATCCAGGTTGGTGATGGCAACGGCCTCGCGGTCCAGGCCCTGGCGTTCGGCCAGCACTGCCGCCAGGTCGGTGTCGGGCGCAACGCCCAGCAGCCCGGCCAGGAAGGCCCGCAGGGTGGGGGGGCGGTCGGTCAGGGGCGTCTCATCCAGCAACCCTACCCGGCCCATCAATTTCAAAGTGTCGCACCAACCGGGGTAGCGCAGCGTGCCCCGGAACATCCAATCGGTGGGCTGAATGCTGTAGGTCTGGGCGTAGGGCAGGCTGTCGCGGTTGGGGTAGCCTTCCAGGTCGCCGACGCCCTCGATGGGGACCGTCCAGCGGTGGTCAAACAGTTCCTCGCCGGGGACCTCAACGATCCGGCCGTGCATCTGGAAACGGGCCGGGTTGCGGCTGGCCAGCAGCACCCCTTTGGGACTCCAGGAGAATTTGTAGCCCAGGGGGTTATCGTTGGCCTCCGGAGCGGGCAAGCCGCCGCACCACGATTTGAAGCTGGTGATCCGGCCACCTTGCGCTTCCACCCGGTGGATAACCCGCATGGCCGACATGTGGTCAATGCCGGGGTCCACGCCGATCTCGTTGAGGAGCAGGACGCCTGCCTCCCGCGCCGGTCCGTCCAGGGCGGCCATTGCCTCCTTGACATAAGATGTTGTTACCATGTCCTTGCCGTGCTTGACGCACAGGCGGGCGACCGTGGGATGGTAGACGTAAGGCAACATGCTAACCGCCAGATCGTGTTCTTTGATGAGATCTTGCAGGGCGGTCTCGTCCTTGACGTTCAGGGCCACGGCCCGGCCCCGGGGATGCCCTGCGATCAGGGCTTCGGCTTTGCTCACCGTGCGGCTGGCCACCGTGACCTGAAAGTCGGGCACATCCAGCAGGTAACGCACGTGGGGCCGTGTGACCAGCCCCGCTCCCAGGATCAACACTTTCTTCATCGCTGTACACTCCTTTGTGAGACGAATTTCTGACCTTCCGGCGGGCCGGTTGGACCGGAGATGCGTCTGCATTCCGCATACGGTCGCCAAAGCCCGCGGGAGGGTCCAAACCTGTCGGCTTTAGCGGCTTTCCAGAAACTCCCGGATGTATTGATAGTCGGGCGTTAGCTCCCCCTGATAGGCAATGACGGCCCGTTTGATCTCCGGTGGCAGGTTGCATTCTTCAAAGGGGACCGTAAAGTCGCAGCGGGCGATGGCCGGGATGAAAGGTGTGAGCACTTTGCTGAAATCGGTAGATGCCTCGCGGGGCATCTCGCTGGGCAGGATGTCTACGGCCAGGATAACGACACCCGGTCCCTCATGGCCCTCGCGCACGTTGCCGCCGTGCGGATCGTAGACATAAATGGGATCGCCCGGTTCGGTGCATTTGACGGTGCATTCAACGGCCCCCTCAATATCGCAGCTGATATCGCCGATGACGCGTAAGGGCGGCTTGCCCTGGGCGAACAGGTCGCGGAGGTCGGCTTTGGTGACCAGGCGAGGGTAGCGTTCGGTCCAAAAGATGGCGTTGACCAGCACCGTCAGGTGGGGCAGGTAGCGGCGGAAAATGCCCCGGTACTTTTCCGGGTGGTCGTAATAATCCTGCAGGACAAACACGCCGTCGGGGGCGATGGGTTCAACCATGTGTTCCTCTTTGAACACAACCTTGTAGAGGTGGCGACGGGATGCTTGGGGATCGGCGGCGACGGAGGCTACCTCTTCCGGTTTGATCTCAATGACCGGCAGCAGGTCAAGGATCTCCTGCACCCCCCGCGAGACGTTGCCATAGCCCGCTACACCGACGATCAAGGGCGTCACCGCTTCCGGCAGGCCGTGGGCTTCGATCTCGGCGCGGACCCGGGCCAGGGCGGCTTTGGCCTCGGCCAGGTCGTGGTAGGTGTGCATCTGCCGCACCGCCGTAAAGGGGTTGGGCACGCCCTCCCAGGCCAGCCGTTGCCCCAAGGCCCAGAGGGTATCTACCATCCCGGCCACGCCGGCGTGCCAACCGAAAAAGATGAGACGACGGTTCTTTTCATCTACCACCCGCTCATAGTCGATCAAGGTGCAGCCCAGGTCCAGCAGCCGCCGGAGCATGGGCATATTGTAGGGTTGGCCCTTGATGACGTGGGCGAAGAACATGTAGGTTTTATGGGGTTCAAAGAACTTGGGCGGCATTTCTTTGATGCCAAAGATGATGGGGCAGGCCGAAAGGTCCTCTTGGACGGGGATGCCCGCAGCCCTGAACTCGTCGTCGCGGAAGGCGCGGATGGGCGAAGGTTGGACGATCACCGGCACGCCCTGTTCTTGCAACCGGGCGGCGTCTTGGGGGGTGATCGGAACACGTCGTTCCCACTCGCTTTTGTCCTCCCGGCGGATGCCGATGGGTTTGGTTTGTGCTGTCATTGTTTCCTCCTACGATTGCAAAAGCCGGTGCTTGCAGCACCGGCCAATCCCCCGGAATGTGGGCCTGGCTGCGCTGCCGGCGCGCCCAGTATACGCCGGATGCGCGGCTTTTGTCAAATGCCGTAGCGGATGTCGCCGGGAAAGGACACAGAGATCTGACGGGCCGTTGGCCGACCGCCCGCCTGTGCATGCGCGCCTGCCATGCAGGCGGAAGGAGCGTCCGCGCAGGCGAACGCCCGGCCACAGGTCTAAAAAGGAGCGACCTGAGTCGCCACCGCCTGCTCCGCAAGCGGGGGTATGATAGCACAAAATTGTGGAGATCTTGTGAAAAAGTTGGGGAGAGATGATGAAAAAAAGACCTCTGGGGTTTGGAGAACCCCAGAGGTCCGGGTAGAGTACAGGTCCTAGTCGTCAAACTGTCCGTGTGGTCCCTGAAAGTGCCCACCGGGGCGCATTCCGGGCCGCCGGAAGCCGTCAAAGCGGCCGCCGGGCATGTGGTCCCCCCAGGTGCGGTTGAGCATGTCGGTAATGCGCGTCTCGGCCTGGCTCAGGATCCAATCGGCCCGTTCCTGGGTGAGCCGCCCGTTGGCAACGGCCTCATCTAGCTTCTCCCGCAGTTGATCCATCAGGGCGTCCACGATGGTTTGGGTGTCCACACCTTGTTCGGCGGCGATCTCGGCGATGCTCCGTCCGTCCCGCAGCTCGGCCAGCAGTTCCTGAGGCGTCATATCCAGTGTCTCGGCAACGGTGGTGATGGAGTGACCGGCGGCCCGGCGCACGAACCGGCTATTCCGGCCCTTGATCCAGGGCATATCCCCCTCTTCCATGCGCTCCCGCATCCGCTCGGCCTGGTCCTCGGTCAGCCAGCCTTCGGCTACGGCTTCGTCGATGACCTCCTGTTGGGCGGTCTCTACGGCGGCGTCATACTCCTCAACGCTGATGCCCAAGTTGCGGGCGATGGCTTCGTGCATCCGTTCTCGGAAGTTGAAAGGCCAATCCTTCCCGTCTTCTCCGTCTTGGGCAAAAGCCACTGCCCCGATGACGACGACGCCCAGCAGGGCGACAACCGTTGCAATTCCTGCGATCTTCCAAAATCGTTTCATATTGGCAACCCTCCTTTCCCTGTTTTGTTGCGAGGGTATGATAACACAAACCTATGGAGATTTTGTGGAGATTCGGTAAAACCTGTGTGGACGATGGCGCACAAGTTCTAACGAAATTCTAACGTTGGTCAAACGTCATTCTAACAAAGATGTGCTATACCCAGCCCCGGATAGAGAAGAGCCATCCGAAGGGTAAAAAAGGATGGTTCGGGGAATCCCGGCTGAAAGGAGGTGAGTCGTATGGTGAACACGCTTGTACGATGGGAGCCAACGCGGGACCTTCTTTCCTTCCAGGACGCTGTGGATCGGCTGTTTGATTGGTCGCTGGATGACTGGTTCTTCCGTCCTCTGACGCCTCGCTGGGCGCGGGAGGAGATGCTGGCCGTGGACATCTATGAAACCGACGATCACCTTGTCGTCAAGGCGGCCATTCCCGGTGCCAAAGCCGAGGACATTGATGTCTCCATCACCGGCGACACCCTGACCATCAAAGCCGAGACCAAAGAGGAGCAGGAGATCAAGCGCGAAAACTACCTGCGGCGAGAACGTCGTTTCGGTTCCTTCCGCCGCTCCATCGTCCTGCCCGAAGGTCTCGAGACCGACAACGTAGAGGCCGATTACACCAACGGCGTCCTGACGCTCAAATTCCCCAAGTCGGAGGAGGTGAAGCCCAAGACGATTGAGGTCAAAGCCAAATAGGGCCGGGAAAGACCGGTCGGATACCAATGCATCATAAGGGGCGCGGTCACCGCGCCCCTGACCACTGGGAAGAAAATGCTGTGCGGTTCAAATCTTGGAACCGCCAAGACGCCACGGGCGCGAAGGGTTTCTTGCTTTTTCTTCTTTCCTTTGCGGCCTTCGCGCCTTTGCGGTTCAAATCCCCGGAACCGCCAAAGCGGGCCGTCCACGAAGCGGGCGCGAATACACGAATGCACGAATGCGCCCGGCCACAGGCCCGAAAGGAGCGACTTGAATCGCCACCGCTCTTCTTTCCCGGTGGGAATTTTGGAAGTGGAGGAAGATGATGAAAGGGAAAAAGTGGATCGCTGTTCTGTTGGTTTTGGGGCTGGCGTTGCTAAGCTGCGGCGGGACCACGTCGCTGGGTTCGTTGTTGCAAGGCACACCAACCCCCCTCGCCGCACCCACCGCCACACCGACGGAGAGTGCGATCACTACTGCGCCGTCCGTACAGGGCGGAGTGACGGCCGAGGAGGAGCTCCTTACCGCCTTGTACGAGCGGGTTAGCCCCTCGGTCGTGCATATTCGCGTCACCCAGAAGGTAGAGGGAGGCACCCAAACGATGCCTTTCCCCAGCCTGCCGGGAATGCCGCCCATGCCCGGCGTTCCGCAATCGCCCGGCGAATTCTACCGCCATGGCGAAGGGTCCGGTTTCGTCTGGGATGAGGCAGGGCACATTGTGACCAATTACCATGTTATTGAGGGTGCATCTAACGTAGATGTGCACTTTTTTGACGGCACGGTCGTTGAGGCCGAGATCGTCGGTCAGGATAAGCAAAGCGACATTGCCGTTCTGAAAGTGGACCCCACCGCTACCGAACTGCACCCGGTCGTCCTGGGCGATTCGGACAGCCTGAAGGTAGGGCAGATGGCCATTGCCATCGGCAATCCTTTCGGGCAGACCTGGACCATGACACGGGGCATTATCAGCGCGTTGGGCCGCACCATTCGCGCAGGAGACAACCCCTTTGCCATCCCGGAGATGATCCAAACCGATGCGGCCATCAACCCCGGCAATTCGGGCGGGCCGTTGCTGGATAGCCAGGGGCGTGTGGTGGGCATGAACACCATGATTCTTTCCCGCAGCGGAGCCAGCGCGGGCGTGGGCTTTGCCGTGCCCATCAACATCGTCAAACAGGTCGTGCCGGAGCTGATCAAGTCGGGCGAGTATGCTTACCCCTGGCTGGGCATCCAGGGGCGTGACCTGTGGCCCGATGATGTGGAGGCCATGGACCTGCCGGTGCACGCCGGAGCGTTGGTCGTCTCCGTGATGCAGGACAGCCCGGCGGACAAAGCCGGATTGCGCGGCAGCGACCGGACCATCACCGTGGACGGCGAAGAGGTCCGCACCGGCGGCGACGTGATCGTGGCCGTGGATGATGAGCCGGTCAACGGCATGGACGATCTGATCACCTACCTGGTGCGCAACACCCGGCCCGATCAGGAGATCACCCTGACCGTCATCCGCGACGGCAAGGAAATTTCGGTCCCGGTGACGCTGGGTACGCGCCCCCAGGAGCTGCCCTGAGTCGAACCGCGAAGGCGCAGAGGGCGCGAAGGAAGGTAGGAAGAGGCTTTGTGCTCTCGGCGTCTTGGCGGTTCGGGGAAATTGAACCGCGAAGGCGCAAAGGACGCGAAGGGGGATAGAAAAAGGCTTTGCGCTCTTGGCGTCTTGGCGGTTCCGGGAAGTTGAACCGCGAAGGCGCGGAGGAAAGATAGAAAGATAAAAAGGCTTGGCGTCCTTGGCGTCTTGGCGGTTCGGGGAGGTTGAACCGCGAAGGCGCAAAGGACGCGGAGGGAGATAGAAAAAGGCTTTGCGCTCTCGGCGTCTTGGCGGTTTCAAAAAGCAGTGAATATCATCAATGCAGAGGAGGATGAAAAATGCGACGCTTGTGGAAACCCGTTGTTTGGTTGACTGTCGGCTTGCTGGTGTTTGGCCTGGCTCTTCCGGTCATGGCCCAGACGGAGGACACACCGGACCTGGTCCTGTTCACCGACTACCCCAGCCGGGTGATCGGCTTTGAAGAAAGCCCCACCATCCGTCTGACTCTGCGCACCGGAACCAAAGCCCAGATCGTGCAACTGGAGATGGAAGAGATGCCCGACGGTTGGACGGCCACTTTCCGGGGCGGCGGTTCCATCATCAAGTCGGTCTATGTGGAGCCGGATAAGGACGCTTCGGTGAGTTTGCGGTTGGAGCCGCCCGCCGATGTGGCCGGGGGTACACACAAGTTCGTCGTTGTTGCCAAAGGGGAGCGGACGACGGCCCGCTTGCCCCTGGAGCTGACGGTCCAGGAGCGGATCCCGCCTCGTCTTTCCCTGAAAAGCGATCTGCCCACCGTCCGGGGCAAGCCGACCAGCACCTTCCGCTATAGCGCGACCCTGCGGAACGAAGGTGATGAGGACCTGACCGTGAGCCTGTTGGCCGATGCGCCGACCGGATTTATCGTCACCATCAAGACCGGCGGCAAAGAGGTGACGAGTTTGCCCCTGGAGGCCAATAGCTCCAAAACGTTGAGCATAGAGGCCAAGCCCTTCCTGGATGTTGCCGCCGGGGATTATCCTTTCACCATCCGGGCCGAAGGGGGCAGCGCGCAGGCCGAGCTGGAGTTGGTGGCCCAAGTGAGCGGGGAAGCGCGATTGACCATCTCCGCGCCCGATGGCCGCCTTTCCGGTGAAGCCTATGCCGGTAAGGACACCCCTCTCAAGATCGTCATCCGCAACACCGGCAGCGCACCGGCGCGGGGCATTGAATTGAGCAGCAGCGCACCGGCCGGCTGGAACGTCACCTTTGATCCCGATCAGATCGCCGAGATCGCCGCGGGTGATGAAGCCGAGGTTACGGTCCATGTGCAACCTGCCGATAACGCCTTAACCGGCGACTATATGGTCACGATCCGTGCCCGACCTGAAGGGACCGCGACTCAATCGGCGGACTTTCGCATCACCGTCTTGACCTCAACTCTGTGGGGCATTGTCGGCGTGGCCCTCATCGCCATTGCCGTCGGCGTTGTCGCCCTGGCCGTCCTGCGCTTTGGCCGCCGATAACGGACGGAGAGGAGGTCAGGCTATGAGCGAACTGGTCATAGAAACGCACAAATTGAGCAAACGGTATGGCGATGTGGTCGCCGTGGACGCTCTGGACCTGGCCGTGCAGCGGGGAGAGGTGTTCGGCCTGCTCGGTCCTAACGGATCGGGCAAGACGACGACGATCCTGATGTTGCTGGGGCTGACCGAACCGACGGCGGGCAGTGTACGGGTGCTGGGCCTGGACCCGGCCCGCCGGCCGCTCAGCGTCAAAGCGCGGGTGGGGTACATGCCCGACGAGGTGGGCTTTTACGACGATATGACCGCCCGCCAGAACTTGAGCTACATCGCCCGCCTGAACGGATTGTCCCACAACGAGGCTCGGCAGCGGATTGACTCCGCCCTGGCACGGGTTGGCTTGCACGAGGTGGCCGACCGCCCCGTGGCGACCTTCTCGCGGGGAATGCGTCGTCGCCTGGGTGTGGCCGATGTGCTGATCAAGAATCCGCAATTGGTCATCATGGACGAGCCGACCCAGGGCCTGGACCCGGAAGGGGCGCGATCCTTTCTGGGCATCATTGAGGATCTGAAGGCCGAGGGAATCACCGTCCTGCTCTCTTCGCACCTGCTGCACCAGGTTCAGGCGGTGTGCGACCGGGTGGGCCTCTTTCGCCAAGGCCGCATGGAACTGGTGGGGACCGTGCCCGATCTGGCCCGCCGGGTGCTGGGCCGGGGCCATCACATCCACATCCAAGTGCAAGGTCCCCTGGACCGGGTAACCCAAGCGTTGGAGAAGCTGCCGGGCGTGGTTGAGGTCCAACGGGGCGAAGATGGCCGTTTCCAGGTGGCGGCGACCCATGACCTGCGGGCCGAAGCAGCCCAGGCGGTTGTGGAGGCCGGGGGGCGGCTGCTGGGATTGGACATTGAGCAGCCCAGCCTGGACGACATCTACCGCCACTACTTTGAGGAGGTGAACCATGAGCGCACAGACTGAAGCGATCCGCAAAGGCCGCCGCGAAGGTTCGCCCTGGACCGGCTTGTGGGCCGTGGTCGGCAAGGAGATGGCCGACCACCTGACCAGCGCGCGGATGCGCATCCTGGAGGTGCTGATCGTGCTCACGGCGGCGGGTACGGTCTATGCCGCCCTCAAGAACCTGAGCAGCAGCGGCGACGATTCGTTCCTGTTGCTCAAACTGTTCACCACCGCCCAGGATCCCATCCCGGCCTTTGTGGGCTTTTTGGGCTTTCTCATCCCGCTGATCGCCATCGCCCTGGCCTTTGACTCGGTCAACGGCGAGTTCAGCCGCCGGACCATGTCCCGCGTGCTGGCCCAGCCCATCTACCGCGATGCTTTGCTGCTGGGCAAATTCCTGGCCGGGCTGTTCACCCTGGCCCTGGTGTTGGCCGCCATCTGGCTGCTCATCATCGGCGCGGGCATCCTGGGCCTGGGCGTGCCGCCCAGCGGGGAGGAGGTGGGCCGCATCCTGTGGTTCCTGGTCGCTTCCATCTTTTACGGTGGCATCTGGCTGGCGTTGGGCATGGTCTTTTCCATCGTCTTCCGCCAACCGGCGACGGCGGCCATGGGAGCCATTGCCGTCTGGCTGTTCTTCACCGTCTTTTGGTCTATCCTGGCCGATCTGCTGGCCCAGGCGTTGTCGCCGGTTCGGTTCGGCACGGTGGAGGAGCTGTTCTCCCAGGCGCAGCTCAACCTCACGCTGACCCGCTTTTCGCCCAACACCCTCTACAGTGAGGTGATGCTGGCCCTGCTGCGACCTACGGTGCGGTCGGTGGGATTGGTGTTGCCCATCCAGCTGCACGGCGCGGTGCTGGGCACGCCCTTGCCCTTGCACCAAAGCCTGTTGCTGGTCTGGCCCCAGCTGACCGGCCTCATCGCGGCCACCATCCTGCTCTTTGCCCTGGGCTACGTGCTCTTCCAGCG
>CAZQKE010000138.1:0-5426 GCA_964593865.1 uncultured Anaerolineaceae bacterium | reverse complement strand
CCCCGAATGCGGCCAACCCCTGGTCATCCGCCGGGGGCGGTACGGCAAATTCATCGGCTGCTCCGGCTGGCCCAAGTGCCGCTACACCCAGCCCATCCCCATCCCCGGCGTGGTCTGTCCCAAGTGCGGCGGAGCCGTCGTAGAAAAGCGGACGAAAAAGGGGCGCAGGTTCTACGGCTGCGTCAACTACCCGGCCTGCGACTGGGCAACCTGGAAAAACCCACGGCAAACGCCTCCATCACCATCCACGCCGCCTGCACCGCAGGAACGCCAAGAGCAGGGGGAGATCGTGTGAGACCAACCGCTGCCGAGGGAAGCAACGAACAAGGGGCGCGAGACTATCCCGCGCCCCTTTGGCATTCGGACAATAGGGATGTGGTTAGACCCAGCCCCGCAGCTTCATCGCCTCCGCTACGCGGGCGACGGCCACCACATAAGCCCCCATGCGGTTGTGGACGCCGTACTTTTGCGCCGCTTCGTGCACGGCGTGGAAAGCCGCCGTCATCTTTTTATCCAACCGGGCATATACTTCGTCCGCCTCCCAATAGTAATCGTAGGCGTTCTGCACCTGCTCAAAGTAGGAGACGGTCACGCCGCCGGCGTTGCACAAAAAGTCGGGGATGACGTATTTGCCGTTCTTGTGCAAGATGACGTCGGCTTCGGGCGTCGTCGGGCCGTTGGCCAACTCGGCGATGATCTTGGCCTTGATGTTCTCGGCGTTCCAATCGCCGATCTGGTTCTCCAGGGCTGCCGGGATGAGCACGTCCACGTCCAGCTCCAGGAGCTCGGCGTTGCTGATCCCTTTGCACGAATCGCAGCATTTGTAGGTGGCGACGGTTCCCTTTTCCTGCTTCCAGGCCAGCACGTCGTCAAAGTCCAGCCCGTCGGGGCAGTAGACGCCGCCTTTGGAATCGGACACGGCGACGACTTTGGCCCCGAACATCTCGACGACCAATTTGTGGGCGAACTGCCCGGCGTTGCCGTAGCCTTGAATGGCGACCGTGGCCTTGCTCAGGTCAATGCCCAGAATCTGGGCCGCTTCGCGGATGGTGTACATGCCGCCGCGGGCCGTCGCATCGCCGCGCCCCGCCGAACCGCCCAGGGGGATCGGCTTGCCGGTGATCACGCCCGGCACGTTGTAGCCGCGCATCACGGCGTATTCATCCATCATCCAGGCCATGATCTGGGGCGTGGTGTAGACATCGGGCGCGGGCACGTCGGTCTCTTCGCCGATGTAGTGGCCGATGGCCCGGATGTAGGCCCGGCTGAGGCGTTCCAACTCGCCCTGGGACATCTCTTTGGGGTTGCAGATGATGCCGCCTTTGGCCCCGCCTAGGGGGATGTCCACCACCGCCGTCTTCCAGGTCATCCAGGCGGCCAGGGCACGCACGGTGTCAATGGTCTCTTCGGGGTGGAAGCGCAAGCCGCCCTTTGTCGGGCCGCGGGCGTCGTTGTACTGGACACGGAAGGCTTTGAAGACTTTGACTTTGCCGTCATCCATGCGGACCGGCAGGGTGACGTGGAACTCGCGGCGCGGCCAACGGAGCAGCTCGTGAACCGCCGGGTCCAAGTCCATGATTTTGGCCGCTTCATCCAACTGCGCTTGGGCAATCTTGAAAGGATTCAACTCGGACATTTTCCCTCTCCTTTGTATTAGTTGGGATTTGGGCTTTTTGGGGTAGGCGAAAAGCCCAACGCCTCGGTGCATACCTGCCGTTCAGACTCTCAACATAAAAATATACCCGATGTGTCACCTCCTCACTCGCGCGGGTATACCTCAAAAACTTGAGGAGTTGCCACGCCGCAATCCTCTATTCCCTTTGACTGCATTATAACCCATCACCGCAGGATGTGCAAATTTTCACAGGTGATTGGCGTTTCCGTCGGCCGGCCGCTCTTCGTCATCGTCCTCCCAGGTGATGATCCAAACGCACAGCCCGGCCAGCAAGATGGTGGCGACGATGAGGGCCGCCCACTGTCCCGGCAAAAGCCCCACATCTTTGGCCGACCACAGCAGGATCAAGACCATGCCCACGGCCAAGACGGCCCACATGGTCAGGCGCGGATGACGACCGATCCAATCTTTGATCTTCATGGTAACACTCCCCTTCGCACCGGGTTCGGACCGAGGTACGCGCGTTCGGCGGCGCAACGCGCCGTGCCCAGAATGCGCAGGATGTAGCCCTAGATCGGGACCATGACCATCCGTTCGCGGAGGCGTTTGACCATCAAGTCCACGCCGTCCAGGTTGAACTCGCTCAGGACCTCCCGCCAGATGCGGTGCAGCTCACCCAGCGTCTTCGGCTCGTAGCCCTGTTTCCGGAAAAAGGCCCGCGTCGTTTTGGGTGTCCATTCCGGCAGGAGGATGACGTTGACCTCGCACATGAGTGAATCCACTTCGGATTCAATGGCTGCCAGGAGCGGCTTTCCGGCTTGGGTGCGCAATTTGGCCGGTGAGATGTAAAAGGCATCGGTAACGGAGACCAGGTTTTCGGTCTGACAGGTGGCCACGCCCACCACTTTCTCACCCTGGAGGGCAACCCATACGCCTTTGTCAAACAGCCACTCCATTACGTCGCCTTCTTCCACCTTGAGCTTAGAGCGGGTGGCCTTGGTCACCAGGGCGGCAATGGCCGCCAGATCGCTCCGCTTGGCCCTTCGGACCTGAATTTCCGTGCTCATCGTTCTCCCCCAATCCCTCCTGTGTTGTGTGTTCCGTGATCGCCGCGCCCTCAAACCTCCATGTCCATCGTTTTGACGGTTTCTTCCCAGGCGGCTTTCACTTTGGCCCACAGGTCGTCCAGGCTGCCGTCGTTGACGATGACCACATCGGCCAGGGCCGCCTTTTCCGCCTGGGGCGGCTGGGCATCCACCCGCAAGACGGCTTCCTCCCTGGTCAGCCCCCGGTTCTCCATCAGCCGGGCGATCTGCACCGAGCGGGGAGCCGTCACCACCCACAGGGAGTCGTAGGTGCGGTGCATCCCCGATTCAATGAGCTTGATGGCCTCAACGACAACCACCCTCTCCCCTGCCTGGGCGATGCGCCGATCCACCTCGGCGATGACCGCCGGATGGACCGCCTCTTCCAAAAGCCGCATGGCCGTCGGATCCCGGAAGACGATGGCCCCCAGTTTGCGGCGGTTGATGACGCCGCCGGGGTCCAGGATGCCCGCGCCGAAGGTGCGGATCACGGCGTCGTAGGCCGGGTGACCGGGTTGCATGACCCGGTGGGCCACCCGGTCGGCGTCAATGACCTGCGCCCCCAATTCCTCCAGCATCCGGGCCACCAGGCTCTTGCCGGTGGCGATATTGCCCGTCAGTCCGATAACGCGGCCCATTGCTCCCACAGCTCCTCGACTTGGGCCTCCACCTGGGCGTAGATCGTGCCCAGTTCGGCAATGCGCATGACCGCCTGTTGCGCGGTGGCGGCGTCTATCTCTTGCTGCAAGGCGGCCAGTTGGGCTTCCAGGCGATGGATTTCCGCTTCAATCTCGGCGGCCCGCCGTCGGCGTTCCTCCTGCTCGCGGCGGGCGCGTTGGGCTTCCCGGCGGGCGCGGCGCTGCTCCTCCGACCATTTCTCCTTGCGTTGCCGGGACTTGGTAGCGGGGGCCTCTTCCTCCCGTCGGGCCACATACTCGGCCCAGGTCCCCGCAAAGAGGGTCAGGGCGTCCTTTTCCGGCTCAATGATCCAGAGCCGGTCGGCCAGCCGGTCCACCAGATAGCGGTCGTGGGTGACGAGGATGACGGTTCCCTCAAAACCGTCCAGCACCTCCTCCAACACCTCCTGGCTGGCGATGTCCAGGTGATTGGTCGGCTCGTCCAGGAGCAAAAAGTTGGCCCGCTGCAGCACCAGGCGGGCCAGGGCCACCCGACTGCGCTCCCCGCCGGAAAGGTCGCCGATGCGCTTGAACACCTCGTCGCCGGTAAAGAGAAAGCGGGCCAAGAAGCTGCGGGCCTCGCCCAGGGGCAGGTTCTTGACCTCCAGGATGGCGTCCAGGGGCGTCGCTTCCGGGTCCAGGTCGGTGTGGACCTGGGCAAAGTAACCGATCTTGAGGCCGGCCCCCAGCCGCACGGAGCCGCCCAACGGTTCCACCTCACCCAGGATCGTCTTGAGAAAGGTCGTCTTGCCCGAACCGTTGGGGCCGAGGAGGGCCACGCACTCGCCCCGGCGCAGCTCCAGGTCCGGGCAGCGGAAGAGGGGCGCGGAGGGGTCGTAGCCCACCACCAGGTCGTGGCTCCACAGGACTTTATCGCCGCTGCGCAGGGGTTTTTGGAATTGGAGCTTGATCTCCCGCTCCCGGCGGGGCCGCTCTATCATCTTTTCCCGCTTGAAGCGTTCCAACCGCTTGAGGCGGCCCTGGGCCTGGCGGGTGCGCTGCCCGGCGATGGTCCGCCGGATGAATTCCTCCTCCTTGGCGATGAACTCCTGCCGGGCCTTGTACTCCCGCAGGAGGCGTTTGTGGCGTTCTTCCCGCTGCCGGACGTAACGGCTGTAGTTGCCGCCGTAAACCTCCAGGCGGCCAAAGGCCAGCTCCCAGACCTTGCTCACGGTGCGGTCCAAAAAGTAGCGGTCGTGGGCGACCATGACCACCGTGCCTTCCCAGCCGTTGAGATAGCCTTCCAACCATTCAATGGCTTGCAGGTCCAGGTGGTTGGTCGGCTCGTCCAGGAGCAGGAGGTCGTGGCCTTCCAGGAGAAGGCGGGCCAGGTAGGCACGGGTCCGCTGCCCGCCGCTGAGGTGATCCAGGGGCGTGTCGTGCGTCTCCGGCGGGAAACCGAGGCCCATCAGCACATGCTTGGTCCGGTCCCGGTAGGTGTAGCCGCCCGCCTGCTCAAAGCGGTCGTGGAGGGGGGCGTAGGCTTCCAGGGCGGCGTCGGCGCGGGCCGGATCGGCCATTTCGGCCTCCAGCGCGCGGAGCCGGGCCTCCATCTTCCGCAGCGGCGCAAAGGCGGTCATCATCTCCTGCCACAGGCTGTGGGAGCCGTTCAGCTCGGCCCCCTGGGGCAGGTAGCCGATGCGCACCCCTTTGGCCCGGTGGACGCGCCCTGCACTGGGCGTCTCCAACCCGGCGAGGATGCGCAGCAGGGTCGTTTTGCCCGTGCCGTTGCGCCCCACCAGGGCAATGCGGTCACCCCGTGCCACGCTGCACGAGACGTTCTCAAAGATGTCGTATGGGCCGAACGATTTGGCGACCTGTTCTGCGACAATGATGGACATCGGTTTCGTTTCTCCCGGCCCATTATATCACATCGTTTGTAACCGACCAATTCGGTTCCGCGGGATCGGCAGGGCAAGCGCATTCATCCTTCCCGATGCGGCCCCACCGCAGAGACACCGAGGGTGCGGAGGGAACCGTGCCAAACCAATCGGCGGCGACTCAAGCCGCCTCCTGCGGGCCTGCGGTCGGGCATCGGCCCCCGCCGAC
>CAZQKE010000137.1:0-18750 GCA_964593865.1 uncultured Anaerolineaceae bacterium | reverse complement strand
AAGGAGGAAAACAATGGATCCGGTAACAATCATTCTCTCGGCCCTGGCCGCCGGGGCGACGGCGGCCCTGCAAGAGACCGCTTCCCAGGCGGTCAAGGATGCCTACGGCGGCCTCAAGGCCCTCATCCAGAAACGCTTTGCGGGCAAGCCGGAGGCCGAAATGGCCCTGGCCCAGCACGAGAAAAAGCCGGAGGTGTGGAAGGAACCGCTCAAAGACGCTCTGAGCGAAACCGGCGCGGACCGGGATGAGGCCATCCTCGAGCAGGCGCAAAAGGTGCTGGAACTGGTCCAACGCCAGCAGGAAGCCCCGGGCAAGTACAACGTCCAGATCGGCAAGGCGAAAGGCGTCGTCATCGGTGACGGGGCCAAAGTGGAAATGACTTTCGGAGACAAGCCCAAGTAGATTGCGCCTACAAAAGCAACAACCTGTCTGGGAAAGGAGGGCCGCCATGCCGGAACCCCAACCCTTCATCGTCGGTCGCCGGGCGGAGGTCGAACGCTTTGCCGCCCTGGTCGAGGGGCGCACGCCCCACTGGCTGCTCAACGTCTACGGGCCGGGCGGCATCGGCAAGACCGTCGTCTGCCGCAAGCTGGAGACCTACGCCCGCGAGCAGGGGCTGCCCATCGCCACGGTGGACGGCATCCGCCCCGACCTGACGCCCGACCGCATCCTCCACGCCGTCGCCGAATCGCTCTCCGCCGAGGAGCGGCTGGCCGACGCCTTCCGCGACTTTCGGCGGGCTTTTGAGGAGTATCTCATCGTCCAGGAGGTCTTGCAGCGGGGCGGCGGCGTGCCGACCATGTTCGACGTGGTGGGCAACGTCAAGGACCCTGCCGGTCTGGCCCGCATCCTGGGCAGCCTGGGCAAGGGGGTCAGCGAGAGCCTGCGGCGCACCGTCAGCAACCGCTTTGCTCTGGAACGCTACCTGCGCGGCGTCGAGAGATCGCTCACCGCCCATCTCGGCGACGGCCTGGGCGAGGCCCTGGAGAGAGCGGGCGGGCGGCTGGCCCTGCTGGTGGACACCTACGAGGAGATGGAGGGGCTGGACGACTGGATGTGCCGCACCTTTTTCCCGGCCCTGCCGCAGGGGATCAAGGCCGTCGTCTTTGGCCGCAACGCCCTGCCCAAAGTCAACTTTGACTGGGGCGAATACGGCGCGGCCCTGCACACGATGGAGCTGCCGGAGCTGCCCGAAGCCGAGGCCAAAGCCTACCTGGTCCACCACGGCCTGCGCGATCCGGCGCTGCTGGATGAAGTGGTCCGCTTTACCGGCGGCTACCCCCTGCTGCTGGTGCTGGTCGTCCACCTGGCCCGCGAGGCGGGCGGCTGGCAGCAGGTCGGCGCGCTGGAATCGGCTGCCGACCGGGACCGGGTGGCGACCAAACTGCTGGAACGCATCCTGCGCGAGGAACGCGCCCGCGAGGTACGCGATTTCCTGGAAAAGGGCGTCGTGGCCCGCTGGTTCGACCCCGAAGTGGTCGGCGTCGTGCTGGGCGTCGGCCCCGAGGAAGGCCGGGCCATCTATGACAAACTGAGCCGCCACTCCTTCGTCGAGCGCCACCCCTACGGCCTCAAGTTCCACGACAAGATCCGCGAGCTGCTGCTGGAACGGCTCAAGTTCAACCGGCCCGAATACGAGCGAGTTGTCAAGCGGCTGATGGACTATTACGCCGAAAAGGCCGGGATCGAGCCGGAAGCGGGCGGGACGCCCCGCTACACGGTCCACATTGAGCACGCCCAGGGCGTCGTCATCGGCGAGGGGGCCGGTGCGACGCAGACCTTCGGCGGGTAGGCGCAGAGGCCGGGGAAGGCTTGCTCTCCATGAGCGAAGAGCGTCACCTGGTGGAATACCTGTACCACCTCCTGGCCTATGACCCGGAGACGGGACTGCGCCTTTGGACGCGGGCCTTTGACCGGGCGCTGCGGGCCTGGGACGCCGAACGCTGCCACCTGCTCCTGGCCCTGGTGCGGCGGGGCAGCCTGACCCTCCCCCTGCGGGGCCGGGCGCTGGCCGTGCATCGTCAGGGGCAGTGGCTCATGCAGCAGGGGCATTGGGAGGAAGCGGTCCGCCGCTTCGAGCAAAGCCTGGACATTTTCCGCCGCGCCGGGGATACGCCGGGCGAGACCCAGGCCCTCATTGATTTGGGTAACGTCTATCAGGCCACCGGCGACTGGGAGCGGGCCGCCGCCTACTACCGCCAGGCCCTCCCCCTGCTCCAGGCCGCCGGCGACCGCCACCAGGAGGCCATCGCTGCCAACAACCTGGCCGTCATCCTGGGGGATCGGGGCCGGACGACGGAGGCCGTCGCTCTGCTGCAAAGCAGCCTGGAGATCCTGCGCCGGGAGGGCGACCAATTGGGCGTGGGCCGGGCTTTGCTCAACCTGGCCAAGTTCTCCGAACGGCTGGGGGAGGTCGAGGCCGCCGGGGCCTATTACCGGGAGGCGGTCACCGTCCTGCGCGCCGTCGGCGACCTGGCGGGCGAGGTGAACGCCCTGGACCGGCTGGGCAGCTACTACAAGCACGGCGGCGACCTGGACCGGGCTGCCGATTATTACACCCGCAGCCTGGCCCTGGCCCAGCGGATCCACGACCTGGGCGGGCAGGAACAGGCCCTGGGCAACCTGGGCACGGTCCACCAGTTGCAGGGGCGATTGGCCGAGGCGGAGCGGTGCTACCGTGAGGCGATGGCCCTGGCCGAGGCTCAGGGGGACAAGAGCGGCGTGGCCTTTTGGCTGGGCAACCTGGCCCTGGCCCTCAGCCTGCAAGGCCGCGACGAGGAGGCCCGACCCCTGTTGGAGCGGCAACTGGCCCTCAGCCGCCGGGTGGGCGACCGGGCGGGGGAGGTCGTCGCCCTGCTGAACCTGGGCACGCTGCACCGCGACGGGGGACGGTTGGCCGAGGCCGAAGCCTGCTACCGGGAGGCGTTGCCCCTGGCCCGTGAGATGGGCCATCAACGCCTGGAAGGGCGGCTGCTCGGCGCGTTGGGATCGGTGCGCAGCAAGCAGGGGCGATTTGCGGAAGCGGAGGGCCTTTTCCGCCGGGCGCTGCGGCTGCACCGGGCGCAGCAGAACCGGCAGGACCAGATCGGGACGCTGTACAAGCTGGCGGGGCTGTACTACGAGCAGGAGGCCTGGGATCAGGCCCGCGACGCCGCCGAGGAAGCCTGGCGGGCAGCTCAGGGCTTTGCCAGCGACCGCTGGCAGGCTCAGGTCCTGTGGCTACTGGGCGAGATCGCCCTGGAGCAGGGCGACGACCGGGGCGCGGTCTATCTGGCGGAGGCGGCGTTGCGGGCGCGCCGCAACGGCTACGAGCGTCGTTATCGCAGCAGCGTGCGCTCCATCCTGGAGCGCGTGGCGTTGCACGGCGAAGCCGGGGATGTGGAACGGGCGCTGGCCCTCTGCCGTTCTGCACTGGCGGTCTGGGAAGCAGAGGGCGACGGGGGGATTATGGCCGAGGCGGTGGAGGCGTTCCGGCAGGTGGTTCGGTCTTTGCAGTAGGATTCAACGACGCGGGCGATCATGACGCAGATTGACTACCAATTGGAATTGCTTCACACCTGCCTGGCGGCAGGAGACCCGGCAGCTCTCACCCGCTGGCGAGATGCCTTTGATGAAGCTCTGGAAGGATGGCAGTTAGAGCGCGCCAGGCGACTGCTGCGCTTGGTCAAGGCTCAAACGCTCACCCTTCAGGCTCGCAGTCTGGTGCATTACTCCGAGGGGAAACTCTTGACCAGGTTGGGAGAGTGGCAGGATGCCCGGATTGCTTATGAACGCGCTTTGGCGCTCAAACGGCAAGTGGGCGACCGATGGGGCGAGGTAGCTACTTTGAACGCCCTGGCAAACCTGCTGCAGCACGGCGAGCAGCCTTTGCCGGAAGTGTTCGGCTATTACCAGAGAGCGCTGGAACTCGCTGCCGAATTGGGGGACCCGGACGGTCAGGCTGTGGTGCTGAACGGCATGGGGCTGGTCCATTACGCCCAGGGGCAATTGGATCAAGCCCAGGAGTGCTTTGTTCAAATGCAAACCCTTGCCCAGGCCCAGGGGCAGCGCGACTGGGAGGCTGTGGCCCTGCACAATCTGGGATCCATCGCCTGGGCGCGAGGACAGTTGCAGGAAGCCGAAGCATACCTGAGCGCCGCACTGGATCTGAAACGCTCGCAGCACGATGCACACGGTCAGGCCGAGACCTTGAATAGCCTGGGACTGGTCCGGGAAGCCCGTGGCGATTGGCAGGCAGCGGTAACCATCTATCGGCAAAGTCTGGCCATCATGCAAGCGACCGGGGACTATTACGGCCGGGTTCAGGTACTGGTCAACATCGGGAACGCCGTTTGGTTGATGCGAGAGTATGAACAGGCTCTGGCGTACTACGAACAGGCCCAGGCCATCGCCGAGGAATTGGGTGACGTCAAACTGGAAGGGCAAGCGTTGACCGGGCTGGGGGATACCTATCGCGCTCTGGGTCGCTATGCCGAGGCCGAAGCAGCACTCCGGCGCGCCCTGGACTTGAAAAAGGCTGCCGGCGACGAGCGCAGTCTGAAGCATACGTATATGAGCCTGGGCGCCCTTTATCAGAATCAGAAGCGATTGGCCGAGGCCGAGCAGGCTTATGAGCAAACGTTGAGGTACGCTATCGCCCACGGTGATACCCGGATCGAGGCCATCACACGCTACAACTTGGGACTGGTGGCGTTGGCCCAAGAAGATTTCGACCTGGCAGGCTCACGTCTCAAAGCCGCTGAACAGATCGCCTTGCGGGGTGAATACCGGGATTGTCTGGCGTGGGTTTACCAGGCACTTGGGGACCTGGAGATGATGCGACCGGCGCCCAATGCCGGGCGCGTCCTACAATGTTACGCGGAAGCCTGCGCCTATGCCGGTGATTTCAATCAGGCCGTGCTGGACGAGGTTTTGGATCACCTGGTCAAACTCTGGACGGCCCATGCCGAAGATGGTAGAGTGGAAGAGGCCCTGTGGTTCTGTGACAGCATGATCAACTTGTGGCAGGAAACTGATCTGGCCAAGGGCCGGTCCGACGTGATAGGCAGGCTCCAAGATCTCAGGCGACGACTTTTTGTCTCTGCTGATGACATAATGACTTTAGCGGAAACTAAGGGGAACGACGAATGACCGAAAAACGCATGAGTTTAGAAGAGGCGCGTTCTGTCCTGTGGCTGCGCAACAACTACCGGCCTCTTGGTGAACTCTTGGATGAAGGTTACCTCGACGAACGCCGGTTGGCCTGGGCCGCGGAAAAAGCCTACAATCCTAAGCTCAAAGAGGCTGCGGCCGTTCTCCTGGAGTGGATCAGGCAAAATCCGGCGACCTCCCGGCAGCCGGAGTCCCCCGCCGCCGAGCCTTTGCCCAAGATCCGAGCCAAGCTCACCCTGGCCCAAGCGCGGGCGACCCCGTGGCCTTTCAGGCCCTACAAAGGCCGACCGATGGGTGAGCTGATCGATACGCGCCAGGTGGGACTAAAGGACCTGGGATACGCCGTCGAAAATGCCTGGGATGAGCGGGTGCGCCAGGCGGCTATTGTGCTGCTGGCCGCACGCCTGAACCAGGTAGTTGAGGAACCGCCGTCCCCTGCCGGGCCGCTCAAAGTGGTTTCGGCGGGCAGAAGCTACAGCGAGCACAAACAATTCGTTTGGATCTCTGTGCAAGGCATGTTGATCGGCGCGATGGGTGTTCTGTGGCTCCTTTTGGCGATTTGGGCGATCAGATCCCTGGCATCGTCTCCAAGCGGACCCGATATAAAAAGATTGGCATCTCCGGCAGGGATCACGGCACTGCTCTTGCTTCTGGCCGTGGGTCTGGGCCTGGGGTTGCTGATCAGTCGCCTATTCGACTGGATGATGAGCAAGATAGAGGAACGAATTCAAAACTATCGCTTGGGGCAGGAAGGGGAGGAGCGAGTCGTCGAGGCCATGCGCCAGAGCCTGGACGGCAACTGGACGCTGTTCCGCAACATTACCTTGCCGGGGCGAAATAAGGGGGACATTGACCTGGTACTCGTCGGGCCGACCGGCGTCTGGGCTGTGGAAGTCAAGACCTTCACCGGCGAGTACAGGAACATCGGCGAGCGATGGGAGTATCGCGTCGGCAATCGCTGGAAATTGCTCAAATCCAGCCCCAGCCGGCAGGCTCAAAACAATGCCGCGCGGTTGGCAGGCTTTTTCAGGGCCGACGGCATCCGACAGTGGGTGACGCCGGTTGTGGCCTGGGCAAACCCGGAGAATCCGCCGTCGGTCGAGAACCCCATGGTCGCCGTTTGGACCCTAGACCGCCTGCCGGAGGAACTGGGCAACATCTGGCAGGGACGGACGGTAGAGGAGTCGGTGCGAGCGCGGATCATAGAGAAACTGACTACCTTGTGCCGAACAGAAACGAAGGGGGAGTTGGACTGATGCAAACGATCCGTGACTACTTCCGAATCGCCGTCCGCAAAGCGGCCAGGGTCGACTCCGCGGTCATGCGTCCTGCCACGGCCCGGCAATGGCTGCCGAGTAGAGCCAACTCCCTTGCATCGGAATGTAGGTGATGTCGGCCAACTATTTCTGAGCCGGTGCGTCGGCGGCAAAGTAAGTCTTGCTTCAGCTTGTTGGGAGCCGCCCGGCGTTTGGTGCCGCGCCGAGTGATGACCTTGCATCGGGAAGTATTTGGATTTGGGGGGGATTTGGATTTGGAACGCTGTCCGGAGCCGGTTGCGCGAAATCCCAGATTGAGGTATAATGCCCTGGCCTCGCAATTGCCTGCCGGGGAACATAGAAGCGATACTCTGCCGCGTGGGAACAACCTCTGCCGTAGGACAAGACCCAGGACGCAATCCGATGAGGCTCCGAATCCTATTGATCGAAAAGGATGAAACGACCGCCGATCTGTTGGTCCCCAGTCTGAAGCGTAAGGGCCATCAGGTGACAACGGCACGTACCCAGAGTCAGGCATTGCGCATCGCCCGTGCGCAACATCCCGACCTGCTGATCGTTGACATCGTGTCCTTCGGCGGCAACGGCCACCGGCTCTATGAAGCGGTCCGCAAGAAGTTGGAAAATGTACCGACCATCCTCCTCTTGGGCAAAGAGCAAGCCCGGTCCGGCTTTGAGGCCGAATCGTTCATGTTCCCCCCTTTTACTTCGCGGAAGCTCCTTTACCGCGTGAAAAAGGTAACCCAGTCGCTGATCAGCCGCGATCTGGAAATCGGTCCCTTGCGGCTGGATGTGGACAACCACACCCTTTATCGCGGGGATGTAGCATTCCGCCTGCGGCCCAAAGAGACCGCCCTCCTGGCCTTTTTCATCCGCAACGCCGGGCAGGTGCTCAGCCGCCACGAGATCATGAAGGCGGTTTGGAGGACGGACTATTTGGAGGATACGCGCACGCTGACGGTGCACGTGCGTTGGCTCCGGGAAAAGATAGAACAGGATCCCGGTGAACCGCGCTGGCTGCGCACGGTGCGGGGGGTGGGCTATCGGTTCGCCGAACCGGAAGAGTCTCCACCGGAACAAGAAGGGCAGGATGCCGGGCCTATGCCTCGCGGGGCCGCAGGTGGGGGAACAGGATAACCTCCCGCAGTGAATCCTGATCGGTCAGGAGCATGGTCAAGCGATCTACCCCCATGCCAAAGCCGCCGGTAGGTGGCATCCCGTAACTCAAGGCGTTGATATAGTCCTCGTCCAGGGGGTGGGCTTCTTCGTCGCCCGCGGCCAACGCCTTGCTGGTGGCAAGGAACCGCTCCCGCTGGTCCAGGGGATCGTTGATCTCGCTAAAGGCATTGCCCAACTCCAGCCCCCCGATGAAAAACTCGAACCGTTCGACGATGCCCGGTGCGCCGGGTTTCTTCTTGGCCAAAGGGGAAACTTCCAAGGGGTAATCGTATAGAAATGTGGGCTGGATCAGGTGCGGTTCAACATAGTTGATCAAGGTAGGGTCGATCAGTTTGCCCCACAAAGATTTGCGCTCCGGTGTTCCTCCCAGCTTCTCCACGATGGCTTGGTACAGGCTATCGGCGTCCCGGTACTCCTCATAGTCTATACCGGTGATCTCGCGGATGGCATCACGCAGCCGCCACCGCCGCCAGGGAGGGGAAAGGTCAATCTCGTGGCCTTTGTACGTGATTTTGGTCGTGCCCAAAGCTTCCTGGGCAGCATAGGCCACCATCTGCTCGGCCATCTCCATCACGTCCCGGTAATCGGCATAGGCCATGTAGAACTCAATCTGGGTAAATTCGGGGTTGTGCTTGAAGGAAACACCTTCGTTGCGGAAATCTCGCCCGATCTCATAGACCCGTTCAAAGCCGCCAACGATCAGCCGCTTCAGGTACAGCTCGTCGGAGATGCGCAGATAGAGTCTCTGTTTGAGCTGATTGTGGTAGGTGGTGAATGGCCGGGCTGCTGCGCCGCCGTAGATCGGCTGTAAAATAGGGGTTTCTACTTCTATGAAACCTCGCTCATCGAGAAACCTCCGCAGGGCGGCCACGATCTTGGCCCGGATGCGAAAGATCTCCCGGACGTGAGGGTTCACGGCCAGGTCCACGTACCGCTGCCGATAACGTTGCTCCTTATCGGCAAATGCATCGAACACCCGCCCATCTTTTTGCTTGACCACGGGCAGCGGGCGCAGGGCTTTGGCCAACACGCGTAACTTTTCTACTTGGACGGTCGCTTCGCCGGTATGCGTGTAGAACATTTTGCCCGTGGCCTCGACAAAATCGCCCAGGTCCAAATCCCGCCGGAAGCGATCGTACTCCTCTTTGCCCAACACATCGCGCCGGAGGTAAATTTGCAAACGACCGCTGCCGTCTTCAATGTGGGCAAAGGAAGACTTGCCCATGATGCGGATGCTTACCAAGCGGCCCACAACGGTCACCGCCGGCGGTTCCTCCCCTTCTGCCGTTTCTTCCAGGGCGGCAACGGCTTGGGCATTGGTGTGGGTGCGATTGGATCGGGCCGGATAGGGATCGATCCCCGCTCGGCGCAGCCGTTCCAGCTTGTTCCGACGCTGGCGTTCCTGGTCGGTCAAGGTCTCTTCGGAAGCAACCTTCCCGGCGGGACGTTCGCTCCCCCTGCCTGCTTCCGACGGCGTATCGGCGGTGGCGTTGACTTTTTCGGACATGGGATTGCCCCCCTTGAGCCGCTATTCTATCTTGAGGATGCGCATTTTGACCGGGCCGCCCGGCGATTCAAATGAGACCGTCTCGCCCACTTTGTGGCCTAACAAGGCGTTGCCCAGGGGCGATTCGTTGGAGATACGCCCCGCGCCGGGATCCGATTCGGCAGAACCGACAATGGTATACGTTTCCGGTTCCCAACCTTCTTCCTGGATGGTGACCCGCGAACCCAAACGCACCGTGTCGCTGGGGCCGTTCTGTTCAATGAGAACGGCGTTCTCCAGCATAGCCTGAATGGTCATGATCCGCCCTTCGACGAAGGCTTGCTGGCGTTTGGCCTCCTCGTAGCCGGCGTTCTCCGAAACGTCGCCGTCCATTTTGGCTTCATGAATGGCAGCGGCGACTTCGGCCCTCCGAACGGTCTTTAGATACTCCAGCTCCTTTTCCAGGTTTTTGTACCCTTCCGGCGTTAAAAAAACAGGTTGATTCGACATGATTCTTTCTCCATCAAACAGCAAAAAGAGCACCTGGGACGTGACGCCCCAGGGCCTTATGACCAGGGCAGGTCCTCGCATGACGAGGACCTGCCGGTTACGCCAAGTCAATTGTAGCAAGGGGAATTATACACCAGAAACGGCGGGTTGGCAAATCGGCCCGGAAGAAAGAGCAAGGCCGAACTCCCCGGGGGATCGGCAAAAGCCTGCAGAAGCTCGGGGGCGGTGAACGATCCCTATTCCCCTGTTTCGTCTTGAGGTTGCTTGGACGGCGGCGGGATACGGCTGTTTTCCAGGTATTCGTTGAGCATCTCCAGGCTATAGCGCCGGTGTCCACCTGGGGTTCGGTAGGGGACGATCAAGCCCTGCTGTTCGATTTTGCGCAGGGTAAAGAGGCTGATGCGGAGATAGGCCGCTGCCTCTTTGGCTGTCATCAATTGTTTTTCTTCCATTTGGTTTCCTCCTATTCAGTATATTTCGCGATACCAACGTTCGGAACCGATTGTAACGCGCTCAACCGGTCAAAACTAGTCTAACACATCTTTGCAAAAAGCGCAATAATCCATAGGGTGTATTTCAGGTCTGATCCAGAGGGGACTTGGGGCCTATTCCTTTGTTCTGCACAGAGGGAACATACGCCGACAAAAAAGACCGGGAAGGGACAAGAGTTGCCGATTTGACCAATCCGGCGTAGGAGTGTACAATAAGTTTGGGCACGCCGAGCCGTGGAGACCTGCCACGGTTCGGCGCAACGAAGAGTGCAGGCTGTGACCCGCACCGAGCAATAGCGCAAGTCTCCGGCTTGCGGCTGCAAGGAGACGGATGATGGAGATTCAATTTCTGGGCGCAGTGCGAACCGTGACCGGCTCCATGCACCTGCTGACCGTCAACGGCTCGCGCATCCTATTGGAGTGTGGTCTGTTTCAAGGCCGTCGCAAGGAAAGTTTTGAGCGCAACCGCAACCTGCCTTTTGATCCCACCACCATAGACGCCATGGTCCTTTCCCATGCCCACATTGACCATTCGGGCAACATCCCTTCTTTGGTCAAGAGCGGCTTCCGGGGGAACATCTATGCCACTCCTGCCACCCGCGATCTCTGCTCCGCCATGCTGCGAGACTCGGGGCATATCCAAGAATCGGACATCCGTTACGTCAACAAAAAGAGGGCCAAAAAGGGCCTGCCCCCTTTGGAACCGTTGTACACCGTAGAGGACGCCACCGTCAGTTTGAGAAACTTTGTCACCGTCGGTTACCATCGCCCGCTGCCCATAGCCCCCGGCGTGACCCTAACCTTCTACGAAGCGGGGCATATCCTCGGATCGGCGGTAGTTGTCCTTGACATTGAGGAGGACGACCGGAAACGGCGATTGGTCTTTACCGGCGATCTGGGCCGCAAAAATCGCCCCATCCTCCGCGACCCGGAGCCGGTTCCGGGGACCGACATCCTTATCACCGAAAGCACTTATGGCGACCGCCTACACGAACCGGTCGAGGAGGCGGAACGCACCCTGCGGGATGTCATCATCTCTACCTACCGGCGAGGGGGCAAAGTGATCGTCCCTTCCTTTGCCGTGGGCCGCACCCAGGAACTGGTCTACGCCTTGCACCGCTTGACCGAAGCACGCAAGATCCCCGAACTGCCGATCTTTGTAGACAGCCCCCTGGCCGTCAACGCTACAGAGGTTTTTCGCCTGCACCCCGAATGTTACGACGATGAAGTCAACCAATTCCTTTCCGCCGACCGTCACCGCGATCCCTTTGGGTTTTACCGGCTGACCTACATCCGTTCCGTGGAACGCTCCAAAGAATTGAACTTCCTCCGTGAACCGGCCGTCATCATCAGCGCGTCGGGCATGTGTGAAGCGGGGCGCATCCTCCACCACCTCAAGAACAACATTGAGGATGAGCGTAACACCGTGCTCATCGTCGGCTGGCAGGCTCCCCACACCCTGGGGCGGCGGCTGGTGGAGCGGCAACCTGTGGTCAGGATCTTTGGCGAAGAGTATCGCCTCAAAGCCCGTGTGGTCAAGATCAACGGTTTCAGTGCTCACGCCGACCGGGCCGAGCTACTGGATTACGCCCGACAACTGGGGCCGGAGCGCATCCAGACCGCTTTCGTCGTCCACGGCGAAGAATCTGCCAGCCTGGCCCTGGCCGACGGGCTACGGGACCTGGGCTTGGCCCGTGTCACCGTGCCCAAACCGGGTGAAACCTTTTGGGAAGGAGAGAACTCATGAGCTACCGCGTCACTCTCATCCCCGGCGACGGGACCGGCCCGGAGTTGATTGAGGCGACGCGCCGCGTCTTGGAAGCCGTCGGCATCTCCTTTGACTGGGATGTGCAGGAGGCCGGTGCAAAGGCGATGGCCCGCCACGGGACCCCTTTGCCCGATTCGGTCCTTGACTCAATCCGGACCAACAAGGTCGCCCTCAAGGGGCCGATCACCACACCGGTCGGCAGCGGCTTTCGCAGCGTCAACGTCGCCATCCGCAAAGCATTGGATCTGTACGCCAACCTACGCCCTGCCCGTTGGATGCCCGGAATCCGTGCACCCTACGAAGGAGTAGATTTGGTGATCGTCCGCGAGAACACAGAGGGACTGTATGCCGGGATCGAACATGATGTCATTCCCGATCAAGCCGCCGAGTCGATCCGCATCATCACCCGCCGGGGCAGCGAACGGATCGTGCGCTTTGCCTTTGAGTACGCCCGCGCCAACGGCCGCCGTTTGGTGACCGCCGTCCACAAGGCCAACATCCTCAAGGCCACCGACGGCCTGTTCCTGCGGGTGGCCCGCCAGGTCGCCCAGGAGTACCCGGACATCGCCTTCAACGACCGCATTGTGGACAACCTGTGTATGCAGTTGGTCCAACGCCCCCACGAATACGACGTCTTGGTCTGTCCCAACCTGTTCGGCGATATTGTCAGCGACCTGGCTTCTGGCCTGGTCGGGGGATTGGGTGTTGCGCCGGGCGCGAACATCGGAGCGGAACTGGCCGTGTTTGAGCCGGTTCACGGCTCCGCGCCCAAGTATGCGGGGCAAGACAAGGTGAATCCCACGGCCACGATCCTGAGCGGAGCGTTGATGCTGCGCCACTTGGGGGAAGGGGAAGCCGCCGACCGTATTGAATCCGCCGTGCGGGCCGTCATTGCCGAAGGCCGAAGCGTGACCTATGACCTCAAACCCCGCCGCGATGACCCAACCGCCGTGGGCACTCAGGCAATGGCCGATGCCATCATCGCCGCCTTATAGCTCACGCAGGCGCAGGTAGGTCAGCAAGGTGTACCACGCCATCAGGCCGCAAAAGAGCAAACCGTAGAAATGATCCCGGTAGCCTTGTAACCGGACGAACCGCCGCCAGAATTCGCGCAGGGGCATGGTCACGTAGGTCCAGGGGTGGGGGTGGATGCCCTGTTCCCGCAGCATGAGGGCCTCCAACCGGGTGTAACGCCCCATCTTTTGCCGGAACTGGGCCAGGGTATCATAGTTGTAGTGGATGAAGGGGTTCTGCAGGTAGCCCGCCTCCCCATCGAGCAAGACGATCTCGTGGACCGGGTGGGCCGGATCGTACCGCGCCCGGCCTCGGCGCAACAGGCGGAGCTGATGGTCGGGATACCACCCCCCGCCCCGCATTCTGTGGCCGATCATGTAGTTGTGGCGGGGAATCCACCACCCTGCTTTTTCTCCCCCGATGGCGCGGCGGACCTCTGCCGCCAGCTCCGGCGTCACCCGTTCATCGGCGTCCACAAAGAGGATCCAATCGGCTTCCACCGCTTCCAGGGCGGCGTTGCGCTGGGCGGCAAAATTCTCAAAGGGATGTCGGATGACCCGCGCTCCCCGCTCCGCCGCGATCTCGCAGGTGCGGTCGGTGCTGAAAGAATCGAACACGATCCGCTCATCGGCCCAGCCTAGGCTGTCCAGACATTCGCCGATGTGCCGCTCCTCGTTGTAGGTCAGGACCACCGCCGCCAGCCGAATGCTCACAGGGCTGCCACCTCCCGGTACGCTTTTAGCCGCCGGGCCAACGCCTCATCGCCGATCTCCCCCCGACGGTAGGCGGCCCGCGCCCGCCGGGCCTCGGCCCACAACCCCAGGCGGACCAATCGCCGTGCGGCCCAACGGAAGGCCGCGCCGTTGTGCTTTTGGAACATCAGAAAGCGGCTGCGCCACAGGGCAACGAACATTTGCTCCCGGAATTGACGGGTGCTTTGCCCCGCCAGATGGACGATCTCGGCCTGGGGCAGGCAATAGACCTCCCACCCGGCCTTTTTGACCCGGCGGCACAGATCTATCTCCTCGCAATACATGAAAAAATCCTCATCAAAGGGGCCGACCCCGACCAGCGTCTCGGCCCGGACCGTCAGGGCTGCGCCCAGGGGGTGGTCCACGGCAAAGGGTACTCCCGCCTCGTAACGACGGCGGGGGTAGCGTCCGTTGAGGCGCGAATCGAGCAGGCGGGGGTGGAGGGGAAAGAAATCAAAAAAGATCTGGGCCAGGCCGGGAAAGGCAAAGGCACTGTGCTGAAACCCGCCGTCGCCGTAGACCAGGCGCGGACCGACGACACCGGCGCGGGGTGTCTCATCCAGGAAGCGGACCAAAAGTCCCAGGGCGTCGCCCACAACGCGGGTATCGGGGTTCAAAAAGAGGATGTGACGGGTGTCCAGGTGGGGGAAGCCCATCCGCCGCAGGGCCAGGTTGTTCCCGGCGGCAAAGCCCAGGTTCTCATCGTGGGCGATGAGGTGCACCTGGGGGAACCGTTCTGCCACCATGTCCGCGCTGCCGTCGGCGGAAGCGTTGTCCACAACCCAGACCTGCCCCGCCAGGCCGGAACGGTCCAGACCGGCCAACACCGAGGCCAAACAATCGGCCAGCAGGTCGCGGGTGTTGTAGCTGACGGTGATGATGGCCAAGTCAAGCAAAATCCTCCTCCATCCCCGCGGTGGTAGGAAACAGGCTCAGATGATGCGACCGGGTCGGGTCCAGCGACGGGTGAGGGTCCATTGCCCCGTCTCCGCATCCCGGCACAGTTCCCAAGTCTCTGCTCCGGCGGTTTGGAGCAGATGGCAGCGTTGGAGACGGCCATCGGTTTCGCTCTCCCGGACGCGCCCCCAGGCCGTGATGGGGTAGTACTGACCGCGCCAGGTGAACGCCTGGGGCCGCTCGGTCCCGTCGGGCCGCCGTTGGATTTCCACGCCGACCGGTTCGTTGATGAATTCAAGCATCTCCCTCTCCCGACAAATGGTCCAAGAGCAGCCGCAGGGCGGCCTCCGCCGACCGCTCTTTGTTCTCCCACCGTGTGCCCTGCCAGATGTGCCGCTCGCAGCGCACCATGCCTTCGGCGGCCAGGGCGATGTAGGTCAGGCCCACCGGCTTCTCCGGCGTGCCGCCCCCCGGCCCGGCGATGCCGGTGATCGCCAGGGCCAGATCGACGCCGAACCGCCGCCGCACCCCCTGGGCCATCTCCCGCGCCGTCTCCTCACTGACGGCGCCGTGGGCCAGCAGCGTTTCGGGGTGCACCCCCAGCAGTTCCTCCTTGATCCGGTTGGCGTAGGCCACCACGCCCCCCATGAAATAGGCCGAACTGCCCGGTACGTTCGTCAGGCGGTGGGCCAACAGCCCTCCGCTGCACGATTCGGCCACGGCCAGGGTCAACCCCCGCGCGGTAAGCAGCTCCCCCACCCGTTCTTCAGCCGTCATGAAGCGTCCCTTTCTACCAGTCTCTCGTCTGCATTATACACCGTCCCGGCGGTCAGGCCAACTCTCGGCGGCGGATAGACACCCCTCCCGTTTCGTGGTATAATGGCCCGCGTTCACCCGACCGGCAATGGAGAAATGACCAAATGGATCAACCAAAGATGATCTCCTTTGTGATCCCGCTGCTCAACGAACAGGAATCCTTGCCCGACCTGTACACGGCGATCTGCCGCGCCATGGGATCGCTGCCGTTCCGCTTTGAGATCATCTTTATTGACGATGGCAGTACCGACCAATCGCCCGCCGTCCTGCGTCGGCTGTACGAACAGGACCCGGCTCACGTGCGCGTCATCCAATTCCGCCGCAATTTCGGCAAAACCCCGGCCCTGACCGCCGGGTTCGCCCGTGCCCGAGGCGAGATCGTCGTCACCCTGGACGCCGACCTGCAAGACGACCCCGGCGAGCTACCCAAACTCTTGGATAAGCTGGACGAAGGGTACGACCTGGTGGGTGCGTGGCGGGTGGACCGCCGCGATCCTATCTCCAAGCGGTGGCCTTCCAGGTTCGCCAATGCCACCGTCTCGGCCCTGACCGGTCTTTCCTTGCACGATATGAACTGCGGCTTCAAGGTCTATCGCCGCGAGGTGTTGCAGGAGCTCAAACTCTACGGCGAATTGCATCGCTACATCCCGGTCCTGGCCCATTGGAAGGGCTTTCGCATCGCCGAAGTGCCGGTCACCCATCACCCCCGCCGCTTTGGGCGGTCCAAGTACGGCGCCCGCCGCCTGGTGCGCAGTTACGTGGATTTTCTGAGCGTCCTGTTCCTGACCGGCTACCTGAAACGTCCCATGCACCTTTTCGGCACGACGGGGACTCTGTTCGCCGCCGTCGGCACGTTGATCATGCTCTACCTGGCCGGTCTGTGGATCGTGGAGGGGGGCATCGGCTGGCGGCCCCTCCTCTTTTTCGGCATCACCGCCCTGGTGGTGGGCATTCAGCTCATCAGCGTCGGCCTGCTGGGCGAGATGCTGCGCAACCTGACCTTCCAGGCCGAGGACGAATATTCGATCCGCCAAGTGTGGGAGGATACAACCGCTTCGCTTACATCATAGGCCCGCGCCGGGCAGGCGTATGAAGGGCCCTCTGCGAATGCACGAATGGGAACGCTGCGTAATCCAAGCCTCCGGCTTGCTTCTCGGCGCAAGTTGGGAAACTTGCGCAACAGACCCGCGCCGATCCGCGCTTTTCTAAAATCCGCGGCTCAAACAAGGAAGGAGTCGAACCTGTGAAATCGTTGGTAACAGGAGGAGCCGGGTTCATCGGCTCCCACGTAGCTCGCCATTGCCTGGCCCTGGGCCACGAGGTAGTGGTCCTGGACGACCTGAGCGGCGGCTTTCGCGATCAGGTCCCGGAAGGGGCAGAGTTCGTGCAAGGCAGCGTCACCGACCATGAGCTGGTGACGCGCCTTTTTGCCGAGCACAACTTTGATTATGTCTATCATCTGGCCGCCTATGCCGCCGAAGGGCTTTCCCATTTCATCCGCCGCTTCAACTACACCAACAACCTGATCGGCAGCGTCAACCTGATCAACGAGGCGGTCAAGCATGAGGTGCGCTGCTTTGTGTTCACTTCCTCCATCGCCGTCTACGGGGCCAATCAACTCCCCATGCGCGAGGACCTGACGCCCCGGCCCGAAGACCCCTACGGCATCGCCAAGTACGCCGTAGAGCTGGACCTGCACGCCGCCCGCGAAATGTTCGGCCTGGATTTCATCATCTTTCGGCCCCACAACGTCTACGGCGAAAACCAAAACATCGGCGACCGCTACCGCAACGTCATCGGAATTTTCATGAACCAGATCATGCGCGGCGAACCGATGACGATCTTTGGCGATGGAACCCAGACGCGGGCTTTTAGCTACATTGACGACGTTGCGCCCCACATTGCCAACAGCGTGAACGTCCCGGCGGCCTACGGCGAGGTGATCAACATCGGCGCGGACAAGCCCTACACCGTCAACCATCTGGCCCGGGTTGTGGCCCGCGCCTTCGGTCAGGAGCCGCGCATCCGCTACCTGCCGCCCCGCAACGAGGTGGTCCATGCTTACGCCGACCACAGCAAGGCGCGGCGGCTCTTTGGTCAGGGGGCGACGGTGGACCTGGAAGAAGGGGTGCAGCGCATGGCTGCCTGGGCGCGGCGCGTCGGCGCCCGCCGGAGTCGCGAGTTCCAAAATATTGAAGTGCGGCGCAACCTGCCCGCCGGTTGGCTCCGGGAGGCGTGATGCGAAAAATTTTGGTGCTGTCGCCTTGCGACATCTTTCCGCCGGTTCACGGCAGCAGCACGGCCATCTACCACACTCTGCAATTCCTGGCCGAGACCAATCGGGTCTCGGCCCTGCTCTGCAAGCTCTACTCCCAGCACGGCGAGCCGGACCTGACCGCCCCCACCCTGACCCTCCGCTACAGCCCCGAATCGCCCCTGGATCGCCTGGGCTACAAGGGGTTGCTCTTCAACCCCCTCTACTACCGGGCCGCATGGCAGGTCGCCCGCGAGTTCCGGCCCGATCTCATTCAGGCCGAGCTGCTGTGGACCGCACCGGCGGCCCTCTGGCTGCGGCGGCGGCTGGGCGTCCCGGTGGTGCTGATGCAGGAAAACGTCGAGTACCAAAAGTTCGTCCGCTTTGGGATGACCAGCCCTTTGCTGAAGGTCATCAAGGAATTGGAAAGCCGGGCCTGCCGTGCCGCCGACCGGGTGGTGGCCCTTTCCGAAGTAGATCGTGATTTTATGATTGATCTCTATGGCGTGCCGCCGGAGCGGTTCGCCATCATTCCCCACGGCGTGGACCCCGACCTGTTCGCCTACCGGCCTGAAGGGGCTGCCGCGGCCCGCCGTGCCCTGGGCCTGCCCGCCGATGTGCCGATCCTGACCTTTGTGGGCAAGCTGGATTACCTGCCCAACGCCCGCGCCGTGGGCTATATCGCCGAACAGATCGCCCCGGCGGTGTGGGCGCGCTACCCGGAGGCCCGCTTTGTCCTCATCGGGCAGGGGGCGGAGGGGCTGGGCCGGTACGCCCGCGAGGGCATCATCTTTACCGGCTTTGTGGACGCCCGCGCCGGGGTGCGCCCCAACCTGAGCGACTATCTTTCCGCCTCCGACGTTGTGTTGGTCCCCCTGGATTCCGGTTCGGGCACGCGGCTGAAAATCGTAGAGGCGGCCTCCAACGCCCGTGCCGTGGTCTCTACCCGCATCGGCGCCGAGGGGCAGGATTTCGTAGATGGGGAAGAGATTCTGCTGACCGATGCGGTGGACGAGGCGTTCACGGCGGCGGTGCTCCGCCTGCTGGGGGATGCCGACCTGCGGGCGCGGCTGGGGCGGGCGGCGCGGGCCAAAGTGCTGGCCCGGTATAGCTGGCGAGCACAGGTGAACAAGATGGAGCAGGTCTACCGGGAATTG
>CAZQKE010000136.1:0-7582 GCA_964593865.1 uncultured Anaerolineaceae bacterium | reverse complement strand
CAGGGCACGCCCAGCCGGTCGCCGGGGGCAACGCGGTCCACGCCCGGCCCCAGGGCGTCTACCAGGCCGACGATCTGGTGGCCGGGGACGACGGGCAGTTTGGGTAAGGCGATATCCCCTTCGACCAGGTGCAGGTCGGTGTGGCATACGCCGCAGACCTGCACCTGCAAGCGCACCTGGCCCGGCCCCGGCTCCGGCAGGTCCCAATCTTCCATCACCAAAGGGTTTTCTTCGGCGGGTTTGGGTTCCCGCAAGACCATTGCTTTCATCATCTCACCTCTTTCGGGCGCTATTCTACCCCACTTCTGGGTGACTGTCAATGACGCACCCTCCCTATTTGCTTTTTGGAGCAAATGGGGCTATAATGCTGGTGATCAAACGTTGGAAGAGAACCGTGTGAAAAAGAATGACAAACCGCCCAAAGGAGAACCCCTCGACCGACTGACTCGCGTCCTCATTGGTGTTGCCCTGGTGCTGGCGGTCCTCGTAGCCATACTGGGTATCGGCCTCTTGCGTTCCGACGGCGAACCCGATGACGCCCTGGCCGCTCTGGCCACCGACCCGGCAGGGGCTATCGTCATCCCCACCGTCCCTACTCTGCCGGTGACGCCCACCCCGCCACCCATCACCCCCCCGCCTTGCACCCCACCGCCTGATTGGCAGGTCCATGTCGTCCAGCCCGGAGACACTCTTTTCGAGCTGGCCCAAACTTATGGCTCCGGTGTGGCGGCCTTGCAACAGGTCAACTGCCTGTCCGGCAGCACCATCCGCGTTGGTCAGGATCTATATGTCCCTGACCCCACGTATCACCCTGCCCTGCCTGCCGTGGAGCCGACGTCTGCCGACCCGGCACACACCACTTCGGCCAACCGCTACCTCAACATCGCCCTCCTGGGATCGGACAAGCGACCGGATGCTGCTACCTGGCGGACTGATACCATCATTGTCGTCTCGCTGGACATGGAGCGCAACCTGGTCCGCTTGCTGTCCATCCCCCGCGATCTATGGGTCAACATCCCCGGACACGGCCCCGACCGGATCAACACCGCCGACCTGTGGGGCGAGATGGCTCACGAAGGCGGCGGGCCGGATCTGGTCAAGCAAACCATTTACCAGAACCTGGGCATTCCCATTCACTACTGGGTTCGTGTGGATTTTGACGGGTTCAAGCGGATCATTGACGCCGTAGGCGGCGTAGACGTAGACGTGGAATGCCCTTTGCCCGACATTGAACTGGAAACCGGGATGCAACACATGGACGGCGAACTGGCCTTGTGGTACGCTCGTTCGCGCATGACCACCAACGACTTTGACCGGGGCCGCCGCCAGCGCAAACTGCTGATGGCCCTTTGGGATCAGGCCCTTAGCCCCAGCATCATCCCCCAAATCCCCTCTCTGCTGGCGACCATGAACGACGCCATTCAAACCGACCTGCCGCCGGACCAGATTATCGCTCTGGCTTTCCTGGGGTTGAAGCTCAAGCCGAACCAGATCTTTAGCCAGTCCATCGGCCCCTGGCAGGTTCAGAACTGGACGACACCCGGCGGGGCTGCTGTCCTGTTGCCCCTCCATGACAAGATCAAAGAATTGCTGGATAGCTTCTACGGGCCGATAGACCTGGATTTTTTGGAGCAGGTGAGCCAGACGGCGGTGGCCGTTCAGAACGGCACTTCCCGCCCGGAGGCCGGGCAGCTGGCGGCGACCAGCTTGCACTGGGCGGGCTTTCAGGCTCGGGAGAGCGGCCCGGCTCCGGCGCCGGTAGCCGTCTCCCAGGTGATCGTCTATAACGCGGAGCAGGATGTCGCCGAGCTGGTGGCTATCACCCTGGACCTGATGCCCTCTGCCCTTTCGTATCAACCCGACCCGGACAGCGCGACCGACATCCTGGTTGTGCTGGGCGAGGATTACGACCCCTGCCGCCGCTGACGCCGCTCACTCGGCCTGAATGACACTGCCGCAGTACGGGCATTCCGCCGTAGTCGAACTGGTCCAGGAGACCTCATCGGGGCGGACAGGCGCACCGCAGGCGGCACAGCGCGTTGGGAGCTGAGGCTGCTGCCTGGTCCGGGGAGTCTGCGCGGGCATCGCCTCTCGGCCCTGGAAGGCAGCTTGGACCTCGGCCCGCAGCCGTTCGGCGTCCTCGTGGCGACCGTGGCGTTCCAGGGCGGCCAGCACCTTGGGCAGCACCTGGCGCACTCGCCGGGGACGGCGTGCTTTGATTAGAAGGTGGATGGCCCGCTCGGCGCAATCATCCGCCCGGTCCTCATCCCCGCTTTCCAGGTAGCAGCGGGCAGCGCGGAGATACAGCTCCCCAGCCCCACCGTTGCGTCCTCGCTTTTCGGCTTCCTGAGCCAGATCGCCAAAGCGGGCGGCTGCCTCGTCGAATTGTCCCGTCCGCATCAGCCGTTCCACCTCGGCGGCAATGGGCGACAGACGCCGGAGGGGGGGACGGCGGCGGGGCCGCAAGAGCGGCGGACGACGGCGCAAAGGTCGGCGTGGTCGAAACATGGTATCCTCCCTCACTTTTGTAACGTGTTGCGTTATGTCAGGCGGCGCAGCCGCTCGGCCAGGGCGCTGTGCCGCTGCCCCACGGTGTGGTTGCCTACGGCGATGGCGATGGCCCGCTTTTGGCCCACCAGCACCGCCAGCTCTTTGGCCCGCGTCACCGCCGTATAGAGCAGGTTGCGTTGGAGCATCACAAAATGGGCCGTCAGCACCGGCACGACCACGGCCCGATATTCGCTGCCCTGGCTCTTGTGGACGCTGACGGCGTAGGCGTGGACCAGTTCGTCCAGGTCCGAAAATTCGTACTCCACGTCCCGGCCCTCAAAGCGCACCGTCAACCTCTGTTCCACCCGGTCCAGGGCCACGATGCGGCCCATATCTCCGTTGAACACATCCCGGTCATAGTCGTTGCGGATCTGCATCACCCGGTCGCCCAGGCGAAAGACCTGACCGCCCCGGCGGTACTCGGCCTTGCCCGGCGATGGCGGGTTGAGGGCCGCCTGCAAGCGACGGTTCAGCTCCCCCACCCCGGCAGCCCCGCGATGGAGGGGCGAGAGGACCTGCACTTCGCGCCGGGGGTCCAGGCCGAACTTGCGGGGGATGCGGTTTTGCACAATGTCCACGATCAGGTCGGCGGCCCTTTCTGCGTCCTCGGCGGGAAAGAGGAAAAAGTCGGTGGACTCTTTGGCAAAGAGGGGCATCTGCCCCCGGTTGATGCGGTGGGCATTGATGACGATGTAGCTGCCGGGGGCCTGGCGAAAGATCTCGGTCAGGCGCACCACGGCCACCACCCCCGATTCGATGATGTCTTGGAGCACGTTGCCCGCGCCGACGCTGGGCAGTTGATCAATATCGCCCACAAGCAGCAGATGGCTTTCCGGGTGGACCGCTTTGAGCAGGTGGTAGGTCAGGATCAGGTCCAGCATGGAGGCTTCATCCACGATGATCATGTCCGTTTCCAGGGGGTTTTCCTCGTTGCGCCGGAAGCGCATCCCTTTGTGGGGTTTGAATTCAAGCAGGCGGTGGAGGGTTTTGGCCTCGCGGCCTGTCGCCTCGGCCAGACGCTTGGCTGCCCGCCCGGTGGGGGCGGCCAGGGCGTAGCGGAACCCTTTGGCTTCCAAAAGGCGAATGAGGGTCCGTACCGCCGTCGTCTTGCCCGTGCCCGGCCCGCCGGTGAGGACGGTGATTTTGTGGGTCAAAGCGGCCTGCACCGCCGCCCGCTGACCGGTGTTGAGGGTCAGCTCCGCCGCCTGCCCCAGGAGGCGGTCCAGGTCGGCCCGGCGGTAGAAGGCCAGGCGGCTTGGGGCGTGGAGCAGGGTGCGCAGCCGCTCGGCGACGCCGATTTCACTGTGGTAAAAGGGCGGCAGGTAGACGGCCTGCTCCTCGCGCAGCATCGTTTCGCCCCCAACCCGTTCCTCGGCGGTGCGGTACTCGATGCGGACCTGCTCCTCCTCGGACAGGGTCTGGATGCTTTCGGCCACCAGGTCGGGCGGCACGTCCAGGATGCGGGTGCTTTCGTGGATCAATTCGCCCTGGGGGGCATAGACGTGGCCCTCATCGGCCATCTGGTTGAGGGTGTAGGTGACGCCCGCCTGCACCCGTTGGGGGCTGTCGTGGGCCAAGCCTAGCTCGCGTGCGATCTTGTCGGCGGTGAGAAAGCCGATGCCGTGGATGTCGCGGGCCAGGCGGTAGGGGTCGTGGCGCACCACGTCAATCGCCGCGTCGCCATAGGTTTTGTAGATTTTGACGGCGTGGGCGGTGCTGACATTGTGACTCTGCAAAAAGATCATCACCTCTTTGATGATCTTTTGCTCCTCCCAGGCCCGTTGGATGCTGGCCGCCCGTTTCCTGCCGATGCCCAGCACCTCGCGCAGGCGGTGCGGCTCCTCCTCAATGACGCGCAGCGTATCCAGCTTGAAGCGGCGGACGATGCGCCGGGCCGTCACCGGGCCGATGCCCTTGATCAGCCCCGAACCCAGGTATTTTTCGATCCCGGCGACGGTGGCCGGCAGCACCGTGGTATAGCGTTCCACCTGGAACTGGCGACCGTAGCGGGGGTGGGTCGCCCACTGGCCGTAAAGACGCAGGCTTTCGCCGGGGCTGACCTCCAGCAGGTTGCCCACGACCGTGACGGTGTAGCTCCGGCCCTCCGGCGTCACCTGGGCGACGGTGTAGCCGTTTTCCGGGTTGTAGTAGGTGATGCGTTCGATTGTGCCGACCAGTAGATCCGCCATGGACTTTTCGCAGTGTTGACCGGGCAGGTGTACGGCTGGGACCTCGGCCTCCCTGCTGTGGTCCCGGTCAACCGGCGAGTTGCGCCGCCAGTTCTTTTTTGACCTGCAAATCGCGCAGCGTCTCGAAACTCATAAAATCGGCCTTGTTGACCAGGGTTGCTTCCGGTGTGCGCTTGACCTTGTCGCCTTCCCCGGCGTGGGCGGCGATGATGTGCTGCACCTCCGGCGGCAGGCCGAATTCATGGGCCAGCGCCGCGCCGCTGAAGGGGTGACGGATCAGTTTGCCATAGCGTGTCTGGTAGGTCAAGCCGTCGTCGTGGGTCTCGTATTCCAACAGTTTGCCAATGTCGTGCAACAGCCCACCGGCGACCAGGTAATCCAGGTTGAGGGGAACGCGCTCACCATAGATTTCCCGGAAGAGCAAGGCGGTGCGGTAGGCGGTCAGTGTTACGGCGCGGATGTGCTCGATATAGGTTGCCGGACAGGGGTTGATGAGCAGGGTAAAGGGCATTTCCGCCAGGCTGTCGGGCGTCCAACCGCTGCGCTCCATCGCCGCCAACCAGACCTGGATGGCCTTCTCCCGCAAATCTCCATCCTGAATCAGCGTGAATTCGGGGATCAATTCCAGCAATCGCTTTTTCATTTCGCCTCCTTACTGACTTTTGATGCGCATATAGTACAACGCCGAATCCAGGTACTCCCTGGGCGTCATCCTGAAAGGGAACATCCGGTTTTTGATGGCCCAACCCTTCCACAGTTTGTAGATCAGCCAAAAGAGACGGTTGGACGGCAGACGGATCAAGCGGCGGATAATCGGCAGCAGCCAGGGGAATTCGACGCCCAGGGCGAACAGTTTTTGCAGGTTTTCGATCTGTCGCTTTTCTGCCTCGCTGCCGAATTTGATGACGGTATCATCGCTGACCGAGCCGGACAGGTCGTCAAAATTGCCCATCATCCAGCCGTGCTCATAGGCCCATTCACCCAGGGCCGTCTTGGGATAGGGCTGAAAGAGAAAGACGTTGGCGTAGGCCGGGCGGCATTGGGCGTTCAGGTCCAGGGTTTCGAAATCGGTTTCCAGGTTGCCGGTGGGCAGGCCCAGCATGTTGTTGGTCATAAAAGCAATGCCGTGACGGCGCAATGTCTCGGAAGCGTTCAGGATCTGCTCCCGGCTCATGTTGCGGTTGAGGACGGCGTTGCGCAGCCGGTCGTTGCCCGCCTCCAACCCAAAACTGACCGAAACGCAGCCTGCATCCTTGAATAGAGCGATCTTTTCATCGGTCACCAGGTTGGCCCGCACCTGACACCAAAAGGGCAGCGGCTGCCCATCCCGCTGCACCTCGGCTTTGTAGCGGGCCATGAACTCCTGAAGCCACCGCTTTTGCAAGATAAAGGTATCGTCCATAAAGAGGATGAAACGCACGTCATGGCGGGCCGTCACCTCTTTGATCTCGCGGATGACGTTTTCCGGGCTGCGGCGGCGGAAACGCAGCCCCTGCCCTTCGTACAGATCGGAAAAGGCTTTGTTGAAGCAGAAGGCACAGTTATAGGGGCAGCCCCGCCCGGTGATAAAGGGCTTGATCTTGGTGCGGCGACTTTGGGCATGGGCGGCGTAGAGCAGTTCCCGGTCGGCAAAGGGTAGGGCGTCCAGCTCCTCCCCGGTGAGGAGGGGACGCAGGGGGTTGCGGATGATCTCCCCGTTCAGCTTGAACCACCAGTTGGCGATGGTTGGGTCGGGCAGATGTACCCCGTCGTCGCCCCGCTGCAAGGCGTTCATCAGGTCCAGGGTGGCGTACTCGCCCTCGCCGATGCACAGGCCGTCCACCCCCTCTTGCTCGATCATCTCTGGGAAAAAAGTGGGGTGTGGCCCGCCGAAAATCGAGAACACGCCGGGCAGCTGCGCTTTGATGTGCCGGTTCAGATCCAGATACCAGCTATGCGGTCCGGTGTAGACGGTATAGCCCAGCACATCGGGCTGTAAACGCAGAGCGGCTTCAACCGGATCCTCCTCACTGGCGACCACCAGGCTGACCCGGTGGCCCTCTCGCTTGAGCAAACTGCTGATGAGCAGAATGCCATGGGGTTCGTTGTCAATCGCTTTGACGATGAATAGCAGGTGCAATGGTCGGGATTCCTCTCACGGGGGGCCGAGGCCCCCAAATTATTTCGAGAGGGGCAGGTCGGAGACCTGCCCCTACCGGTCTGGGGCTTATTGTAACGATTGTCGTGGATTTTGTCAAAGGGCGGGCCAGGCGGTCCCCGGCCCCTTCTTTGCGCCCCAGGGCAAACGCAGTGGCAGGATTTTGTACCGCCGAGACCCAAGTTTTATGCGATTTCTCTCTGCATCCCTGCGGGGGGCCAGGGTTGGTCACGATAAGTGCGTTTGCCCTATTCTGCCCCCTTTGAAAAGGGTGTGTTTCAGACTTGAACACCCTTGCGGGGGTGGGTTCCAAACCCGTCCTTGCCGATTACCCACGATGTGGAAATGCACCCTGCGGACCGACAATTTGGGCCTGGTTTGACAAATCGGACGAAAGCGGCTAAGATAGATCATGCCTTTCCGCAGTATCGGAACGGGAGGAGGGACAATGGCAAAGCCAATCGAGGTCACGCAACAGAATTTCGACGAGATCGTGCTTCAGGCAGCGATCCCGACAGCCGTAGATTTTTGGGCGGTGTGGTGCGGCCCCTGCAAGATGATCGCTCCCATTTTGGAGGAGATTGCCACAGAGTATGAAGGCCGGTTGCAGATCTGCAAGCTAGACGTGGACCATAACAATCAGCTGGCCATGCAGTATGGCGTCATGGGCATCCCCACGCTCATTCTTTTCAAGGACGGCCAGCCG
>CAZQKE010000135.1:0-118261 GCA_964593865.1 uncultured Anaerolineaceae bacterium | reverse complement strand
GGGGAGCATTGAGTTGCCGGAGGGAGTGGAGATGGTGATGCCTGGGGACAATGCGACGTTTCGTGTCAAGTTGATTGTGCCGGTGGCGTTGGAGGCGGGGTCGCGGTTTGCCATCCGAGAGGGAGGGCGGACGGTTGGTTCTGGTGTCATCACCAAGATCATTGAGTAGGTGATCGCTTATGGCGAAAAAGGCAGCCCGTCTGGTTATCACGCTCGCCTGCACCGAATGCAAAGAGCGGAACTATACGACCCAAAAGAACCGGCGCAACGACCCCGGGCGAATAGAACTCAGGAAGTATTGTCCCCGTTGCCGTAAGCATACTGTGCATCGAGAGACGAAATGAATCAACACCAATGGGCCGGTGGCAGGTGGTCATTGGCCCATTGGGATTGAATACAGGCCAGTAGCTCAATTTGGTAGAGCAACGGTCTCCAAAACCGTAGGTTGCGGGTTCGAGTCCTGCCTGGCCTGCCTGAGTAGAGGACACCGTCTCATGCAGTACGTAATGGGACGGTGTCTTCAAGTGTAAGAGGCTATTTCGGAATTGAGGAGAAGCGATCCCGTGGCGAAAAAGACCCCAAAAGCCAAACAGGATAACATCGTCGTCCGCTACCTGCGTGAAACGTGGTATGAGTTGAAAAAAGTCTCCTGGCCTACCCGCTCGGAAGCGATCAACCTAACGGTGATCGTGATCGTAGCCACGGTCTTTTTGTCCTTGCTTCTCGGATTCCTGGATTGGATATTCTCTACCATTCTGGGCTTGCTCTTTGGCGCGTGAGGCGATCTGCCCGCAAGTTCCACCAAATGAGGAAAAATGGCAGAGCAACTGCTTGACCTGATCACGGAGACAACCGAATCGGAATCCTCGACGGAGCAAGTTCCCCTCGCGCCGGAAGAGGCAGCCCATCGCTTGTTCGCTTCCTACTTGGAGGAACCGTCCGCGGAAGAGGCTCCATCGGAAAGCGACAAGAAAGAGGAAGAACCGGCGGGGGAGGGGTTAGACCTGACCGCCCTACTTGCCGAGGATGAGGGAAGCGAGACCGAGACCAAAGAGGAGCAGGAGGAGCATCCTCAGCGAAACTGGTATGTGATCCACTGCTATTCCGGCTACGAAAATAAGGTCAAGAGAAACCTGGAACATCGCATCGAGTCGTTGGGGATGCAAAACAAAATCTTTGAGGTTGTGGTCCCCACCGAGGAGGAAATTGAACTCAAGGACGGCCAACGACGCACGGTAGAACGGCGCATCTTTCCGGGCTATATCCTGGTTTCCATGATCATGGATGAGGACTCTTGGTACGTCGTGCGCAACACGCCGGGGGTGACCGGGTTTGTGGGTTCGGTGCGCAAGCCTACCCCCCTGCGCAAGCGCGACGTAGACCGCATCCTCAAGCGGATGCAGGCCGAAACACCCCGTGTCAAGGTGACATTCCGGCCCGGCCAAAAGGTTCGCATTGCCGACGGCCCCTTTGAGGATTTCGTGGGCACCGTGGACGAAATCTATGCCGACAAGGGCAAAGTCCGTATCCTCGTCTCGTTCTTTGGACGGGAAACTCCAGTTGAACTGGATTTCTTGCAGGTTGAAAAGATCTAAAACACCCTTTTGGGTTGGGGAGGTTGAATGGCAAAGAAGGTCAAAGCGATTATCAAGCTGGCCATTGAGGCAGGGAAAGCCACACCGGCCCCGCCGGTTGGTCCGGCTCTGGGCCAGCACGGCATCAACATCATGGCCTTTTGTAAGGATTACAACGCCCGCACGGCACACCTGACCGGTAGCATCATCCCGGTTGAGATCACCGTCTTTCAGGACAACTCGTTTACCTTTGTCCTCAAGACGCCGCCGACGACCGACCTGCTCAAAAAGGCTGCCGGGATCCCCAAAGGGGCGTCGGACATCGGACGGGAGGTGGCCGGAACCGTTACCCGCGAGCAGGTGCGGGAGATCGCCGAACAGAAGATGAAGGATCTGAATGCCTACGACATAGAAAGCGCAATGCGCATGATCGAAGGCACGGCGAGGAGTATGGGAATCCGCGTTGTAGATTAGACCGAGACGTGGGAGGGGGTGGCGATTCCCCCATCAATACCACAGAGGAGTGCAAGAGATGCCAAAACGAGGGAAAAAGTACCGCGAAGCCGCCAAATTGGTGGAGAAGGGGAAAATCTACTCCCCTGAAGAAGCCATTGAACTGGCGAAAAAGACAAGCTACGCCCAGTTTGATGCGACGGTGGAACTTCACTTGCGGATGGGCTTGGACCCCCGCCATGCCGATCAACAGGTGCGGGGTGTGGTTTTGCTGCCCAAAGGAACGGGACGCCGGGTGCGCATCCTGGTCTTTGCCGAAGGTGAGGCGGAAAAGATCGCCCGCGAGGCCGGGGCCGACTATGTAGGGAGCGACGATCTCATTGCCAAGATCCAAAAGGGATGGTTTGATTTTGACATCGCCATCGCAACGCCGCCCATGATGCGCAAAGTCGGTCGTTTGGGTCGTCTCTTGGGGCCGCGCGGTCTTATGCCCAGCCCCAAAACCGGGACGATTGTCTCCGAGGAAGACCTGGCGCGGGTAATTCAAGAAGCCCGCCGAGGACGGGTGGAATATCGTGTGGACAAGACGGCCAACATCCACGTTCCCATCGGCAAGGTGAGCTTCTCCACCCAGGACCTGTTGGAGAATATGGCTGCGGTGATGGAGGCCATTGTCCGGGCCAAGCCCGCAGCAGCCAAAGGGACTTATATCCGCCGTGTGACCATCAGCCCCACAATGGGGCCGGGCATCCGGGTAGACCCGGCTGCGGCGGCGGCCATGCGAACCCTTTAGAAAAATTAAAAGCCGAGTTCGCCAAAGACAGCAGGTGCGTCGAGGGAGATCGCCCTCCGACGCCTAAGCATCCCGGCCTGCCGAGGCGCAAACGGAGCCCCCGTGCGATTCGGGGGGATGAGCCTTTGCGTCGGGATGCAAAGGCTTTTTTTGTGACTACGACCGGGAAGGAGGTGAAGCAGGTTGGCCATATCGAAAGAAAAGAAAAGGCAAATGGTTGCCGATTATGTGCAGAGTCTGTCCGGCAGCCAGGCCATCATCCTGACGGACTACCGGGGATTGAGCACTGCCCAACTGACGGAATTGCGCCGCAGGCTGCGGGCCGATGGCGGTCGGTTCCAGGTCGTCAAAAACACCTTGTTCAAACGAGCCTTAGACCAGGTGGGCATCCCGATCCCGGAAGACCAGATCCGCGACACGGTAGCGGTGGGTTATTGCCTGGATGAAGTGCCCCCGGTGGCCAAGACGCTGACCGATTTTGCCAAAGAGACCGATGTTTTGGTGATCAAAGGTGCGCTCATCAGCGGCACATTCGTTGATGCCGAACGGGTCAAGGAGCTGGCATCGCTCCCGCCGCGCGAGATCTTGCTGGGTCAGGTCGTAGGTGCGATCCAGGGGCCGATGAGCAGCTTGGTCAGCACCATCACCGCACCCATGCGCGAATTGGTCCAGGTGCTCAAAGCCCGTTCCGAACAAGAAGCCGGACAGGCTGCAGCCTAGAAACAACACTTTGAAGGAGGATAATACCCATGTCCGAGAAATTGGAGAAATTGGCCGAAGCCCTTGACGAATTGACACTGCTGGAAGCAGCCGAACTATCCAAAATGCTCCAGGAGCGGTGGGGCGTCTCGGCGGCAGCACCGGTTGCGGCGGTTGCCATGCCCGCCGCCGGTGCGGTTGAGGAGGAAAAAGAAGAGGAAAAGACCGAATTTGATGTCCTGTTGAAGGAAATCGGTCCGAAAAAGATTCAGGTCATCAAGGCGGTGCGGACCTTCCGCAACGATCTGGGTCTCAAAGAAGCCAAAGAACTGGTGGACAGCGCACCGGTCAAGGTTTTGGAGGGCGTGCCCAAAGAACAGGCGGAAGCGGCGGCCAATGCCCTCAAGGAGCAGGATGCCGTCGTCGAGATCGTCTAAACACATCTTCTGCACCCTGCCTTCTATGCAACCGAAAAGGCCAACCCCGCAAAGGGTTGGCCTTCTCGGTTGTGGGCCGGTGAAACCGGGGCCTTCGGCCGTGGCGCCGTTACTCGCCCGTATCGTGCGGATGAGTCCGCTGCCGACCTCGCGGGGGATGATTTCGGTCCTCTATCCGCCCCAGGGCATCCCGGCGTATTCGGCAAAGGCCGTGTCGTGCAGGTGTTTGAACAGCCGCTCGTGGCCCCGTTCCCACTCGGCCAGCATTTGCAGCACCTCCTGGGCCTCTCCTTCTGCTTTGCCCGCGGCCATCTCGTAAAACTCGGCAAAATCGCGCTCAATGAGATAGGCCATGCGCAGCACCGGCAGGTCGGGGACCATGGCTTCGGCTACGGCCTGGTCGATCATCTCCGATTCGGCCCGCCGGGAGAAAAAGCCCTCCTGTTCCAATGCGACGCCGATCTGCGTGCTGGGCGTGTCGCCCCGATCCAGAGCCTCCAATTGCGCCTGGATGAACTCTATGTGCTTCTGTTCTTCGGCGGCCAGTTGCCTAAAAATGTCCGCCGCCGTGGCGTGGCTGAGCCGCTCGGCGTTCTGGAGGAAAAAACGCTTGCCTTCATGCTCCCGCTGCAAGGCGTATTCGTAGATTTTGTGGATGTCCATTCCTCTCTCCTGACAGAGTTTCTATATCGCTTCCACCCGCACGGCGGCTACCTTGTATTCCGGAATCTTGGCCACCGGGTCCAGGGCCGGGTTGGTGAGTACGTTGGCCGCCGCTTCGGCAAAGTGGAAGGGGATGAACACCACACCGGGCGGCACGCGGCGCGTGATCCAGGCTTTGGTTTCGATCTCCCCCCGGCGGCTGATGACCCGTACCCGCGCCGACTTTTTCAGACCCAGTTTGTCGGCGTCCTCCGGGCTGATCTCCACGTACCCTTCCGGCACTTCTTGGCCCAGTTTCTCCGAACGGCGGGTCATGCTGCCGGTGTGGAAGTGGAACATGATGCGGCCCGTGGTCAGCAGCAACGGATATTCTTCGTCCGGCTCTTCCGCCGGTGCTTTGTACTCCACTGCCGAGAAATGGCCTACCCCCCGGCTGAAACGGCCTTTGTGCAGATAGGGCGTGCCCGGATGGTCCGCGCTGGGGACGGGCCATTGCAAGAACCCTTCTCGCTCCAGCCGCTCGTAGCTCACCCCGCCGTAGATGGGCGTCAGGGCGGCGATCTCGTCCATGACGGCGGCGGGCGAATCGTAATCCCAGGCAGCGAATTGGGCCTCGGCGGCCTGTGAGTTGGTCATCCGCCGTGCCAGGTCGCAGATGATCTGCCAATCGGGGCGGCTGTCGCCCAGGGGTTCAATGGCGCGGCGCACCCGCTGGATGCGGCGGTCGGTGCCGGTGAAGGTCCCGTCCTTTTCGGCAAAGGTCACGCCGGGCAGGACCACGTCGGCGAATTCGGTCGTTTCGGTGGGGAAAATGTCCTGGACGACCAGGAATTCGCAGTTTTGCAGGGCGGCCCGCACGTGGTTGGTGTCGGGGTCGGAGAGCATGGGGTTTTCGGCCAAGATGTAAAGGGCCTTCAGATCGCCCCGGTAGGCGGCGTCGATCATCTCGGTCACGGTCAACCCCACTTCCAGCGGCCCCGTCTGGCCCCAGGCCAGTTTGAATTTGTCATAAACCGCTTGGCTGGTGACCACCTGGTAGCCGGAGCAGACGTTGGGCAGGCCGCCCAGGTCGCACGCGCCCTGGACGTTGTTCTGACCGCGCAGAGGGTTGACGCCCGTGCCCGGCTTGCCCACATTGCCGGTGAGCATGGCCAGATTGGCGCAGGAGAGCACATTGTCCACGCCGGTAGTGTGCTGGGTGATGCCCATGGCGTAGAGGATGGCCGCCCGTTCCGCCTTTGCGTAGGTGCGGGCCGCTTCGACCAGGTCTGCCGCCGGGATGCCGGTGATCTTTTCCACCCGTTCCGGTGTGTATTCGGCGACGGTGGCTTTCAGCTCCGCAAAACCCTCGGTCCGCTCGGCGATGAACGCCTCATCGTGCAGCCCTTCTTTGATGATGACGTGCATCATGCCGTTGAGCCAGGCTACGTCGGTGCCGGGCCGCTGCCGCAGGTGGATGTCGGCGATCTTGGCAACCTGGATGTCGCGGGGATCCACGACGATGACTTTTGCCCCCCGCTTCTGGGCCTTGACGATCCGCGAAAAGATGAGGGGGTGGGCTTCGCTGGTGTTGGAGCCGGTGATGAGGAAGCAGTCGGTATACTCTTCGAATTCGGGGACGCTGTTGGTCATGGCCCCGCTGCCGAACGCTGTGACCAGACCGGCCACGGTGGGGCTGTGTCAAAGGCGGGCGCAGTGGTCCACATTGTTGGTGCCGATGATGCCCCGTGCCAGCTTTTGCAGCAGATAGTTTTCCTCGTTGGTGCACTTGGCCGAGGTAAAGATGCCGATGGCGTCGGGACCGTGTTCCGCCTTGATCTGGTTCAGACGGCGGGCCACCAGGTCCAGGGCCTCGTCCCACGTCGCCTCCCGCAGGTCGCCGCCCTTGTGGTCGCGGATGAGGGGCGTTGTCAGGCGGTCGGGATGGTAGATGAAATCGTGGGCGTTCCAGCCCTTGATGCACAGCTTGCCGTCGTTGATGGGGTGGCCCTTGGCCGGCAACACACCCACCACTTTGCCATCCAGCACTTGCAGGTACAGGCCGCAGCCTGTGCCGCAATAGATGCAGGTGGTCAGAACGTTTTTATATTGCATCGTTGTCCTCTTCTCTTTGCTAATCGGTGGATCGCAAATCGTTAGCTAACGGCTTGCCTGCCGGAAGATCGCTGTATCTTCGCCTTCCAGGTGAAGTTGTATGGCTTCTTGCAAGTTCTTTATTGTCTGGTCCAGGGTCTGTCCTTGTGTGACCACTGCCAGGTCCAGGCATTCGGCCACATAACCGCTTTCGTCTCCCGGATAAACTGCCGCCTGGATTGTATATCGCCTCATGGTCCCCCCTTAATTGTCGGCTTGGCGTAAAAGCCTCGTTCCTCCAGGATGTCCGAGACCTCTTCGCGCACGATGCGTCGGATCATCTCGGCCAGTTCATCCAGGCCCAAGGGAGTTGCCGTCGGGACCGGCGTCAGGCGGTGCGCTCGGTCCCGGCGACATACTCTGGCGGCTCTTCGCGCAGGGCGTAGGCAGAGCGGGGTTCTCGGCTTTCCGCCAGCTTTTGTTGCAACCAGAGATTGACCAGCGTTTCGACGCTCACGCCTTGTTGCCGCGCCCGTGTGCGTACCCGATCCAATATATCCCTGGAAATGGCACAGTACGCCTTGCTAGAGAGCAGATCAATCTCAACGTCTACAGTCGTCATCAAATCTTCATAGTCGGCGCTACTATGCGTGTCCCAGAACTGCCAAAATTCTTCCAGGGAGCTAAAGTTATCAGGAATTGGATCTTGTCTACTTGGATTGTTTGGCATAGGCTCTCCGCTCTTTTCTATCCATATCCCGAGCGCTCAAAACCAAAGCTTTTTGTGTCAGCTTGTGGATGAAAAACACCACCAGGTAGCGACCAGAACGGGTTTGTCCCAAAGCGCGGTAGACGTCCTCACCGCGAAAACGCCCCTTCTCCATCCGCTTGATCACGGGGTTTCCGGCGAAAACCTCTTCGACTTCTTCTACATAGACGCCATGCTTGATCTCGATCTTGTCTATGACGCTATTCAACCAGACAAACCCTGTGATCTTCACCCTCTTGCCTTTTCGCTACAATGTCCTACCAGACCTGCACTCTCTTGGCCGCAAATGTCGCACTCGGTGTAATCAGTCGCCCTCCTGCCACAACGTCTCGACTACCAGCGGCGGAAGGTCATCCACGCTGCGACCGGGCACGTACTCAAACATCTCTTCGGCATCGCGGCGCAGCAGGGTGTAAAGCACCGTCAGGGGGATGTCCGCCGGGCAGGCGACTTCACACTCCATGCAGCCTACACATTTGCTGATGGTGTGGTAGGCGCGGATGAGATGGTAGGATGGAAAGGGCGGGGCCAGGACGCCCGTTTCCACGTACAGGTTGTCTTCCAGGACGCAGACCTCGCAGAAGCATTGGGGACAGGCGTTGCGGCAGGCGTAGCACTTGATGCAGCGGGCGAATTGTTTGCGCCAGAATTCGGTCCGCTCCTCCAGGGAAAGGGTTTCGTGCTCGGCCAGAATGGCGTCGGCGATGCCCTCCACCTTTTCGCCGATGTCAATGCGGCTGGGGTAAGGCCAGGCACAGCGGCATTCATCCCGCTCCTCGGCGGTGCAGGCCAGCAGGATCATCTCCACGCGGTCCAGATCCACCTGGTTGCGCTTGGCCAGCTCAATGAGGCCCCGCTCCTCACAGCCCCGCGTGACCATGCCCAGCCGCGCCTCCGGGTCGGCGTCCAGAAGCATGTCCAGGATTTGGGGCAAGGGGTATTTGGGCCACAGCACCAGGTCGTCCAGGCTATCGCCGGGGCGGAACAGGTGGGGCGTGGAAGCCGGGCCGTCGGCTCGCAGGGCCAGCACTCCCTCCACCTGTCCACCGTCCAGCAGGTTCGCTACCGCTTCACGCACTGCGTCCAATCGTGTTTGGGCCATTTACAAACTCTCCTTTGTCTCCAACGGCCCCAACTCGCGGATGCGGTCGGTGAACTCGCGGACCACATCGGCAAAGACCGTCGCTTCCGACGATGAGACCCAATCGAGTCGCACCCGGTCGGGGTGGATGCCGATGTAGCTCAACAGGTTGCGAAAGATGGGGAACCGCTTGGCGGTTCGATGATTGCCACTAACATAGTGGCACTCGCCCAGGTGTCAACCGAGCACCATCACCCCGTCCGCGCCCTCGCGGAAGGTACGGACCACCAGCTCCGGTGAGACCCGTCCGGAGCACATGACGCGGATGATGCGGATGTTGGCCGGGTACTTGAGCCGCGATGTCCCGGCGGCATCGGCTCCGGCGTAGCTGCACCAGTTGCACAAAAATCCAACGATGCGGGGTTCAAAGGTTTCGTCTGCCATCATTTACTCCTGTATGTCGGTAAATTGGGAATTGGGGATTGGTAGATTGGGGAGCCGTTCTCCAATCTACCAATTACCAACCTACCAATTTGCCAAATCCCATCATACGGCGACCATCAGTGGTTTGATCGCCTGCCGGCGGTTGTGTGCCGGGCGGGGCACCTGACGCCCCATCTTGCGCGCTGCTTCTATCCAGAGCTGAATGGCTTGCTGGGCAGCCTGGATTGCTTGTTCTATCGTCTCCCCATCGGCCATACAGCCTGGCAATTCGGGGACCTCTACCAGGTATGCTTGATCCTCTTGGCTGTACCAGATAAACATCGCATACTGATCCATCATTGTCATCTCCTAGCGGGGAGTCAGGCCGTAACGCTTGATCAAAGCCAATAGTTGCCGAACCTGGTACGCTTTGGCTTTACCGTCCTTCCGTGGTTACAAGACCAAAATCTCCACCACTCCGTCGTGGGCGTACACTCGGTGCGATCCTCGACCATGTACCCACTCAAACCCATAGGCTTCTGCCAGGGCGCACAACTCTGCAAACCGCAAGTTCTGGGGGCGATCCCTCGCCGCCTGGATCAATTTGGCAGCCTTGACCATACTCCCAATCTACCAATTACCAACCTACCAACCCCCAACCTACCAAACAGCCTCTCGTTCGAAAATCCCCTCGATTTGGGCCACCAGTTCCTCGTCGGTAAAGTGATGGCCGGTGATCGCTTTGGCCAAACAGGCAGCGACGCAGGTCCCGCAGCCTTTGCACAGGGCCGCGTTCACCTGTGCTTTGTCGTCAGGCGGAACCAGTTCGATGGCGTCGTAAGGGCAGGCCAGGATGCACTCGCCGCAGCCGGAACATTTGGCCGGGTCCACCTCGGCCACGGTGGGGTCAATGTCAATTTCACCCTGATTCAGCAAGATCATGGCCCGCGCCGCCGCGCCGCTGGCCTGGGCCACCGTGTCGGGAATGTCTTTGGGTCCCTGGCAGGTTCCGGCCAAAAAGACGCCCGCCGTCGTCGTATCCACCGGGCGGAGCTTGGGGTGAGCCTCGGTGAAAAAGCCGTCCTTACCCACCGAGACGCCGAACAGTTTGCCCACCTCTTTGGAGCCTTTGGCCGGGGTGATGGCCGTCAGCAGCACCACCAGGTCCGCCGGAATCTCGACGTAGCGGCCCAGGAGCGTATCCTCGCCGCGCACCAGCAGCTTGCCGCTGCCGGTGGGATCGGGCACGACCTCGGCCACTTTGCCCCGCACGTAGCGGATGCCTTCGTGCTGCATCCGCTCGTAGAATTCTTCATAGCCCTTGCCCGGCGTGCGCATGTCAATATAGAATTGATAGACCTGCCCGCCGGTGTTTTCCAGGGCCAGGTGGGCCTGCTTGACGCCGTACATGCAGCAGATGCGGGAGCAGTACTCGTGGGCGTCGGCGTCGCGGCTGGCGATGCAGTGCAGGAACACCGTCGTTTCCGGCACGCGGCCGTCGCGGGTGACGATCTTGCCTCCCGTTGGCCCGGCAGCACTGGAGAGCCTCTCAAACTGCATCCCGTCGATCACGTTGTCGTAGATGCCGTAACCATAGCGGGCCAGTATGGGGTGCTCGGTCAGGTCAAAGCCGGTGGCCAGGATGACGACGCCAACCTTGATGTCTACGAACTCCTCTTTTTGGTTAAAGTCAATGGCATCGGCCTCGCAGGCGGCGACGCACTTCTGGCTGCATTTGCCCCGCGTCAGCAATAGACAGGAGTTGGGGTCAATGACCGCTTTGAGGGGCACGGCTTGGTCAAAGGGGATGTAGGCCGCCGCCCGCAACCCCAGCCCGGCCTCGTATTCGCTGGGTACGCGGTCCTGCCAGACACAGGCGGTGGTGCATTCGCCGCAGCCGGTACATTTGTCAATGTCCACGTAGCGGGGCTTCTTTTTGACCTTGATCTGGAAATTGCCCACATAGCCGTGGACCTCCACCACCTCGCTGTAGCTCAGCAGCTCAATGTTGGGATGCCGACCGGCATCCATCATCTTGGGGCCGAGAATTCAAGTGGCACAGTCTAGGGTGGGGAAGGTCTTGTTGAGCTGGGCCATCTTGCCGCCGATGGTCGGCTCCCGCTCCACCAAGTAGACCTTGTACCCGGCATCGGCGATATCCAGTGCAGCTTGGATCCCGGCGATCCCTCCGCCGACGACCAACGCTGCCGGTTCCACCGGCGACTTGCGAGGATGGAGGGCCTGTTGCCAATGTACCCGCTCCACCGCCCCGGCTACCAGGTCCATGGCCTTGTGGGTCGTCTCCTCCCCGGCGGGGTGCACCCAGGCTGCTTGCTCGCGGATGTTGGCCATTTCCAGGTAATAGGGGTTCAGCCCTGCGCTTTCCAGCGTGCGGCGGAAGGTGGGTTCGTGCATCCGCGGGGAGCAGGCGGCGATCACCACCCGGTCCAGGTTGTGCTCTTTGATGTCCTGGCGGATGCGGGCCTGGCCCGGTTCGGAGCAGCTATACTTGTTGACGCGGGTGAGTACCACCCCGTCCAGCTCTTTGGCGAACTCGGCCACGGCTTCTGTGTCCACCGTCGCGGCGATGTTGGAGCCGCATTGGCAGACGTACACGCCGATTCTGGGTTTGCTCATGATACGCCTCGATTTCATTTTAGATGCTTGCCAAGACGGTGACAGTGCCTATAGAGTTCCTTGCAACAGGGTGCCGGCCGACTGCGGTACGGTTTTCCCCTGTCGCTGTGCTAGATTGACGGCAGATGATATTCGTTTGACGACAGATCAATCATCTACCCCTCTCCCCATTTTTTGAGCTTGGTTGCCCGCTTCTTTTTGGGCTTTGTGCTCTTTTCCGGTGCGTCCACCGTGCGGGCCAGCAGCTCAAAGGGTGCGATGACCAGTTTCTCCAATCCCAGCTCGGCCCGGTCTAGCCCCATGGCCAGGCCCATCAACTGGCTGAAGAAAAAGATGGGCATGTCAAACGTGGTGTGCCGAATGGCCTCCAGTTTGGGTTGGTACAGGTCCAGCATCAACTGGCAGAAAGGGCAACCGACGGCCACGGCGTTTGCGCCGGCGGCTTTGGCATGGGCCAGTACGTCGGCGGACATTTTGAAGCTGATCTCTTCTTCGGTCATATAGATCGCCCCGCCGCAGCACTTGGTCTTGTAAGCCCAGTCCACCGCCTCCGCACCCAGGGCTGTCATCAGCCGGTCCATGCTTTGGGGGCGTTCCGGGTCGTCGAACCCGCCTTCAGGCCGGGTGAGGAGGCAGCCGTAGTAGCTGGCGATTTTCAGGCCGTGCAGCGGCTTTGCCACCGGGACGTTATCCACCCCCACGTCGTTGACCACCACATCCAGGGGATGGCGCACCGTCGGCGCATAGCCCAATTGGTGGCCTTCCATGGCTGCATTGACGCGGGCCAGCATCTCCGGGTCGTCGCGCAGGACATGGCTGGCCTTGCGCAGGTTCTTGTAGCAGGCCGCGCAAGGGGCGACCACCTCCATCTCCGTTCCCTCGGCGGCGGCCATCTCCTCGGCGATGGCCAAGTTGCGGGCCGCCAGAGCGTGAGGCAGGTCCGGGTTCACCGTGGCCGCCGGGGTTGCCCCGCAGCAGTTCCAATCGGGGATTTCAACCAGCTCTATCCCTTCCAGCCGCCGGGCAACGGCTTGCAGGGAGCGGTTGTACTCTTCGGCGGTGGATTCCTGGCTGCATCCGGGAAAATAAGCGTATTTCATCGGACACCCCCTTCCAGCCGGTCGAAAATGCCCCGGACCTCGGCCCGGCCCTGGGGATGGTCGGGCAGGAAGCGCAGCTTGCCCTTTCGCACCATCGTCAGGCCCACCGGGGCCAGCTTGAGAAAGTTGAGGGGATTGGTCAGCAGGTTGTAGCGGACCACCAGTTCCGCTTCCCATACCCGCCCGTGGGCGCGGACGATGTCCATAAAGCCTTCGTTGTAGACCTTGCCTTTGCGGGCTTTGTAACCCTTGCGCAGGGCCACGTTGCGCAGCCGCGTCATCACATCGGTAATCTCAATATCGCGGGGGCAGCGGACCACACAATGATAGCAGGAAGCGCAGGTCCAGATGGTCTGGCTGGAAAGCACCTCCTCCTCCATCCCGGCCTGGAGCAAGCGCATGATGGCCCGTGGTGTGTAATCCATCCCTCCGGCGGCGACCACCGGGCACGCGCCGCTGCACGTTCCACACTGGTAGCACAGGGCCACCATCTCCCCAATCGGCTGCATCTCCGGCGAGAGATCGGCTCCCAGTCGGACCGTTCCTTGTTGACTCATTGTCTTTCCTCTTTCTGAACAGAAAAGGGTCTGCCAGGTTCTACAGCCGCCCTGCGAAAGACGAACTCCTTTCTCCTGCCAGACCCGCTCTTACCCCGATTGAGGCCCATTCCTCATCTTGTTGCGGCACATTCTGCCTGCTTCGGTAGGTCCAAATCCTGCGCTCAAGGCGGGCTACGGCCCGCATCCGGCCCGCCGGGCCACACTGCGGCGGGAGCAATTTGAATCTACCGCGCTTCAGTATAGACGACAATGCCTTCTTTGTCAAAAAATCGCAACGGTCATTTGAGGAGGGCAGGGGGAGAACCCGTAGGGCGGGTGCTTTTGTCGCCCCCGCCAAGATACCGGGAGTGTAGAGAGAAATCGTGTGAAATCAGCCGTTTCTGGACGGACTTTTCGCGGTGTGGAGCCTTGAGGTGCCTTGTCCTGGGAACCCGTCGGAGCAAGAGCCTTTGCAAAGATTCGCACCGCAGAGGCGGAGTCTGCCGAGGGATTCCTCTTCTCGCCCTCGGCGTTTCTGCGGAAGAAGTGGCAATGGGAGCGATAAATGCGCGTGTCCTGAAAAGCCGTTTTCCGCTCTTGCTCCCAATCGGCGGTTGTGGTATACTGCAAAGCGGTTTGGACCGAAATCGTTGTCCCCTCTTTGCCGATGTGCCACGGGTACACAAGAGGGGCGGATCGTTGTCCAAGCCGTGGACGGCGCGGTCTGTCTTGGGAAAGGAGCCACCATGTCCACAACGGTTGACTGGATACAAACGGTTTTCAATGTTTCCTATCTCCTCATTGTCTGGGGCTTGGCCCTGGATATGGCGGTCCGTTACTTTCGCCGGGAGGTTTCTTCCCCCCCGACGGCTGTGTGGATCATGATCTCCATCTTTACTTTGGCCTTGGGGGATTCGTTCCATCTGGTTCCTCGCATCTACCGCACTTTGATCGGTCCGGCGTCGGCCCCGCCCTGGGTGGCCGATGGGATTGCACTGGGATTGTTCCTCAGCTCCGTTACGCTGAGCTTCGTTTACTTTTTCTGGCTGATCTATGCTGCCCGCAAATTTGATCTGGCCTGGGGGGCGGGGATGTGGTTTCTGACGCTAGTCTTTTTCTTGCGCTTGATCCTGCTCCTTTTCCCCCAGAACCAATGGGGCGGCGAGCCGAACGCCTGGAAGTTTTACCGCAACGTTCCGTTCACCATCCAGGGAATCGGCATCGTTTGGCTCTTTTTGCGCTACGCCGGGGAACATCCGCCGCATATCGCCCGTGCCTTTCGCATTGCCGGTTACGCCATTATCGCTTCCTTTGCCTTCTACATCGGGACTTTGGTCGGGACTCTGTGGCATCCTGCATTCGGTTCGCTCATGTTGCCCAAGATCGTCGCCTATGTCGTTGCCGTTGTGCAACTCTATCGCATTGAATTTCGCCTTTCCCCTTGAAAGGATTTGCATAGGTTGGGCAGAGACCTCCCGACGGCAAAGGTCTTTTCCTAGAACGGAGTTTCCATGAACCGAACTTACGTGGCCCTGGACCTGGAGACCACAGGTCTGGACCCTGATCGGGATGCCATTTTGGAGATCGGAGTGGTGCGCTTTCGCACCTCTTTGGATGGCGGACACATCACCGGACGCGTCTTGGACAAATGGTCCACCTTGATCAACCCTGGGCGCCCCATTCCCCTTCACATCCAGCAGATCACCGGCATCACCGAACAGGATGTGCGCCGTGCCCCTCGTTTCTCCCAGATCATCGGTCGCTTGCGACGCTTTGTGGGCCATTACCCCATCGTCGGTCACAACATCGGCTTTGACATGGGCTTTTTGCAAAGCCATCGTCTGACCCTTTCCAATCCCACGGTGGATACTTTTGAATTGGCCAGTATCCTTATGCCCCATGCCAACCGCTACAGCCTCATTAAACTGGGTGAATCGTTTGATCTGGACGATCAAGGGACCCACCGTGCTCTGGACGATGCCCTGGCTGCCCAATCTCTGTTCATTGCCCTGTTGGAGCACGCCGCCGACCTGCCCCGCGCCATCCTCGCCGAGTTGAATCGCTTGGCGGCGAACGTGGATTGGCCTCTCAAAGAGGTCTTTCGGGATATTGAGCGCAGTCAGGCCCGCAGTGCGTTTCGTGGCGGCATCGGGCAACAATTGGCCGCCGCCCTGGGTACTTCGGAGGATGCCTTGGGGCCTCTTTTCACCACCGAGGAACAGGATGAACCGCCCCTCAAACCGGCCGCTCGTCCTCGTGCATTGGATGTGGACGAGCTGGCGGCCATGCTGGAAGAGGGTGGTCTCTTTGCCCAACACTTTCCCGGTTTTGAACACCGCCCTCAGCAGGTGGAGATGCTTCGTGCCGTGGCCCAAGCCCTCAACCGGGGCCGTCACCTGTTGGTTGAAGCGGGGACGGGGACCGGCAAGTCGATTGCCTACCTGCTCCCGGCCATCACCTTTGCCCATCTCAACGGCGAGCGGGTGGTCGTCAGCACCAATACCCTCAACCTGCAGGATCAGCTCTACCTCAAAGACGTGCCGGACCTGCAGAAACTGTTGCCCTTTGAATTCCGGGCGGCGGTGCTCAAAGGGCGCAGCAATTACCTTTGCCAGCGCCGCTTGGCTTCCTTGCGGCAGGTAGGGGTTAGCTCGGTGGATGAGATGCGCATGTTGGCCAAAGTCCTGGTCTGGCTGCCCAGCACCCAATCGGGTGAACGGGGGGAACTGTTCATGCCCAACCGCACGGAGCAGGCCCTGTGGAGCCGTATCTCTGCCGACAGCGAAACCTGCACTGCCGACCGTTGTCGCTTCCGAGAAAACGGGCGGTGCTTCTTTTACCGTGCCCGCCGTGCTGCCGAGCGTGCCCATCTGATCATCGTCAACCATGCCCTCCTTCTGGCCGATGTCGCCGTCGAGAACCGCGTCCTGCCCGATTATCGTTACCTTATCGTGGATGAGGCCCACCACCTGGAGGATAGCGTCACCAGGCAGCTGAGTTTCCAGGCCGACCAACGTACCATAGAGCGGCTTCTCAACGAACTGGTCCGTCCGGCGGGACGGGGATACGGTGGCTTTTTGAGCGACCTCCTGACCCGCTGCCGGGGAGCCATCTCGGCGGAGGATTGGGCGACTTTGCGGGACCATACCCACGGCCTGCAGAAAAAAATAGAGGCCACCTTGACCAACGTCTATGCCTTTTTCAACATCCTGGGCGACTTTTTGCGGGAGCACGGCCCTCATCGCAACGACTATGACATGCGTCTGCGGTTGACCGGTGCCCTTCGTGTCCAACCTGATTGGGATCGGGTGGAGATGACGTGGGACAACCTTTCCTCTCAACTTCACCGCATCATCACCGGCTTGGAGTCGCTACATGCCACCCTGAGTGACATGACCGACTCCGACATCCCCGATATTGAGGGGTTAGTCCAAGATTGTGCCGGATATGCCGGCCGCTTGGCCGATTTGCGCCATCAGATCAACGCCTGCATTGCCGAACCGAACGGAGAGACCATCTACTGGGCCACCCTCGCCGCCCGCGACGAGCGGGTGACGCTCCATGCCGCTCCCTTGCATGTGGGCAAACTGGTGGAACAGCACCTCTTTCGCACCAAAGAAGCGGTCATCTTGACCTCTGCTACCTTGACTACCGACAACCGCTTCGACTTTATCCGCGAGCGGCTCCATGCCTGGGATGCCGATGAACTGATGCTCGATTCCCCCTTTGATTATGAACGCTCCACCTTGCTCTACATCCCTGTAGACATCCCCGAACCCAACCAGCCCTACTACCAGAAAAAGGTGGAGGAAACCCTCATCGCCCTGGCCCGCGCCAGTCAGGGCCGGATGCTGGTCCTCTTTACCTCCTATTACCAATTGCGCAACACCAGCCGGGCCATCAGCCGCCCTTTGGCCCAGGAGGGCATTGTTGTCTACCAGCAGGGAGCCGGAACGGGCCGTGCCCAGTTGTTGGAGAACTTTCGCACCACACCCCGCGCCGTGCTCTTGGGGACCCGCAGCTTCTGGGAGGGGATTGACGTGACCGGTGAGGCCCTCAGCGTCTTGGTGATCACCCGCCTGCCCTTTTCCGTGCCCAACGATCCCATCTTTGCCGCTCGCTCCGAAACCTTTGAGAACCCCTTTGCCCAATATGCCATCCCGGAGACGATCCTACGCTTTCGCCAGGGTTTTGGGCGTCTCATCCGCACCAAGAACGACCGGGGGGTCGTCGTCATTCTGGATAAACGGGTGTTGACCAAATCCTACGGGCCGATGTTCCTCAACTCCCTGCCCAAATGCACCCGCTATCGTGCCTCCCTGGCGAAACTACCGGAGGCTACCCGCCGTTGGTTGGCCGACGATTGGCCCCGCTGAGCGCGGACCGGACAGGCAGCACGATGGATGGCGGCAGATGAGCCAACAAAACGATGCCGAGATCGTTCGGGCGGTCCTTGCAGGAGACAAGGATCGTTACGCTCTGCTCATAGACCGCTACAGCGCATCCATCATCAACTATCTGGCGCGGATGACCGGCAGCCGCTGGGAGGGTGAGGAGCTGGCCCAGCAGACCTTCGTCCGCGCCTATTTCGCCCTGGATTCTTACAAGCCGCAGTACAAGTTTTCCACCTGGCTGTTCAAGATCGCCACCAATTTGTGCATCAACCATCTGAAAAAGCGGCAACGGCTGATCCACATGGACGACTATCGGAACGAAGATGGCGAATCCGCCTGGGTTCTGCCCGATACCCGCCCGACCGGTGATCCGGTGGCCACTGCCGAACGGCGTGAAATGCAGCAGCAGATCCAGGATGCCATCAACCGCTTGCCGGAAGAATACCGCAGTGCGATCATCCTGCGCTACCTGCACGGCCTTTCCTATCAGGAGATCGCTGCCGTGCTGGACCTACCCATCGGCACGGTCAAGAGCCGTATCGGCCGGGGGCGTAGTAGACTGATCGCGGCGTTGCGGGGCCGGGTGTAAGGAGGGAGCCGATGTCCGTCGTTGCGATATTGAGTGCGATTCTCCTCCCCTTGTTGTTCCTGTACATCATTTATGCACTGGACCTTTACGCTTCCGGCAGGTTCCGAGTGGTAGCCCTTTGCTTTTTCTGGGGTTTGATCGCTTTTGCCCTGGCTTTGGGCATCAACACGGCCATCAAGAGAACCATCCTGGAAGGGCCGCTCCGAATGGACGGCAGCCGCTCTTTCACCCTAACCGTCATCCTGATCGCCCCTATCGTTGAAGAGATTCTAAAGTCCCTTATCTTGGTCTATCTGGCCCGACGCCCCGACTTTGCCTACTTTGTAGATGGGGCCATTTACGGTTTTGCCGCGGGGATCGGTTTTTCCGTTCTGGAAAACCTATGGTACATGGCCCAACCCCAGGCCGCCGACCAGGGGGTGATGTTGGTCATCAGCCGATCCTTTTCCACCTGTTTGATGCACGGTTCCGCTTCCGCCCTGGTCGGTGTGTCTATCGGGCGATTCCGCTACGGCCACGGCGGTGCGCGTCTCTTGTCCACCGTGCTGGGATGGGGGGCGGCCATTACCCTCCACTCGGTCTTTAACCGCGTTGTCCGGTTCTGGGCCGGGGCGGCCCTACTGCTGGGGGCAGTGGGTTTGGGCATTGGCGGGTTGGTCCTCATTGCCGTCTTTATCCGTTGGGGATTGGCCGAGGAAAAGAAGTGGATTGCAGAGACGCTGGGGGCCGAGTTGGGGGTTACCGGTGGAGAAAAGGCCCTGGTGATGGAGATGGGGGATTTGACAACACTGCTGCGTCCGGTCAGAGAGAGCTTTGGCCGGGAAAAAGCCTCTCTTGTCGAGCAGTTCTTGCTCAAACAGGCTCAACTGGGTATCAAGCAGAAATCCCTTGAAATGACGACGTCACCGCAGCTCCGGGGACAGATGCAGGCCCAGATTGATGAGCTGCAAGGGGAGATTGACCGCCTTCGCCGTCAGGTGGGCGTCTACTGCATGACCTATGTGCGTTCTATCATCCCCCTGGAGCAGGTGCGTGAGTGGATTGGCCCACTGGCCGATAGGGTAGCCCAGGCTCAACGCCGTCCGGCCCGTGCCGACCTTTGGGGCGACTTGCAATCGCGGGCCTCCGTTCAGGCCCGGTCGGGAGAGAACCGCTTTTAGCCGGCTCTTGCCTTGAGATCCGGCAAAAGTCGTTGGAAACTTTTTGGAACCTTTGCCGGTATTACTTGTGGAGATGTTCGTTTGACCACGGACCGGCGGGCCGGACGGGGGCTGTAGCCTGCTTTGGGCACGGAGTCGGCCCACCGAAACCGGGGCAATGATCATCCCCCTGAAGGATAGATTATGGATTGTGAACGAGCTCGGATGGTGTTGGAACAACTGGCTATGAGCGGCGGAGCCGGAATGGACGCGGGCGTTGAAGCCCATCTGGCCGAATGCACCGCCTGTCAGGAATGGTATGTGGAGGAGTTGGAACTTATCGGCGCCCTGGATGCGCTGGAACCGTTCCCGACCCCGCCCGATTTTACCGGCCGGGTACTCAACCGGCTGCAGGCCGTCCCATCTTGGCAGGCCGTTGTTCCGCCGTCCCGCTCCAAGCCTCGCCCTTTGCCCTGGTGGGCCAATATCCGGGAATCACTGCGTCTTGGCCTGGCCGCGCTGACCGAACGCCGCGCCCTTGCCCCGGCCCTGGCCGTTGCCGTCGCCGTGGTCCTGCTCTTGGGCTTGTGGTCAAGCCTGCAGCAAGGGCATCCCTCCATCACGCCGGGGGCTGCTCTGAGCGACAACCTCTGGCTTGTCGGTGGAGTGTTGGGCCTGGGCGCATTGGCCCTTCTCCTTGCCCTCTTGTTTTCCCGCCGTTAGAGTAGCCCGGCATGGCGCCATGGGCTATTGCCATAGGTGTACATATTTGAGGCCGCTGCCGGTGTTGAACAACACCACCGACTCATCCTCGCCGATCCACCCTTCCCGGCGCAGCCGCAAGAAGGCGGCCAGCGGCGCGGCCCCCTCCGGACAGGTGAACAGCCCTTCCGTACGCCCGATGAGTCGGGCGGCATCCATCATCTCCGCGTCGGGGACGGCGACCGCCGTGCCGCCGCTCTCCCGCAAGGCGCGGAGGATGAGGAAATCGCCGATGGCCCCCGGCACGCGCAGTCCGTCGGCCATGGTGGAGGCGTTCTGCCAGGGTGCGGCAAATTCGTCTCCGGCGTGAAAGGCGCGGACCATCGGTGCGCAGCCTTCCGATTGAACCGTCACCATGCGGGGCCGCTTGGAGCCGATCCAGCCCATCTCTTCCATCTCGGCAAAGGCTTTCCACATACCGATCAGCCCCGTCCCGCCGCCGGTAGGGTAGATGATCACGTCGGGCAGCGTCCAGCCCAGCTGCTCGGCGATTTCGTAGCCCATCGTCTTTTTGCCTTCCAGGCGGTACGGCTCTTTGAGGGTGGAGACATCAAAACGACCATGCCTGCGTCCCTCCTCGGCGGCCTGCCGCCCGCAATCGGTGATCAACCCATCAACCAGGGTGACGTTGGCCCCCAGGGCGCGGCATTCGGCGACAAAGGGCAGCGGTACATCGGCGGGCATGTAGACGTGGGCTTCCAGGCCGCCCAGGGCGGCATAGGCACTCATTGCACCGGCAGCGTTGCCCGCCGAAGGGATGGAGACGGCCCGGACACCCAATTCGCGGGCGCGGGAGACGGCAACGGACAGCCCCCGTGCTTTGAAAGAGGCGGTGGGGTTGAGGCTTTCGTCCTTGATGTAGAGCTTCCCGAACCCGACCTCGGCCCCCAGCCGTCGGGCGTGGATCAGGGGCGTCCAGCCTTCGCCCAGCGTCAAGATGTGGGCCGGGTCGCGCACCGGCAGCAGTTCCCGGTAACGCCACATGCTCGCCTCACGCCCGACCAGGTCACCCGGCGCAAGGGCGTGGGCAGCGGCGGCCAGGTCGTAGCGGGCCAGCAGCGGCTTGCCGCAGGCGGGACACAGGTTTTGCAGGCGGTCCGCATCGTGCCGCCGCCCGCATAAGGCGCATTCCAGGTGGGTCAGAAAGTTTGCCATGGGGTTTCCTCAAAAATAATGGCGGGCCGTCCACGAATCGGGCGCGAATACGCGAATGCACGAAACGCCCGGTCACAGGTCCGATAAGGAGCGGCTTGAGTCGCTACTTCCAACCACCCGCAGGTTCAACGGGTCTCCGGCCCGGCAACCTGCGGGTGGTTCTTCACCTCCTGTCGCCATTATACCCCCTCCCTTGCGCCCCGTCAACTATCGCTTCCAAACCGTGGCGCTCCATGAGCGATTCGTCGCGCAGCAGCTCCGCCGTCGGTCCATCGGCCACCAGCCGCCCGCCGTCGAGGATCACCGTCCGGGGGCACAGGTCCCATACCAGGCGCATGTCATGGCTGGCGACAAGCATCGTTTGGGGCAGATGGCGCAACAGGGCAATGAGATTGCGCCGGGCGCGGGGGTCCAGCCCCGCCGACGGCTCGTCCAAGACCAGGATCTCCGGCTCCATGGCCAGCACCGTGGCGATGGCGATCCGCTTGCGTTCCCCCAGGCTCAGGTGATGGGGCATCAGGTCGTCGTAGCCGGTCATGCCCACCGCTGCCAACGCCCGCGCCACCCGCCGCCGGACCTCCTCTTCCGGCAGGCCCATGTGCAGCGGCCCAAAGGCCACATCCTCGAACACGGTGGGCGAAAATAGCTGGTCGTCCGGGTCTTGGAAGATAAGGCCCACTTTGGCCCGTACCGCCTGCACCGTCTTTTCGCTCAGGGGCAGCCCGGCCACCTGCACCTGCGCCCCATCTTGGGCGCGGAGGATGCCGTTCAGGTGCAGGAAGAGGGTGGACTTGCCCGCCCCGTTGGGGCCGACCACGGCTACCTTTTCCCCCTCGCCGACCGTCAGGTTGATGTTGCGCAGGGCGATCCGGCCATCGGGGTAGGCGAAGGAAAGGTCGGCGATCCGAATGATGGCCTCGGTCATAGCCCCTCCATCCTGCCCAGGGCGGCGACGGCGACCAAGACGGCCAGCCAGGCCAGCCCGGCCCACGTATCCCGCCACCGCCAGGTAAGGCGCGTCAGGCTGCGGACCTCGCCGCGAAAGCCACGGGCCAGCATGGCGGCGTACACCCGTTCGCTGCGTTCGTAGCTGCGGATAAAGAGGCTGCCGATCATGCCGCCCAGCACCCGCGCCCGCCACCATACCGTCCGGCCCGGCCCCACGGCCCGCGCTGTGCGGGCCATCTGCAACCGTTGGGCTTCATCGGTCAGCACGAACAGGTAGCGGTACATGAAGGAGATGGTCGCCGTCAGCACCGCCGGGACGCGCAAAGAGCGCATGGCTTGCAGCAGGTCGGGGAACGGCGTCGTGGCGACCAGCAGGCCGCTGACCATCACCGAGAGCCAGGCCTTGAGCAGCACCGTGGCAAAAAGGGCCAACCCGGCGTCGGTGATGGTCAGCGTCAGGCCGAACACCGACCGGGACCAGAGAACGTGGCCTTCCTGGGTGAAAGGTAAGGAAAGGGCTACGATCCCGGCAAAGGGCAGGACCACCGCCGAGCGTCGCAGCCCTTCCGACAAGGGGACCTGGGCGAGCAGCACCAGGCCGACGGCCAGGACGGCCCACAAGGCAAAGGCCGACCAGCGACCGGCGGGCGTCATGGTCACGGACAGGATGAAGGCCAGCGTTGCCAGCAGCTTGAGCCGGGGGTCCAGGCGATGGATCGGACTCGTGCCCTGCCGGTAGCGATCCAGGAAGCTATGACGCATCGGCTGCCTGCGGTTCCCCTGCTGTCGGTCCGTCTTCCCGGCGGCGCAAAAGCCAGGCCAGCCCGTAGCCCAGGCCGAACAGCAGTGCCGTACCGATCAAGCCGGCGACGATGGTCGCCAGGGCTTCGTTCTCAATGCCGGGGAAGGCATAGTCGGGGATGACCTGATAGGGCGCATCCTGGGCCTTGTCCAGGAACCCGGCATCCTCGGCCACCCGTTCCAACCCGTCGGGATGGGGGGAAGCCAGGGGCGAAAGGAGGGCTACTCCCAACGCCAGCAGCAAACCGATCAGCCACCAGTGCTTTTTCAATGTGTCCATCGTTCACCTCACAGTTTTTTGAAACCGCCAAGACGCCAAGGGCGCGAAGGTTTTTTCACTTTTCCCTCTGCGGCCTTTGCGCCTTCGCGGTTCCAGTTTTTGAACCGCCGAGACGCCAAGAGCGCGAAGGTTTTTTACTTTTTCTTCCTTCCTTTGCGTTCTTTGCGCCTTTGCGGTTCGGATTTTTGAACCGCCAAGACGCCAAGGGCGCGAAGGTTTTTTTACTTTTTCTTCCTCGAAAATAGCGGTTGAAACCGCCCCTGGCGGGCCGTTGGCCGACCGCCCGCCTGCGCGGGCGGAAGCGGGAGCGTCCGCGTAGGCGGACGCCCGGCCACAGGCCCGAAAGGAGCGACTTGAGTCGCCACCGCCCCCGGCGCGAGCCGCCGGGGATTTTCATCCTTGGCGGTGAGCCGGGGATCGGTCCGCTTCCTTCCTTTGCGTTCTTTGCGCCTTCGCGGTTCATCAAATCCGAACGGGCCGGTGCAGGGCCAACAGGTCTGGCCGGGCGACCTGCAAGAAGGCCAGCACGCCGACGGTGATCAACCCTTCGCCGATGCCGATGAGCATGTGGACGCTGCCCATGGCCGGCAGGGCCACGGCCCACGGCGACGTGCCCGAAAGGGCCAACTCCGCCGCTGCAACCAGGGAAGCGATCACCACCGACAGCCAGGCTGCCGCAAAGCCGCTCACCATCGTCGCCCAGGGCTTTTCCCCCAGCCGACGGCGCAGCAGGGTATAGACCACCCATCCGACCAGCACGCCGACGACGGCCATGTTGAACACATTGGCCCCCAAAGCCACCAATCCGCCGTCCTGGAAGAGCAGCGCCTGGACGACCAGCACACTGGTCAGGACCAGCATCCCGGCCCAGGGACCCAGCAGGATGGCGGCCAACGCGCCCCCCAGCAGGTGGCCCGACGTGCCTCCGGCTACGGGGAAGTTCATCATCTGGGCGGCAAAGATGAACGCCGCCGCAACCCCCATCAGGGGCACTTGCTTTTCGTCCAGCTCCCGGTTGACGCGGCGCACCGCATAGCCGATGCTCCCCGCCGACGCCAGCCACGTTGCCGCAGCCGTCCCGGTGTTGACAAACCCATCTGGAATGTGCATGTTCCCTCCTTTCAAATCTGTCTTTTTTCCCATTGCCGACACCTCACCGCAGAGGCGTCGAGGATGCAGAGAGTATATAAAATCGGCCGTGGCATCAGGAATCGGTACATTCTTTGCACAGGCCAAAGATGGCAAAGTGGTCAAAAACCGGCTCAAAGTCAAAATCGCGGCGGATGGCCTCGGCGACGCCTGCCAGGTAGCGATGATCCAGTTCCATGACCCGGCCACATTTTTGGCAGATCAGGTGATGGTGGGGCGGCTCCTCCACGATTTCGTACTCGGCGTGGCCGTGGCCCAGATCGGTCTGACTGACGATGCGCAGGTCGCGCAGCCGCTCCAGGGTGCGATAGACGGTCGAAAGGTCCACATCGCGCCGGTGCAGGGTGGCACGGGCATAGACCTCCTCCGCGCTGGCGTGGCGGCCCAACTCGCACAGGGCCTGCAAGATGATGACCCGCTGCCGCGTCATCCGCAAGCCCTTGCGCCGCGCCCGGTCCATTACCGCCTGAAGTTCGTCCATTGCCACTCTAGTTGCAAATATTTGCAACTAGAGTATAGACAGAATGGGGAAAATGTCAAATCCGGGGGGAGGCAGATCTCGCCTTTATCCCGCCGTTTGGCGTAGCTGCTCTTTGTATCTCTCTCGGATCTGGCCGAACAGGGTGCAGTATTCGTCGCTGGCGTAATCCGGATAGGTCCAGGGCCAGGGGCGGAATCTCCCGCGTTGGTAAGTCAGTGTCACCTCGCCGTAGATGCCCTGGCCCAGGTAGAGGCGGTGGGCATGGTCTTTGGTTGTGGCCAGCACCATCTTGCCCAGGGAAACATAGCCGGGATCAATGTTGACCTGCCGTTTCCCCTCCTTTGCCAGAGACCATTCCAGATCGTTGGTTTGACGTTTGATAGTCGGCAAGTTGGCCGGAGGGATGAGGCGCTCAAAGGCCACAATGCGCCGTTGCAGGCCGGGGCCGAATTCGGGGGTGTAATAATCGGTGTGATCAAAGGGTAGCAGATCGCTCTCGAAATCGAGAGGGCCGAACATTTGGTTCAGGGCGGCAATGGCCAGCTCCAGCAATTCCTCATCTCCGGCGAAAAGGCTGACGATCAGCTTCACCGGTTGCGGTTCACGGGCAGTTCCCATCTCACCTCCTCCTTCCTGAAGACAATTCATCATACCGCCAAGAGGGGGTTCTGTCAAAAGCGGCACGTTGTTGGGAAGCCTAGAACCCCGATGGGTGCTGTGTAGGTGGATGGGTGCGTCTTGGCATCATTGCATCATTGAAACGCGTTGGGGAGATTTGACAAATACCAGAAATTGAGGTACACTATTGCTTGCTGTTGCGACCCTCCTGCAAAACCGATTTCGTTGGATAATGCATGATGTAGCTGTGCCTGATGCACGGTGGGGGTATGGGAAATCTGACCGACTATTATCCACTTTGCCAAGATAACCAGGACATGAACGATAAGGCAGAGAGATGAAAGGGCTTTCTGCCGTGTGTTTGTGTCTACGAGATGTTCACCGGAAAGGAGGTGATGCGTATAGCGGAATCTGGTTGTAATTCCATGCAAAGATGGGTTGGTAGTTAGAGGTCCACGAGACAAGTATCAGGAGGCAAGAAAGAGATGCAACGTCATTTGTACCAAATTTTCAGTATCCTGGTTGTGGTAGCTTTGCTCTTGCCCGCAGCGGCCGTACCTGCGGCAGCCCAGACACAGGGAGTAGAGACGCCCGGACAACCTGTGCCGAAAGAGGCCAAGTCCGTTACGCCTGTCCGGCCGAGCCGGCAGATGAAGCCTGCCACCGTCCCTGTGGAGGAGGCGATCCGCAAACTCCACCCCGATCTGCGTGACCTGGTGCAGGAGGTTGGTCCGGCTCTCCCCACGGAAGTAGGGCCACAAGCGACTCGGCCGCAAGCACCTCTCCTGGTGGAGGTTATCGCCCGGCCAATGCTGAAGCGGGAGGGGAAGGACTTTACGCTGGACTCCTACTTTGTGGACGGCAAGGTGCTCGCTCGGCCCGTCTTTGGCAAAGAGGGTGCGAAGAAGCAGATCTTGATCGGGCAGGTGAACGCTGCCGATCTGCTCAAGATCGCGTCTCTGAGCCAGGTGGAGGCGGTTATCCCCATTGTTTTGGAACGCAACGGCGAGCCGGACCCTTACCCGCCGGATGATCCGCGTCCGATCCCCCAGAAAGGACCGGAAGATTGGGCGCAACTGCGGGCCAATGCGGACAAGATCCGCGAGGGGATGCTCCCCTGGAATCAGGCCAAAGCCTTTGGCGACGGTCGCCCGGACATCAAGCCTTACGACTGGTTTGAAGTGATGCCGGAAGGCCCCCACAAAGCCCAGGCGGCTTGGGATCGGGGTTATACCGGCGAGGGCGTCACCGTGGCCGTGCTGGACGACGGTGTGGATTTTGCCCATGCCGACCTGCTGGGTACCCAGAAGATCTATTCCAGCACCATCAGGCCGAAATATAACGGCTGGCCTTACGTCTTTAGCCCGATCTCCATGTTGCTGTACGCTCTGGACAACTTTTTCGGCACCACCTATATTGCCGATGGTTTCCCCGGTGCCCACTATGTGGATACCAGTTTCACACCGACCATAACCCCATGCGGAACCGGTATCTCTTGCTTCAAGTACACCCCCTTGATCGACTATGGCGTGCCGGGAATCGAGCACACGTATGTTATCTCCAACACGATGTCCAAGAGCGGTGTGGTCCACGTGGGTACTCACCCTGATAACGACCTGCGTGATTTCCTCTGGGGCGAAAAGGTTGCTATCCTGGTAGCCGACCCGAACACTGCCGGGGTGTATGACACCGTTTATGTGGACCTGGATAACGACTATGACTTCCGGGATGAAAAGCCCCTCACCCGCGCCGACGTTCACGACCCCATGACCTACAACGACATGATCGCCTATCGCGATGTGAACGCCGACGGTATTCCCGACATCTCCGGTGGCGCCGTGTACTTTATTGCCGACGGTGTGACGCCCATCCCCGCTTCGGATTGGCTGTATGGTCCTGGCCTTGCTCCTCCCCCTGCCAACGGCGATCTGGTGGCCATCACCGGTAGCACCTTCGATCGGGCTTACAGCCACGGGACCCAGTGCGCTTCCAACATCGTCGGTCAAGGGCGCGTCGACGGGATGCTTCCTTCGTTCCGTGACCTGCCCGGCAGCGGCAAGCCGGCCGGTGCGGTCTTTGGTATGGCCCCTGATGCCAAAGTGGTCAACATCTCGGACATCTATTACAACTTTGACGCTTCCAAGATCGATGCTTACATCTTTGCCGCCGTGGGGTACGATGCCTGCGATCAGGCCGGGATTGACTGGCTCGGGGGAGGTGTGTGTACCGACTCTGATGCCATCCAAATCACGACCAACTCCTATGGCTCCAGTGATGAGGACAATGACGGCTGGGAGTATGACGGCCAGGTCGTTTCGCAGGTGCAGCGTTACTATGCTCCTTTCCTCCAGTTCCTCTTCTCCACCGGCAACGGGGCCTCGGCCTATGGTACGGTCGCGCCGCCCAGCCCGGCCACGGGTATCGGTGTAGGTGCGTCTACCGAATTCGGCTCCACCGGTTGGGATTCCATCACCGATACCACCCAGATCATGTTCAACGATGTGACTCCCTTCTCCAACCGCGGGCCTGGCGCACGGGGGACCAACGGCGTGGATGTGGTGGCCGGTGGGGCCTTTGCTGCCGGCGACGAGGAGCTGAACTACTATAGCGCCAGCATGTGGGGTGCCCCCGACGGCAATCTCTCTTGGGCCACTTGGGGTGGCACCAGCCGTTCGGCTCCGGTGGCCGGGGGTGTGTTGGCTCTGCTCTATCAGGCCTATGCCGATGCCAACGGCGCGTGGCCCACGTTTGACATTGCCAAGGCTCTGCTCAAGTCCTCGGCGACCGACCTGAATTACGATACCTTTACACAGGGCGCGGGATCGGTGAATGCCGACCGGGGGACCGCCGTGGCGGGTGGCGAGTACGGCCTTGTTGTCTTCCCCGATGAGTGGAACCCCGGCGACTACCGCGGCGAGGATTATCCCGGCTTTGCCCATATCGCCTATCCGGGGGATCTCTTCACGACTACGATTGACATCATGAATACCGGTGTGGAAACCATCACCGCTTCCATCGCCGATGCGGAAATGATCCTCATCGCCCAGGAAGAGTTCTCCTTCACCGTGACCCCCGATATGGTAGCGGCGGAAAGCGCGTACGGCGATGACAACCGGGATAACTTCTTCAAGGCTTTCAACTACTTTATCCCCATCACCGCTACGGCAGGCATGGACCCGTCGTGGTACAACATTGCCATCCCGCCCGATACCGACCTGATGATCGTGCGCCAGATGTTCCCCTATGACCAGTTCGACGCCAACGGCGACTACAAGTGGGACAACCGCTTCTACCTGGTGGTTTACAACTGGCAGGATGTCAACGGCGACGGGAATGTCTGGGAGGACAAAGACGGCAACGGCGTGGTCAACTTTATCAACTCCGGCGTCATCAGCCAGATTGACGGCGGAGAGGAGCTGGACTGGAACGATCCGCGCACCGAGATCGACCGCTGGGAGTTCGGCCGCTTTAGCTACCACCGGCCCGGCGGCAACCGCAACGAAATGTGGGTCCACGATCCTCTGGATCGGATGATCGACGGCATCTTCATCGGCCTGCGCCACCACCCCGGCTCTACCTACGCCATGACCACGACTTTGCAATACCGCATTGAGTTCTACAAAAAGACGGACGTACCTTGGTTGATCACGAGCGCGTCCTCCGTGCAGGTCGCGCCCTATAACACGGCCCAGGTCGTCGTCACCGCTACCGTCCCGATGGATATGCCTGCCGGTGAGTACGAGGCCGGGATCTACGTTGAGGATCCGGGCTGGATGACCTACACGGCCCATACTTCGGTCATCCCCGTTGTCCTCAGCGTGGCCGAGCCGTTCACCGAAGGGATGCAGCTGGGCGGTTATGACACCTACAACAGTGCCTACAATGCCGGACATCCCTACAACAATGCCGCCGTGCGTGGTCTCTTTGACTGGCTCTGGCGGGCCGAGTCGGGCGATTGGCGGTTCTTCTTCAGCGACTTGGAGAACTGCGTCAGTGCTGTCGTATTCCAGGAGGACTTTGAGGGAACCTTCCCGCCGGCCGGCTGGCAGGTGGTAGATAACGCCGGTACTGGTAACATCTGGTTCCAGAGCACTGTCAACCATACCAACGGCAGTGGTCGCTCCGCCGCTGCGGATTCCGATGCCGTGTGCAACTGGTTGGGCTGGGATACAGAGCTGTGGAGTCCATCCCTTGACTTGACTGCGGCTGTGGCCCCTGTGCTCACCTATGAAAGCAACTTCCAGGACTATATCGGTGCTGGTGATGCGTGGTTGGATGTTTCCACCGACGGCGGCATGACCTGGACCAATCTGTCTTATTGGACGGATGACCACGGCCCGACCCAGGAAGTGGTGGATCTCTCTGCCTATGCCGGGCAGACAATCATCCTGCGCTGGCGCTACTCCGATAACAATGATGGTTGTGCCTGGTATTGGCATATCGACGATGTCACCATTTCCGATGTCTCTTGTGCTTACCCCGCCGGTACCAAACTGTTGGTCCGTGATCAGTGGGATGATGCCGCGCCGTACACCGACATTGATACCATCGTGCTCGGTCCTACTCCCACCTCTTTGGGCAGCGGCTGGTACGACTTTGCCGAACCCACCTTCTACGGTCCTTACACCCTGGACACGGTGGGTAGCAGCCCCAATACCAATGCCGGTGGAGGCGTTTGGCGCTTCAACACTTCCAGCGGAACCAACGAGGACTGGGTCCTTGCACCTCTGCCCGATTGGCGGGTGAACCGGGACGGGTTGCACGAATTCCTGCAGCACAACGTCCTCTTCAACGGCACGACCTTTGACGTCGTCTTTACCAAGACCATCGGAACGTTGCAGGAGGATCCCCACACCTTTGTCATCACAACATACCAGAACAGCGGTGTGCTGGGGACGGCAACCATCCAGCCCGGTTTGGACCTGAACGGCTTGGAGGTGGACGGCTACCTCATCGAACCGCACATCACCGACTGGGTGAATGAGCCTCTTGCCTTTGTGTCGTCCAGCTCCATCGAGTGGGTCTACGTCTTCAACATCGCCAACGGCGTCTATATCCAGGCCGATACCAATAGCGCGGACATCTCCGATATTGACCTCTACCTCTACTGGTGGAATGGGTCCGGCTGGCAGCTGATGGCTTCTTCTCTTACCTCCACGGCGGCGGAGCACGTGCGTGTGGAAGATCCGCCCGACGGTCAGTGGCTGATCGGCATCAACAACTACTCCGGTCCGGCCGGTCACTTTGACCTCACCCTGGATTACGGGATCAATGTGGGTGGTCTCTCCTTCAGCGGCGTGCCCACAGGGACCATTGCTGCCGGTATGCCTGTGTCCTTCACCGTCAGCTACAGCTACCCGATGATGGCTAATACGACCTATGGTGGTGTGGTGCTGGTCGGTCCGCCGGAGGCTCCGTCCTTGAAGGAGATCCCCGTCACCATCACGCGGCTGCCCGAAAGCGCGATGGTCGAAAAGTCGGTGAACTATGCCACCGCCTTCCCCGGCAACGAACTGGACTACACCGTTACACTCTACAACCTCTCCGATCCTGCTGCCTTCTTTGAGTTCAGCGACCCCATCCCGATGAACACCGACTTTGTCACCGTCACCGGCAGCGGCCCCATCGCCCCCGTTTACGATGCTGCCAACAACCGGGTGGTGTACACCGGCACGTTGCCGCTGGCGTCCGTCTATGAGACTTACTTGGTGGACGACACTTCTACCACGGCCAGTGCCGAGTGGATCGAAGCCTCCATCAGCGGGACGCAAGTCACCGGTTGGGATTGCGATGATGGCCACCTCTACCCCATCTCGGTTACTTTCCCCTTCACGTACTACAATGCTACCTATAGCGAGTTTGCCGTAGGCTCGAACGGGACCATCTACTTTGAGGACGTCTATCTCGGTCTCAGCAACACGCCTATCCCCGGCAGCAATACCTATGGGGTGGACACCTTCTTGGCCCTTTTCTGGGATGACCTGAGCACTTGCTCTGGAGGGGTCTACTACTTGGAAGGTGGTGCGGCTCCGAACCGGTGGCTGGTGATAGAGTTCAAGGGCGTGAACCGTTATGGCTACTCTACGCCGTTGACCTTTGAAGCCATCTTGTACGAGAGCGGGATCGTCAAGTTCCTCTACAAGGATGTCGGTGATTCCGGCTACACGGCGGGTGGAAGTGCTACGGTTGGGCTGCAAGAAAATTCCACAAGTGGTGTCCAGTACTCCTACAACACGGAGAGCCTGTATGATGATCTGGCCATCGTCTTCACACCCACCACCATCTACGTCCCCAGTGCCCAGGTAAACGTCACCGTCCGCATCTCGGATACCGCTGCACCCGATTCCTGGATCACCAACACGGCGATGCTGACGGCCACCCACCTCTTGCCGCAAGAGATCCAGTCCGAGCCGCCTGCTTCCGCCCAAGCCGTCACCCACATCGGCGCGGAGGACTTTGCTACGTCGTACAAGGCGGCCACCCCGCAGATGGAGACCGGTGGCGTCATCACCTACGAGGTCCATGTCATCAACAGCGGCGACAAGTTGGCCTACGTCACCTTCACCGATACGCTTCCCGTCAGCCTCACCCTCCGCAGCCTGGATAACGACCCGCCGTATCAGCAGCTCACCTACAGCGACACCTTGCACGCTCTCCTGTGGGCCGGAAACATCGCCCCCGGTGATGAGTGGATCTTCTCCTTCGAGATGAACGTCCCGGCCGACGGCACGCTGTGGTGGACCACCATCACCAATACCGCCCAGATCGCCTGGGACGGCAAGAAGATGACACTTGAAGCCGGCACCTACATCCTGCCCGGCCCGAACCGCATCTACTTACCCCTGGTTACCAAAAAATAAGACCCCACAACTCGTGCCGGAGTGGAGGGGGTAGGGCCAAAAGCCCTACCCCCTTTTGGGATAGCATTTTTCTCGACAAGAAACATGGAGGGACCAAGTGCAGTTACGCAAAAGACTCATCGTTCTGTTATTCGTCGGTATGTTGCTGGTTGGCTTGCCGGCAGCTGTAGGATTAGCGCAGGATGGAACTATAGGAGGAACCGATGCATCTCCGAAGACGGTGCTCACCAATCCTTATGTGAGTGAGCCGGTCTTGCCGGTGGATACGCGGGGTTTGCCCCCTGCGGCCCCCTTGGAGCCTTTCAGCGGGGAGCCGCAAGCGCGCCCCATCGTTCCCCTTCCCGGAGCGGAACGCACGGCCAACGCGCCGGCGTCTTTGGATCCGGTAGTGCAAAGCACGCAGGGCACGGTCAATATGCCGGCTCCCATCATCAACTTTGAGGGCATTCCCCATACCGGTGTCTTTCCGCCGGATACCAACGGTGTGGTCGGTCCCAACCACTATGTGCAGGTGGTCAATGCGGCCTCTGTTGGAACCCAGGTGCGGGTTTGGGATAAGGCGGGCAACCTGCTGTATGACTTTGGCATGAACAACATGTGGCCTGATGGCGACCCGTGCAACACCGCCGGCTACGGCGATCCGGTGGTGCTCTACGATCAGTTGGCCGACCGTTGGGTGCTGACCCAGTTCGCCTTACCCAATCCTCCCTATTACGAATGCTTTGCCGTCTCCAAGACGGGCGTTCCCACCAACAACCCCAACGACTGGTATCTCTATAGTTTTCTGGTTCATCAGACAAAGATGAACGACTATCCCAAGCTGGGAGTTTGGCCGGACGGCTATTACATGTCGGCCAACCAGTTTACCTCCACCTGGGCCGGAGCCGGGGTATGGGTGTTCGACCGGGCCAAAATGCTCAACGGTCAGGCGGCTACCTTCCAGTACTTTGACTTGGCAAATATGAACATCAACTATGGTGGATTGTTGCCCTCCAACTTGCAGGGCCTCACACCGCCGCCTGTCGGTGCGCCCAACTACTTTATGTCTGTGGACATGGATTGGTCCGGTACAGATGACATCCTGCACATCTTTGAGTTTCATACCGATTGGAACACCCCAAGCAACTCTACCTTTACCCTGGTCAAGGACCTCGTGGTCGCCCCCTTTGACTGGAACTTTTCGGCTCCTTCCGGGGCCGAGGTCCCCCAGCCGGATACCAGCCAGGGATTGGACAACCTGGCCGACCGTCTGATGATGCACCTGTGGTATCGCAACTTTGGCGATCACGAATCGCTGGTGGTCAACCATACCGTGAATGTCGGTGGGGACCGCCACGGCATCCGGTGGTATGAGATCCGCGGTGGAACGGTCAATACAACCTTGGCCGATGCAACCATCTACCAGCAAGGGACTTTTGCTCCTGCCGATTCCGAGCACCGCTGGATGGGCAGTATCGCCATGGACCACATGGGCAATATGGCTTTGGGTTACAGTGTGTCCAGCTCTACCGTCTACCCTTCGATCCGCTATGCAGGCAGATTGGCGGATGACCCTCTGAACACCCTGCCGCAGGCGGAGGAAATCATCATCGTCGGCACCGGCTCCCAGACCGGCTCCGACTGGTGGGGACGGGGGCGGTGGGGAGACTATAGCGCCATGTCGGTAGACCCGGTGGATGATTGCACCTTCTGGTTTACCACCGAATACATGGCCGTCACCAGCTTTGCCGATTGGCAAACGCGCATTGCTGCTTTCAAATTCCCCAACTGCCGTGTGGCCCAAGGATATGTGGATGGCACGGTGTATGACGGTACAATGGGCGGAGGGTTGGAAGGGGCCATCGTCCAAGTGATCTCCAATACGGTGGTCTACACCGATTCTACGGCGGCGTCCGGCTACTACACCATGACCGTCGCCCCCGATACCTACACCGTTACCGCGTGGAAGTACGGCTACACCCAGGATACAAGGACCGGTGTGACGGTTGTGACCGATACGGTCACAACCGTAAACCTGACCCTTACCCGGACATCTCCCTATACCTTGACCGGCTGCGTCACCGATTCGGTCACGAGTGCTCCCCTTTCCGCCACGGTTTCGGTCATCGGCCCCTTTGGCAATCCCGTCACCCAGACAAAAACGCAAGCCACCGGGTGTTACACTCTGACCTTGTACGGTGGACAATATACCGTGACGGCAGAGGCCCGGTTGCACACCCCCGCCGAAGCCTCTGTGAACCTGACATCCGATACGGTGCAGAACTTTGCCTTGCTCCCCACCACAACCGACGGCCTCCTGTGGGGGTATATCACCAACCTGGCTACGGGGAAGCCCATAGAGGAGGCGACCATCCAGGTCAGTCCCGGCCTGACCGCAACTCAATCCCTGGCCGATGGCTACTATGAGATGCAGTTGCCGTCCGGCATTCCTTACACCGTCACCGTTTCGGCTCACCTGTACAGTACCGTGTCGGAGAGCAATGTGATCCTCCCCCAGAGCAACCTTTTGCGTCGGGATTACGCCTTGCCGACCTCTCACATGGTCCTCCTGCCACCGAAAGGGATCAGTGTCACGTTGCGTATCGGCAAGCAGACGACGGAGACTCTGGTCATCAGCAACACCGGCTCCGGTGGGTTGGATTTTGCGATCCGGGAGATTGGAGATACAACATTCTTTGGTGGGCCGGATCCCTTTGGCTATACTTTCCAGGATAACTCCGTGCCCCAACAGGGTGCAACCTACGAATGGATAGATGCTACCGACGGCACGCCCTTGGGCCTGAGCGATGATGGGGAAGCCAATGTCACCCTTCCCTTCCCCTTCACCTTCTACGGAACCACGGCGACGGCCATTCGTGTCAGCAACAACGGCGGTGTGATCTTTAATGCTACCAGCGGTGACCTCTCGACTGCCAACACCGACCTGGGTAGTGCGTCGACCGACAATCTCATTGTGCCCCTCTGGGACGATATAGACAGCGATACGGGCGATGTGTACTACAAAACCGTTGGCTCTGCACCGAACCGTCGCTTTGTCATTGAGTGGTACGATCGGCCGCGTTATAACAATATCGGTGACGCTACCTTTGAGATGATCCTCTACGAGGGCACCAACAACATCAAGTTCCAGTACCAGGATGTGGACTTTGGGAACCCGACCTACGACTATGGGGCCAGTGCCACGGTGGGCATCCGGGGGAGCGGCAGCAATTACCTCCAGTACTCTTACAACCAGCCGGTGATTTCCGACGGCTTGGCGATTTGCTTCCGCTATCCCGGCTCACTGCCCTGCGATCCGGCAGACCTTTCCTGGCTCGGTGTTACCCCCATGACCGGGACGGTGGCCGCCAGTCATACGTTGCCGATCTCGGTGCACTTTAGCACTCTGCCCATCACCAACACGGGGGTCTATACCGCTTTCCTCCGCTTTGCCACCAACGATCCGGATGCCCAACCCTATGTCTACTACCCCGTTACGATGACGGTGTTGCCGCCGCTGCCGGACCTGTCCATCGACAAAGATGCCTCGGCGATGGAGGTTGAAGCAGGGCTGTCTTTGGTTTACACCTTGACCGTCACCAACCTCGGCGGGCCGGCCACAGGAGCGACCATCACCGATTCGCTGCCTGCGCATACCACCTTTGCCTGGGCCGATTCGGGAGGCTCCCTGGTCACGGATACCGTGGTATGGAAAGGTCTCTCGATCCCGGGTTATGGCGTCCTGGAGGTTACCTATGGAGTGACCGTCACTTGTGCGCCTTCCGGCACGCGGATCGTCAACGACGACTACTGGCTCACGGCGACCGACTGGCCGACGCCGACCACCGGCTTGCCCGTCACCACAACCATCCGGGCCGAAGGTGTGATGGCGGACTTTGACGTGACTCCTCCGGTTCCTCTGCAGGATTTGGCCGTGTCTTTCACCAATCTGTCCCATAACGCTACATCCTACAAGTGGGACTTGGGGGACAAGACCAAAACCGATGTTGCCAATCCGGTCCATACCTACACCTCGGTCGGTACATACACCGTCGTGCTGACGGCCAGTAACGTCTGCTCCAGCGATGTGTTCAGCCGGGTGATCTCGGTTGAAAACTATGATGTGATGGCAAAGGCCGGCAGTGACATCCTGCAGGGCGATCCCGGCCGGACCGTCACCCATACCCTGTACTTGACCAACACCGGAACCTTGAGCGATGTGTTCCAGGTATCGTTGGGGAGCAGCCAGTGGGCGGCGCGCTTGTCCACCGGGCAAGTCTCCCTGAACCCCGGTGAGCAAGTGACGATCCAAGTCTCCGTGGATATTCCCTCAAACGTCGATGGTGGAGACAAGGATACCGTCCTGGTCATGGTGCGTTCTACATCGGACATCCGCAACCCTGCCGCGTCCGCCTCGGTGCTGCTCACGACGGAAGCCAAGTCGCTCTACAGCGTGGATCTGGGCGCCCCGGTCGTCACCCAAACGGCCCAGGTCGGGGAAGTGGTGACCTTCACCCTATACGTTACGAACACCAGCAATACAGCGGATACCATCACCTTCACCCGCACCAATACCGGTTGGCCGACAACGTTCTCCGTCCCCTCGCTGATGATCGCCCGTGGAGGCATCAGGCAGCTGCAGGTCTTTATCACCGTTCCCGGCAGCGCGATGAAGGGTGATCGGGATGTGGCCGTGATCCGGGCGACCGGCAGCGGTGGGTATGACGAGGTTGAACTGACCGTCGTCACCGGTGCGGCGCATCAGATCTATCTGCCGCTGGTTGTCAGGAACCCCTAATTAGGGGGCGGCAGTCGGTCTATACGCACACAGATATAGGGGACATGGGGTGAGAGCACCCCATGTCCCCTTACAAATCAATATCCCCCGTTGTGAGAGAAATATGATGAAACGTCATCGTCATTGGGCGTTGTTGTTGATGCTGATCTTGTGGGTTGGGAGCGCATGGCTGGTGGGGACGGTTGTCAGCGGCCAGTCTGCCTCGCCGCCTGAAGGCCCGGTCGTCGTGCGCTTCTACATCCGGGACCGCGCCCATTTGGACGCCGTCGCCGGGCAGTTGGACATTTGGGAAGTCCATTACGACCGGGGCTATGCTATCGCTGCCGTTTCCCCGGAGCAGTTTGTCCGCTTGCAGGATCTGGGCTATCGGCCGGAGGTGGATGCGGCAAGAACCTCTCAGATGACTGCCCCTGCGGCGGCGCTGGACCCTCGCTTCTACTACTTTGACGACTATTACCCCAACGCCAACGGTCGCTACGTTGTGGACTTTTTGCAGGATATTGCCGCGACCTATCCCACGCTGACCGAGCTGTTTGACATCGGCGACGCCTGGTTGGCCGGGCAAGCAGGCGAACACGACCGCGACATTTGGGTGCTGCGCATCACCAACGAAGACCCTGCCTTTGGCGATATTGCCGAAAAACCTGCCTTCTTCCTCTTTGCTACGATCCATGCCCGCGAAGTGGCCGTGCCGGAGTTGGCGATCCGCTACATCAAGTACTTGACCGAAGGTTACAACGGGCAGGGCGGTTACGGCAAGGACCCCGACGTCACCTGGCTTGTGGACTGGAACGTCGTCTATGTGGAGGTGATGCAGAACCCCGACGGCCATTGGAAGAACGAACAGAACACCGGAAATTACCGCCGCAAAAACATGGACAATGACGATGGATGCACCGATCCCAACTACTGGGGGGTGGACCTGAACCGCAACTCCAGTTTCAAATGGGGGTGTTGCGGCGGTTCAAGCGGTAGCCCTTGCGACGAAACCTATCGTGGTCCTGGCCGGGCTTCGGAACCGGAAACCCAGGCGTTTCAGACCTTCTTTAGCCAGGTGATGAAGGACCAAAACGGTCCCAACGGTGATGATGAGCTCCCCTCTGCTGCGCCCATCACCACTACCGGCATCTTTATCAGCCTCCATAGCTACAGCGACCTGGTCCTGTGGCCCTACGGCTTTGCTGCGCACACCGCCCCTAACGAAGACCAACTGCGCACCATCGGCCGAAAGTTTGCCTACTACAACGGTTACGACCCCACCGGCGACATTTACACCGTGGATGGAGCCACCGACGATTGGACCTATGGCAAGTTCGGCATTGCCTCCTTCACCTTTGAGGTCGGCGAATATGGCTACAATGCCCAATGGTGCCAGGGGTTCTTTCCCGCTTACGGCTGCCTGGACGGCATAGATGGTCGTCCCCGCAGCTTCTGGGACGAGAACCGTCCTGCCTTTCTCTACGCTCACAAGATCGCCCGCACACCTTACAAAACCGCCTACGGCCCGGATGCCACCGACCTGTCCGTCACCCCCGGTCAAGTGATGCCGGGAGGCTCGGTGCAGCTCCAAGCCGTTGTGGCCGATCACCGCTGCTGCGGCGATACAAACCGTCCTATAGCCGCAGCCGAGTATTTTGTGGATGCCCCCGGCGCGGACGGAACCGGGATTCCCATGTCTCCGGCCGACGGTTCCTGGGGCGCGCTGAGCGAAACGGTCCTGGCTACGGTGGATACAAGCGGCCTGTCTTTGGGCCGTCACTACTTGCTGGTCCACGGTCAGAACGACAACGGCGACTGGGGACCGTTCACCGCCGTTTTCATCACCGTTACCGCTCCGCCCGATAGCCGGGTCGTCGGCGTCGTGCGCGATTCCGATCAAAACAAGCCCGTGAACCAGGCCCGTGTCACTCTGTTTAACGAATCGTCCGAGTACAACGCTACGACCGGCCCTGATGGAGCCTTTTCCTTCCTCGTCTATTCGGGGACCTACACCCTCACCGCTGCTGCCTTTGGTTACTACCCCGCTACCCTACCCCATATCGCAGCCCGATCGGGCCTGACCACAACCCAGGACATTACCTTGACCGTCCGTCCCCTTGATCTGCAACTGACCAAAACCGCCTTACCCGATCCTGTGTTCCCCGGTTCGCCGCTGACCTATACCTTGAACCTGTACAACAACAGCATTATCACGGCTACCGGCCTGATCATCAGCGACGTCCTGCCGCTCCAGACCGCCTTTGCCTGGTCCTCCGGCGGGGGGCAATTTACCGGTGGAAGCGTCATCTGGCACGCGCCTACCCTGGATCCGCGAGCGACGCTTCGGCTGACCTGGCTCGTCACCGTGAGCCAGAACGCCAGCGGGACAATCGTCAACGCCGATTACGCCGCGTCTGCCGATCAGCTGAGCGAGCCTGTCTCCGGTCCACCTCTTTCCGTCGCCGTGTATAGATCGCCGACGCCTACGCCTACCCGAACGCCAACCCCAACACCCACATTCACGCCTACACCCACACCGAGACCGCCCGTCTATGACATCTACCTGCCGTTGATCTACCGCGGCGGCTCGGAGACGCACCGGGAGAACCCTCCCGCCCCCCTCGGATGGAACGGCACGCCGGCGATAGCCGGATTGGGTTTCACCGCAACCGCCCGCAAGCCGCAAGTCACCTTGCCGGAGGACATGCAGCGGGACAAAGTGTCCCCCTGGGTCCTCCGTGACCTGGAAGACGGCTCCCTGCGCGACTTTTTGGTCGTCCTGACCGAACAGGCCGACCTCAGCCCGGCCTACCGCCTGCCCACCAAGCAGGCCAAAGGCCGTTTCGTATACGAAACCCTGTGGAAAACGGCCCAACGCAGCCAGGCTCCCCTCCGCGCTTGGCTGGACGCCCGCGGTGTGCCTTATCGTAGCTACTACATTGTCAACCTGATCCACGTCCAATCGGGCGATCCTGCCCTGGTTGCAGCCCTCTCCGCCCGCGCGGATGTGGCCCGCATTGAGGCCAACCCCCGCATCTACAACCCCTTGCCCTTGCCGCCGGAAACCGCCGCCATCTCTGCCCCCGGCGGCATTGAGTGGAACATTGCCCATGTCGGCGCACCCGATGTCTGGGCGATGGGCTATACCGGTCAGGGCATCGTCGTCGGCGGCCAAGATACCGGCTACGATTGGGATCACCCGGCCTTGAAAAAGCAGTACCGGGGTTGGGATGGCAGCGGTGCCGATCACGACTACAACTGGCACGATGCCATCCACAGCGGCGGTGGAGTCTGTGGGGCCGATTCCCCCGAACCGTGTGATGACTATGGCCATGGGACACACACCATGGGGACCGTTCTGGGCGACGACGGCGGCGTGAACCAGATCGGCATGGCTCCCGGCGCCCGCTGGATCGGTTGCCGCAACATGGACCAGGGGTACGGTACACCGGCCACTTACCTGGAATGCTTTGAGTTCTTTTTGGCCCCCTATCCCGTCGGCGGCGATCCTGGCCAGGGGGATCCGGACAAGGCCCCCGATGTGACCAACAATTCTTGGGGTTGTCCGCCTTCGGAGGGCTGCTCCTGGAGCACCCTTCAGGCCGCCGTGGAGGCGCAGCGAGCAGCAGGCATCATGACCGTCGTTTCGGCGGGCAACAGTGGTTCTTGGTGTAGCACTGTGGAGGACCCTCCGGCCATTTACGATGCCGCCTATACCGTCGGTGCGACCGATAGTGCCGACGAGATCGCCTCTTTTAGCAGCCGCGGCCCCGTGACGGTGGATGGCTCCAACCGTCTCAAGCCGGACATCAGTGCGCCGGGTGTGAATATCCGCTCCAGCGTGCCCGGTGGCGGCTATCAGGGCGGCTGGTCGGGAACCTCCATGGCCGGGCCTCACGTGGCCGGGGCGGTGGCTTTGCTCTGGTCGGCCCGCCCATCATTGCGCAACCAGATCACCGAGACCGAAGAGATTCTCAACCTGACGGCGGTGGAACGTTACAGCACCCAGTGCGGGGATGCGGCCAACACCGTGCCCAATAACGTTTACGGCTGGGGGCGACTGGATGTGCAGTCTGCCGTCCTCCATGCCCTCTCCGGGGGGTTGGCCGGAACGATCCGCGACGAAAAAGGAGGGGCCATTACCGGGGCCAAGGTGGAGGCCACGCTGGCTCCGGGGCAGTCGTGGGCGACGACCAGCGGTGGAGACGGTCGGTACAGCCTGAGCGTCCTTTCCGGCACTTTGACCGTCGCCGCCTCTGCGCCGGGTTATACGTCCTATGTGACGACCGGCATCACGGTCATGGCCGGAAGCACAACCACCCTGAACATCACTCTGACCGAATTGCACACCATCTCCGGCTACGTGCGGGATGCGACAACCTCCCGGCCTCTGTCGGCAACCGTTGTCCTATCCGGCTCTTCCCTTACCTCCGTGCGCACCGATCCGAAAACAGGCTTCTATCGGCTGATCGCCCCCGGCGGCAACTATACCCTGCGGGCCGAGACCCTCCATTACGTCCCCCAGAGCCGCCCCATCACCCTGGACGGTGACCGCAGCGAGAACTTTGCCCTGGAGCCTTATTGCCTGCTGGTGGTGGCCGACGATGGCGGAGATGGCTTTGAAACCTACTATACCGACGCCCTGGACCGTTTGGGCCTTTCCTACAACTTGACAACCTCCGCAACCCTGGATTGGTTGATCCCTTACCAGGGCGTCATCTGGCTGACGGGAAACCGGATCGGTGATACCCTGACCGCTGCCGACCGGTCCAATCTGGCGGCCTATCTGGACGGTGGGGGGCGGCTTTTCCTCTCCGGACAGAATATCGGTGCGGACATTGGAGACACCGATTTTTACGGCTCCTACTTGCACGCCGCTTTTAACTCGGATGATACCGATTCCTACGATCTGACCGGCCTGGACTTTATGACCGGTTTGGATGTCTCCATCCAGGGCGGTGATGGAGCCGACAATCAGACTTCACCCGACGACGTTGAAGCCGTCAACGGCGGGACGGCGATCTATGACTACGCTGCCCCTCATCTTTACGGCGGCGTAGCCTTTTCGGATACCTACCGTACCGTTTACTATGCCTTCGGCTACGAGGCGATCAACAGTTGGTCAGACCGCGATGCGGTGTTGAGCACCACTTTGGAGTATCTTGGGGTATGCGATGCGGCGGCGCTGCAACCGCCACAAGCGGGCTTTATCTCCAGCAGCCCGGATGTGTGGAGGGAAACGACGGCCTTTACCAATACCTCACGGGGGATGCCGTGGATGACCTACCTCTGGGACTTTGGCGACGGGACCCCACCCCGTTCCGATGTACATCCCACCCATGCTTACGCCCGCCCCGGCACCTATACCGTCACCTTGACGGCGACGAACCCCTACGGGAGCGATACCTATTCGGCTACGGTTCAAATCGCAGCAGGGTGCACACCGGTTCAGGGCGTGGCGTTCACCTACAGCCCGCCGGATCCGACCGTAGAGACCACGCTGACGTTCACCGGTACGGAGGTGAGCGGCACGCAGCCCATCACCTACACCTGGTCTTTTGGCGATGGTGCGACGGCCCAGGGCGCAACCGTCACCCACACCTTCACCCTACCGGCGAGCTACACCGTCCGCTTGACGGCTACCAACTGTTGGGGGGTAACGGATACCGTGTCACAGACCGTTGCCGTAGCGGGAGTGTACCGCCGCTACCTGCCGCTGATCCTCAAGGATCACTGAGGCAGTAGCTCTCGCACCAGGGCCAAAAATTCGGCCATGCCGAACGGTTTGTCCACATAACGGCTCACCCCTAGCGCGTGGGCCTCGCGCCGGACCTCTTCCGAGCCAAAGCCGGTCATCAGCACGATGGGAACGTGGGGGTCCAGGTAGCGCACCCCTTTGATCAGCTCCAAGCCGTCAAAGCCGGGCATCCGCAGGTCGGCGATGATCAAATCGTAATTTTCCACGGCCAGGCGGCTCAATGCCGCTTCGCCCGAACCGGCAACGACGACGTGGCACTCCGGTATCTCCAACAGCAGCGACTGTCGCAATAGGTTGGCCAGCGGTTCTTCGTCATCCACGATCAAGATTCGGGGATGCATCCTATCTCCTCCTTCTGCATTATACCACACCGGCGGGACTTTTCCAATCCCCTGCTTTGTGCTATACTACACCGGAGGAGGGATTGAACATGAGAGCTGTAGACATCATTATCCGCAAGCGCGACGGATACACCCTGACCGCCGAAGAGATTGACTTTTTCATCCAGGGCCTCGTCCAGGGGACCATTCCCGATTACCAGGTTTCCGCTTGGCTGATGGCCGTCTTGCTGAACGGTATGAGCCACCGGGAGACGGTGGACCTAACGATGGCTATGGTCCGTTCGGGCGAGCAGATGGACCTAAGCGACATTGCCGACTTTGTGGCCGATAAGCACTCCACCGGCGGCGTGGGGGATAAAACAACCCTGGTCGTCGCCCCTCTGGTCGCCGCCGCCGGGGTTGCCGTGGGCAAGATGTCGGGGCGGGGGCTGGGCTTCACCGGCGGGACGCTGGATAAGCTAGAATCAATCCCCGGCTTTCGCACCGATCTTTCGGTAGAGGAATTCCGCGCCCAGCTGCGCCGAGTGGGCATCGTCGTCACCGGCCAGACGGCGGAGTTGGCTCCCGCCGATGGTAAGCTCTACGCCTTGCGTGATGTGACCGGCACGGTAGATAGCCTACCCCTCATCGCCAGTTCTATCATGAGCAAAAAGATCGCTGCCGGGGCCAACGGCATCGTCCTTGATGTCAAGGTGGGTGATGGAGCCTTCATGAAGACCCAAGAGGATGCTTTGGCCCTGGCACAACTGATGGTTGAGATCGGCCAGGGGGTGGGACGCCGGGTGCGGGCGGCCATTTCGGACATGCATCAGCCGTTGGGCTATGCCGTGGGCAATGCCCTGGAACTCATTGAGGCGATAGACACCCTCCACGGCGGCGGCCCGACCGACTTTCGTCGCCATTGCCTGGTTATCGCCGGGCAGATGCTGCTTCTGGCCGGTCGGGCCGCGGATGAGGAGGAAGCCCAGGCTATGCTGGAGGGCCTGCTGGACGGTGGACAGGCGTGGGCCAAATTCCGGGAATGGATCGCCGCCCAGGGAGGCAGCGTAGAACATGTAGATAATCCCGCCCTGTTGCCTGCTGCGCCCCTCACCCGCCAAGTCCTGGCCCCGCGCTCCGGCTATATCGCCCGCCTGAACGCCCGTGAGGTGGGGTTGACTTCCATGCTTCTCGGTGGGGGGAGGAGCAAAAAGGGCGAACCGGTGGATCACGGCGTGGGCATCGTCCTCCAGGCCAAGATCGGCGACCGGGTGGAAAAAGGGCAACCCTTGTTCACCATCCATGCCAACGATCAAGCACAGCTGGACGAAGCACGGCATCGCTTGCTGGCCGCCTATGCGTGGAGCGAAGAGCCGGTCACCCCTCCGCCCCTTATCAGCCGCATTGTCGGCTGAGCAACTTCTCTAGGTGTCCGGGTGTTCAAGATAGACGCGATCTATTTGCCGGGATGAGGTTCCGTGCCGCAGAGACCGGAGAGACGATTGCTTTTACACGATTTCTTTCCGCATTCTCGCATCTAAGTGAAGGCAGAACATGACGGATGTGTTTGACCGCTTGGCGCAGTTTGTGCGCCGGGTATTCAAGACTAGCGTAGAAATTTTCTTGGAAGCGTTGCAGCTCAGCCCCAATGCTCAGGGCTATGTATTGGGATCGGTTTCCGAGCTGTTGCTTAAAAAGGAATTGGAGGGCATGGGCTTTGAGGTTAGGAGGATCAGGGAGAAGTGGGAAGGGCGAAAACATCCCAGGCACCACGGAGACTTTTATTTCCGCAAAAAAGGGACACCGTACTGGTTTGTTTTGGAGTCAAAGGGTATCAAATCCAATTCGGAGAAATGGCATAAGCTCTACAACCTTGGGAACCTCAGGCGGTTTCTCGTTGCCCATGCAGACAAGATTTTTTGGCTCGATCCGGCACATGATGTTGAACCGCAGATCATGGCCTGGATTGGCGGAAATTTGCCCAAATTTCTCGATGAATATCGGCAGCCCTTGTACGAGTATGAGGAAGTGCAATCCTACCTTCATAATCCACCCCGTCGCGAAACGCCTAAATCCAGAGCCGTTTCTGCTTTGCGGGGTTACAGTCGGGAGCAGATCGGAGCGTTGATTGATGAACGCTTGCGTTATGTGATGACCAAGGTCAAAGTTCTGGAGACCCATTTTGTAGCCGGCATCTCCGGCAGCAGTGAGCGGACGCAGGCTACTCCCCGCAAGGATGAGTTCAACATTGTAGCGGTAGATATTGTACTGCGCTATCCTGAACATAAATTCCTGTTTGCCAATCCCCGTCACCTCGAATCGTCAGGGAGCGATCCAAACCATCTCCAGCAAAATTATGTCATCGGGTTTGTGTTCACGGATGAGACGGGTCGGCCAATCTTGAGCCTGAGCGACGAATGGGCCGAGGAGTTTCTGGATGTTTATGCCACGCTCAAAGCGGAAGATTGCGTGGACGAGCGAGATATGCAGGTCGATAGGCGGTATACGCTTAGCTATGGACTTGATCAAGGCGGATAGAGAATTACAAAAGCAGCTTCCTCTGTTTACCGAACGCCATTTGCTCCCCGATCATCTGCCGCGTCCCGATGAATTGCGACCGGCGCGCAACCTGGCAGCCATTTTCGACGATTGTCATAACTACATCTATGCAAATGAAGGTTTGCTGAAAGAACAGATTTTCCACGAAATGGTCAAATTGTTGACCATGAAATTGTATGATGAGCGGGTGAATCGAGCAAAGGGCTTGCGTTTTGGTATCACGGCGTCTGAGTATCGGTCCGTCTTTGCCGGGCGTCCCACCCTTTTTGAGAAGCGCATTCGGCATTTGTTTGCGATGGTTTGTGATGAATACAAGGGTATGTTTGCCGAAGCTGCGTTGCGGCTCCAACTGCCAACGCTGGCCTATGTGGTCGGTCGGTTGCAGTATGTGGACTTGAGCCGCACTCCCGGCGATATTAAGGGTGAGGCGTTTCAGGCATTTGTCTACCGCCACCAGCGCGGAGACCGAGGTGAGTTCTTTACTCCCCATCCTCTGGTCCGGTTGGCCGTAGAGATGGTGGCTCCCCAACCAACCGAACGGATCATCGACCCGGCTTGTGGCAGTGGCGGATTCCTGATCCAGGCTATCGCATTCCAGAATATGGATCCTCGGCGTCGGGAACGGTATATCCGGGATTGCATCCGGGGGGTAGAATTCAACCCCGATGTAGCTTTATCTGCCAGCGTGCGATTAGCCCTAGAGGGGGGGACCGGACGGGAAATCCTTTGTGCCAATTCACTCTCCGACATTGATCACCTGGATGGCACATTTGATATTGTACTGACTAATCCTCCTTTTGGTAGCAGGGGGAAGATCCACGACCAACGGATTCTTCGGTCCTATGAGCTGGCCCACAAATGGAAGAAATCTCCTTCTGGTGCGTGGCGGGTTTCCCCTGTTCTCCTTCCTCGTCAATCGCCTGAGATCCTTTTTGTGGAAAAGTGTTTGCGTCTACTAAAGCCGGGAGGTCGCTTGGCCATTGTGTTGCCCGATGGCCTGTTGCAGAACGCTTCCAGTGGTTACCTGCGGGCTTGGCTGCGGGACCAAGCCGTGGTGCAGGCCGTTGTCTCGATCCCCCAGGAGGCATTCGTGCCTTACGGCACGGGGATCAAAACCTCTCTCCTGTTTTTGCAAAAGTTGCCCCCGGCTGATCCGGCACGACCTGTGTTTATGGCCCGGATCGAGAAGATCGGTTACGATGTCAAGGGTCGCCCGGTTTACAGGCGGGATGAGAAAGGCAACCTCCTCCGGGGGCCGTCTGGGCCGGTCCTCGATGAGGACATTGGCAAGATTGCCGAAGCATATCGTCGTTATGTGAAGGAGGGCACAGTTGCCGATTCAGCGCAGGTATTCACCGTTGCCCAGGAATATCTCAACTCTCGTCTAGATGTTGAACACTATAGCCCTGATGATTTGCAACTGCTTACCGATCTCCGGGCCAATGGAGCCAAGCCTCTGGGCGAGATCGCCGACATCCTTACCCGCAAAGACGACTTTCGCACCGAGCCGGACCGAGAGATCCGCTATATTGCCATCTCAGACGTAGATGCCAGAACGATGCAGGTTGTTTCTCAGCAAAAGTTCCGGGCGTATGATGCTCCATCGCGGGCGAGCTATCGGTTGCGCCGTGGGGACATCATTACCGCGATTTCTGGAGCGAGCACGGGCACGGCGAAACATGCCGTTGCTTTCATCACCGAGGAGGAGGAAGGCGCGATCTGTTCTAACGGCTTTGCCGTGATTCGGAATGTTCGGGGTGTGGAGCCGCTTTTCCTGCTGGCGTATATGCGGACCGATCCTTTTCTGCGCCAGGTGCGGCGGTTGATGACCGGTCATGCTATTCCGGCCATCTCGACCGAATTGCTGGCCCAGGTTTTGGTCCCTATTCCGCCCATTGAAGAGCAAAGGAGAGTCGCTCAGGCGATCTCCAGGGCTTTTTCTCTTTGCCGGGAAGCTGCTGCCCTCAATCGGGAGACGATTGCTGCCGTTTCGCGCCTGATGTTGCGTGAGAAGGGATCGCCGTAAACGGTCCGGGTGGGAGCGGAGCGTAATCTGTGGAGTTGAGCGGCAGTCGCCCCTGCCGTGTTCGCGCTCCACGCCGGACGGCCTGTGGCTCCGACGCAGGTGCGTCAGCGGCGGCAGGGATCGTAGTCTTCGCCCAGCACGACCAAGATGTCGGTTTCGCCGTTGGGATCGGGCCGGTATGACAAAGAGGAAGGCATCAAGTCCAGAGAAATGGCGACCAATTCGGCGATGTCCTGTTCGGCGTTGTAGACGATGACCTGGGAAAGGGCCGTGGGGGTGGGGGCCGGGCCGGCATCGTGGACTTGGAAGCCTGCCCAGTGGAGGTTGCTGATCGCCAGTTGCCCTGCCTCCGGACGCGAGGTCCCGTTTTGGACGGCGACCGTCGTCCGACTCACCCTCTCCAGGAAATCCAGATCTATCGGTCCGTAGAAGCTATCTAGCAGCTCTTTGATCTTGTCGTGGAGGGGTAACAGGACCTCCGCGCCGCCCGGTGTCGTCCAGTTTTGGACCTGCCACGGGCCGATGGATTGGCTAAAGATTTGGTTGGGCCGGAGTTTCAGCCCCAGCATGGCCAAGGCGATGATCTGATCGGGCGGTAGGTCGGTTTGGACGGCATCGTTCATCGTCGCCAGCAGGGTGGGGATTTGGGGGATGATGCCGGGGTTGAGGGCTTGCTCCCAAAGGGCCATCAGGAGCTTGCGCTGGCGACGGCTTCGGTCAAAATCGTTGGTCGTCATGCGCGAGCGGGCGTACCACAATGCCATCTCGCCGTCCATGTGTTGGACCCCCGTTTCCAGGCCGATGTCGGGCAGAGGGCATTCCACATCTACATCTACGCCACCGACTGCATCAATGATCCGCTTGAAGCCGTCAAAATCTACGCGGACCCAGTAGTGGATGGGAATCCCCAGATTTTGGTAGATGGTTTGCTTGACCAGCTCCGGTCCGCCTCCCTTGTGATCCATCTCGCCCCACAGGTCGGCGGTGTTGATCCGGTCCGGCCCGTGGCCGGGGATGTTCACCCATAGGTCGCGGGGGATGGAAAGCAGGCGGACCAGGTTGCGGTCCATGTCCAGGGAGACGACGATGATAGTGTCTGTCCTCCAGGTTGGGCTATTCGGCCTCTTGTCGGAACCCAGCAGGGCGATGTTGAGGTAGCGGTTGGCCGATGTGGTATAGGTCGGGCCGGAGCCGGTTGCCCCTGCCGGGGGAGGACGGTAGGTAGGATCGGGGACGAACAGTTCCTGGCCGACGCGGATGATGTCGTTGTCTAGGCAGTTAGCCCTTTGCAGAGATTCTATGTCGGAGTCGTAGGTCTGGGCCAGGGCAAAGAGGGTGTCTCCTTCTTGGACCGTGTGGGTCTGCCAGTCGGCCGGAGGTGTGCAAGGTGGCGGGGTGATGGGTGGGGGTGTGGGCGTCACCGGCAGGGTAGGGACGGTGGGGATGACGATGGCCCGCGCCGGGTCGGTGGCCAGAGCGGCCAAGTCGTCTGTCGGTCCGTCCTCGGCCCGCAAGAGGCCGATTCCCAGGGCGGTGACGATACATGCCAGGATCAAGGCAACACCGATAAGGGCCGGCGTCAAACGGTCCTGGGGTGGTTTCTCATTGGTTGATCTGCGATTCCTGTTCACATACTGCTCTTTCGATCCCTGCCTGGTGGAGGCAGGTCTGAATCTACAAGGTTATTATAGCCCTTTTTGCGCCAGAAGGCAAATGGCCTTTCGCCTGTTTGGACTTGCCCTACCGTTCCGCTTTTGGTATACTGGGGCCTGCTCGTGAGAGGCATGGAGGGGAGAGGTTCGTATGTTTGCGATGCATTGTTGTCAGACTTGAGGTGAGGTCGGGGGCGCCGGGTTGCGCCCGCGAACCGGTCGGCGCACGCCAAAGAACGGTGACGGAACCGCTCCCTAAGGCTCTGGGGCGCGTCCTCCTGCCGCCGTCGGCGTGGGCCGACGGCGGTTTTGTATTTACCACGACCGAACCGGAAAGGAGGATCGGCGATGGCCAAACGGGATTTCACCCGCCTGACCAAGATCGCCTCTTGTGCGGGTTGAGCAGGCAAACTGGCCCCAGAGGCCCTGGCGCAGGTGCTGCGCCCTTTGCTCAAAGAGGTACATGCCGATAAACGCATTATCGTCGGCCTGGATGAGCCGGATGATGCTGTGGTTTATCGCTTGAACGATGATACCATGTTGGTCGTCACCACCGACTTTTTTGCGCCGGTGGTGGATGATGGCTACACGTACGGCGCGATAGCCGCGGCCAACTCAATCAGCGATGTGTATGCGATGGGCGGGACGCCCTTCCTTGCCCTGAACCTTTCTTCCTTCCCTGCCGATATGCCTTCCCACATTGCCAGCGACATCCTGCGTGGCGGGCGGGATAAAGCGCGTGAGGCCGGGGTGCTGGTTGCCGGTGGGCACACAATGGACGATAAAGAGCCGAAATACGGCTTGGTCGTGCTGGGGACCGTTACAACCTCCACGTTGCTGCTCAAAGGGGGGGCACGTCCCGGCGAACGTTTGGTGCTGACCAAGCCCCTCGGTTCCGGCGTCATTACTACCGCTTGCCGCGCCGATCAAGGCTCGCCGGAAGCGTTGGAGGAAGCGACCCGCTGGATGTTGCGCCTCAACCGTGATGCCGTGGCCGCCGTCCATGCCACCTCCGGTCGTGGGGTGACGGATGTTACCGGGTTTGGGTTGTTGGGCCACGCCGTAGAGATGGCCCGTGCCGGTCGGGTGCGCTTGCGCTTTTATGCGGAGCGCATCCCGATCCAGGAGGCGGCGCGGATCTATGCGGAGCAATGGCTTTTCCCCGGCGGTGCAGCGGCCAACGAAAAGTACTTCGGCCGGTGGGTAACGGTGGATCCGGCCCTTTCCGATGAGTTTGTCATGCTCTGCCACGATCCCCAAACCAACGGCGGTATCCTGGCGGCCATTCCTGCATCGGAGATGGAGCGGTTTGCCGCCCGCTGTGCTGCCCTTGATCAACCCTTTTGGGAGGTGGGGGAGGTGTTGGCCGGTGAGCCGGGTGTGGAGCTGGTGTGAGCGGTTAGGGGAGCAACCGAATCTTGGTCAGCCGCGCCCGGTCGCCCTGGGGTTGGCCGTCGGCCCCCAAAAGGGGTAACGTCGCCCCCGTGGCCGGGTCGGTGACCTGCACCTCCAGGTCATACGCGCCGGGGGGATCGCCGGAGAGCAGTTGCAGCGCAAAGGTCCGCCGGGGCGAATCGCTTTCGGCGCGGACGACGACCTTCCCTTCCTCGCTCACCAACTGCACGGCCACCGCCGCCGGTCCCGTCCCCTCCCAATCCAGCGTCACACGGAGCGTCTCGCCGGGCGCCAGGAGCAGGCGGTCCACGTCGTAGCCGGTTAGGGCCACGGGACCAAAGTCCAGGTGCAGCGGCTCGGCGGAGGGTCGGATCGTCACTGCACCAAAGCGCACGCGGTCGCTGCCGTCGGCCAGGGGTAGGCGTTGGCCGGTCTCCGCGTCGTAGAGGCCCACTTCCCAGACCGCCTCGTCGGGGGTGTAGACCGCCGGGGGCAAGGTCAGCAGGTAGGGGTCCACCACCAACCGGCCCGGCGTCCAACCGCTCGTCGGGCGGGCGCCCAGGCCCGGCGGGGCGTCGCGCTGGGCGATCACCCGTTCGTACCGGCCCAGCAGGTGGACAAAGACGGTGTAATCGCCTTCTACCGGCCCCTCCGCCTGCCAATAGAGGGTCAGGGGCAGGATGTCGCCCGGTTGGGCCGTTTCCGCACCGGTCACGGCCCCCAGCAGGCGGATCTGGTCGCCGAATTCGGCCTCCAGGGGGATCGCCTCGTCGGGCAGTTCCCCCCCTTCCCCTTCCGGCAGCGGGATGCGCTCCCCTTGCCGTCGGTAGACCGTCAGGGGCGATCCCCAAAAGCGCGGGTCGTCAAAAGTTTGGACCGGGGCATAGGCCGCCTGGAACCAGGGGTCGGCCCGCAGGTCATAGGCATAGAGGGGGGAAAGGGCGGTCAGGACCAGATAGTCGGGCTGGTAGTGGAGCAATGCCCAGACCAGGTCCCCCCGCGCCAACGCCTCGGCCACATCCGGTTCCAGCAGCCCCAGGAAATCCACCATGGGCCGTTGGCTGTAGTAGCCCAGGATGCCCACCTCGGTCACGCCGACCAATGCCCCGGCGGGCGTGTTCTCGCGCAGCCAGCGGCCCGCCCGCTCGTAAATATCCCCTTTGGCCTCCGGCAACGCCTTGCTGAGCGGCTCCTCCGGCGGCGGGACCGGCCCCGTCAACGCCCGCACCATCATCCCATCGGACCGGAGGAAGGTGGCGACCAACAACCCGGTCCAGGCCACTCGCACCCAACTCCCCGCTTTCCCCGTCTCCCAGGTTCCCGTTCCCAACGTCCCCACGCCCACCGCCAACAGCCCTACGATCCCCGGCAGCAGCGGCGCATAGTACCAGTAGTAGGGCGTCACGCCGAGGATGGCATAGCCGACCAGGTGGGCCGCCCCCCAAGCGAGGAGGAGCCATACCCAGCCGTACCCTCCCGCAGAGGTGCGGCCGGGGGAGGCTGTGCGCCCCTTCGCCCCCGCTGCGCCGCGTCGCAGGAGGGCCACCAGGCCCAGGAGCAGCGTCGGCGGGATGAGGAAGTAGAGGGGCGTTTGGGCCAGGCGGGCGCGGCCCAGGACGCCCAACCCTTGCAGGTAGGTGGTGTGGGCGTAAAAGCCGGTGATGCCCAATGCGGCCTGGGCGCGTTTGGCGGCGAGGGTCGCGGGCAGAGGGGAGCCGAACTGCCGGGTCAGCCAGGCCAGCAAGGGCAGCATCACGGCGAGATAGAGGGCCGCCGCGCCCAACCCCCGCTTGGGGCCTTGGGGGTTCAACCGCAGGGGCGCACGTTGCAGGTTCGCACGGCAGAAATCAACGACCAGGACGGCGGCCAGGACCAGGCCGTCGGCGCGGGTGAGGGTCGCCAGGGCCAGCAGCACGGCGGTCAGGTAGAGCCGCCCGCTCCGGTAGGCCAGGACGGCGGCCAGGGCCAGGGCCAGGAAAGCCGCCGTTTCCAGGCCCAGCGTCAGCCACAGGAGGGGATGGAGGGCGTAGAACAGGGCGGCCAATGCGCCCGGCCGGGGGGTCCCTTCGCGGCGGCCCAGGGCAAAGAGGCACAGGGCGGCCATGCCCACGGCGACCGCCGAGAGGGCGTTGGCCAGGGCGGGCAGGTCCGCGCCCAACCATGCCCCCGCCGCCAGGATCAAGGCCCACAGAGGGGCGGTGGTGCTCAGCACCGGGCGACCGGGGTTGTAGACAAAGCCCTGCCCGTGCGCCAGGTTATAGGCGTAGCGGTAGGTGATGAAGGCGTCGTCCACGGCCAGGGGGTGCAGGGCCAGGCCCAAAGCCAGGGTGATGACCGCCAACGCGCCGAACACCGGGAAATACTGTTTCATGGTTCTCTCAAACGGTTGAAACCAAAGACGCGGATGGGATTGGAACCACGGATTGTGGAAGGACGCGGATTTCGCCTGCGAAAGTTGCCATAATATAGGCAAGGTTGAACCGGGGATTTGTGGGAAGACGCGGGTGGGATCGGAACCACGGGTTGTGGCAAGACGCAGGTTGCAGCGAAACCCGCGCCCCTTCGCCTCAGACTACACGGCATCGTGCACCGAAATCCGCGAATTTCCGTTGATCCGCGGCTCTGCCGATCCGCGACTCTTCTCAAGGTTCTTTGCTGCCTTTGCCCAGCAAAAGGGCCACGACGAAAATGCCCAGGGCCAGCAGGCTCAGGGCGATCCCCAGTTCAAAGAACGGCTCCGTCCAGGCTTTCTCCTGGCCGGGCAGGCGGAACATGTAGAGGTTGACAAAGACAAAGGCCAGCGAGGAACCGACCAGCATCCCCCAGCCGATGACCTGGCGCAGCCGGCCCCGCGTTCCCAGGCGGTCGGCAATGAGGAACAGGACGATGACCGCCGACAGGGTGGCCAGCACGTGCCAGTGGCCGACCAAGATGGTGCGCTCCACGGCCAGATAGGCTTCCTGGCGGAAGGTTTCCAGGTTGATGGCGGTATAGACCCCCGGCACGGTGACGACGACGTTGACGAAAATCAGCTCAAAAAAGATGCCAAAGCGCACCGGATCGCGCAGAATGGCCCGCCAGGAACCGCCCTCGCGGGCCATCTTGGCCCAGCCCCAGATCGCCACCATGATCGCCCCCGGCAGCAGGAGGGATGACCCGATGTTGATGACCTTGTGCGCCCCTTCCCAGAACATGACCGACCAGGTGGCCCAGCTGATGACAATTGTGCCGAGGATGGTCAACGGTACGACGATTTTGTGGACGAGGCCCCGGACGCGGTAGGTGCGGATGACGAGGAGCAGGATCATCACGTCAATTAGAGTCAACATAATGTGCAGGTGGGCGATGATCATCAGCTCAAACAGGGTGTGGACATCGTGCCGGACGATGTCTTCGGCCAAAAAGGCCACAAAGCCGTTGCCGAAAAAGGCCCCTGCCGCGCCGCCGATGGCCGCAGAGATGAGGGTAAAAAGGGCGGTGAGGAAAAAGGCTACCCGCTCCAGGGGGACGTCGGCCAGGTGCGATTCCTGGGCCGGATCGGTGGCCCAACGGCGCGAGGGCCAAAGGGCCACGGTCAGCAGCGCCCCGGCGTAGAACACCAGCGAGAGTCCGATCAGGAATAGGCCGTGCATCACCCAATTGCGCCCTGCGTAAGCAAAGGTCATGCCGCCGATGCTGGTCAGCATGTAGCCGATGGTGACCGGCGCGGTGATGGAGCGGCGGATGCGCCTTTCCTCCTCCGGCGAGGAGCCAAAGGGGAGCCGGTCAAGGACCAGATAGACCAGGGCGGCGATAAAGGGGATGGCCAGGGAGTGGTAGAGCATGATGATGCGGCCCACGCGGTTGGCGTCGCTCAAGTCTATACCCAGCAGGTCGGCCAGACCCAGCCCCCGGACCGGGCCGGAGAACATGGACAAGCTGGCGATGATAAAGGCATCCCAAGCTACGACGACGAGGAGCAGACCCGGCAGAGAGCCGAAGAAACGGTCCACGAGTTTTGCTAGTCTCTGCATGTTCACCTCCCGGCGGGGGATAGTAGCATGGAACAAGGGGCTTGTCAAGGATCCGGCAAAGTAAGATTTGTCGTTCCCGGCACCGATCCCATGCGGCGATGCCGGGGAGCGCAGGGGAACGGTGCGCGGTCGGCCGTTCTCGGTGAACGCTGCCTTTGCGGTGCGGAGCAGGTCGTCATCCCGGAGGGCCGATTGCCGGTGGATTCGCGTTGCCCCGGTGAAATTGACAGCAAGGGGGTTTCCCCTTACAATCAAAGCGGAGAATATTGGCGACACGTGTGAGGAGGAGCAATGCGTATTTTGATTACCGGAGGGGCGGGGTTTATCGGTTCCCATCTTTGCGATTATCTGTTGGAGCAAGGCCACGAAGTGATCGCGATGGATAACCTCAGCACCGGCTCGACCGACAACATTGCCCACTTGGCCGGGCATGAGAGGTTTCATTTCATCCGGTACGATGTGACCGAATACATTTTCATCGCCGGGCCGCTGGATGCGGTGTTGCATTTGGCTTCCCTACCCAGCCCGGTGGATTATTTGAATTTCCCCATCCAAACCCTCAAAGTGGGGGCGTTGGGTACGCACAAGGCCCTGGGGCTGGCGAAGGAAAAGGGTGCACGCTTTTTGCTGGCCTCAACGTCAGAAGTGTACGGCGATCCCAAAGTACATCCCCAGCCGGAGGACTATTGGGGCAACGTCAATCCGGTGGGGCCACGGGGCGTCTATGACGAATCCAAGCGGTTTGCCGAAGCGTTGACCATGGCTTATCATCGTTACCACGGCGTGGAGACGCGCATCGTGCGCATTTTCAATACCTACGGCCCGCGCATGAGGTTGGATGACGGACGGGTGGTGCCTAATTTCATCCGCCAGGCCCTTTTGGGCGAGCCGTTGACGGTATACGATGACGGTTCGCGGACGCGTAGCTTCTGCTACGTCTCCGACTTGGTGGAGGGCATGGTGCGCCTTTTGTGGTCCAGCGAGGTCTATCCGGTAAATCTGGGCAACCCCCGCGAAATGACGATCTTGGAGTTTGCCCACAAGGTGCTGGAAGTGACCGGTAGCAAATCAGAGATCGTGTTCGTCCGGCCCCGTGATGAACGCACCCAGGACGACCCCATGGTCCGCCAGCCGGATATCAGCAAGGCGCGGAAGGTACTGGGCTGGGAACCCCGGGTCTCTCTGGAAGAAGGATTAAGCCGGACGGTAGAATGGTTCCGGGAGCAGCTTTTCTGACAATGGTCTGTTTCCGATGACGGATTCGTTTCCTTTCCCGCCGCGTTTCCTTTCCGCGAACTGGGTCGTCGGTCCGGCAATCCTGTTGGTAGGGCTTGCCGTTGCCCTTCTGCCCCTGACCTGGGCTGTGCTGCTGGTCTTGGGGGGCATTGTCTTGGTTGCCACATTGATCCGCCCCCAGGTCGGCCTGCTGCTCCTCGTGCCTGCCGTTCCCTTTGGCGCGGTGCGTCAGGTGCGGGTCGGCGGGATGAACGTCGGCGTGACGGAGGTGCTGGTGGCCCTGGTGCTGGCCGCCTGGCTGATGGGCATGGTTGCCCGCCGCAAGGTGCGCATCGCCTGGCCGCCGCTGACGCTGCCCCTGCTGTTCTTTTGGGGCGTCATCCTGCTGTCGTCGTTGGGGGCCGTCTCCCTGCGGGCCAGCCTCAAAGAGATCATCAAATGGAGCGAAACGCTGGCCCTCTACGTCATGGCCTTCAACCTGACCACCACCGGACGCCTGCGGCGGGCGGTGGTGTTCGTCATGCTGGGGACGGGGGCGTTGGCCGCCCTGCACGGCATCTACCAGTTCCTCTTTCAGGTCGGCCCGGAGGAGTTTGTCCTCTTTGGCCGTTTCATGCGGGCTTACGGCACCTTTGAGCAACCCAACCCCTACGCCGGGTATCTGGGGCTGACTTTGCCCCTGGCCCTGGGCTTCCTTGTGGCGTCGGTGGTGCAGCTCGCTGCCGGGCGTCGCCGGGATTCCGCCGCGAAGACTCGGGGAGCACACGAGGTCGGGGTGTGGGGCTGGCTGCTGTGGGCGGTGGGCTGCGGCGGGCCGATGCTCTTGGCCCTGGTCATGTCCTGGTCGCGGGGGGCATGGCTGGGCTTGGCGGCGGCGGTCGGCGTGATGCTTCTGGCCGTGGTGGTCCGCAGCGGGCGGGGGGCGGTCCTGATTGCGGTGCTGGTCTTGTTGGCGGCCTATCTGTTGTTTGCGGGGGGCATCTCCCTGATCCCACCGGCCATCGTCCAACGGTTCGGCGATTTTACGCCCTACCTGGGCCTGGCCGACGTGCGCGGCGTAGAAGTGACCGACGCCAATTTCGCCGTTCTGGAACGGATGGCCCATTGGCAATCGGCCCTGGCCATGTGGACCGATCATCCCTGGTTGGGGGTGGGCATCGGCAACTATGAGGCGGTCTACGGCGACTATGCCCTCCCCTTGTGGCCGCACGCCCTGGGCCACGCCCACAACTATTACCTCAACGTCGCCGCCGAAGCGGGCCTGCTGGGGCTGGGGGCCTATCTTCTTTTGTGGGGGGCGGCCTTGCTATTGGCCTGGCGGGCAGCAAGGCGGGCGTCTGGTTGGGAGTGGGGGCTTGCCCTGGGTGTGCTGGGAGTGCTGGTTCACCTGAGTGTCCACAGCATCTTTGACAATCTGTATGTCCATAGCATGTACTTGCATTTGGCGATCCTGCTGGGAATGCTGCCTCGCAGATTGCCCTAGCCGGGCCGCAGCCGTAGCGGCGGACAAATGAGGAGGTCAAAGATTTGTTTCGCATCGTCGCAGTCATAGAAAAGAGTCGTTGGTCGGGTTGGATCGGGAACCTGCCGCTGTTGGGGCCTCTTTGGACCAAGCTTCTGTCCAATCCCAAAGAGCTGGAACGGTTCGTCAAATTTGCCATCGTCGGCGCCATCGGCGCGGTGGTGGATTTCGTTGTGCTGAACGTGATGAAAGTGGTCTTTGAAGGGCTGGGTTTGGGCGTCGGCTGGGGGGTGGCTTGGCCGCCGCATCAGGTGCAGCTTGTGGCGGCCAATATCATCTCGTTCAGTACGGCGGTTCTGAGTAATTTCACCTGGAATCGTTTGTGGACCTTTCCCGAATCGCGGGAGCGACCGATCGGTAGCCAGTTGGCCCAGTTTGCCACCGTCAACGTGTTGGGGTTGATCATCAACACGGTGATCTTGGTCATCATGGACCGGTTCGTTTTCCAACATTTCGTCGGCGAGCGGTTGAGCTACAACCTGGCCAAAGCCTTTGCCATCGGCGTTGTCCTGTTTTGGAATTTCGGCGTCAACCGTATCTGGACCTATCGCGGGATTGAATAGGGGGTTGTGGAGGAGCGCGTTTTGAGGATCGGGATTGATTACACGGCGGCGGTGCGGCAAGGGGGCGGTATCGGCCGTTACACCCGCAACCTGATCCGTGCCCTGGCGGCGTTGGACCGGGAAAATCGCTATACCCTGTTTACCGCCGGGCGGGGCGACGACGGTTTAGGGCCGTGGCCGGAGAATTTCCGGCTCCGTTCCTTGCCCTTTTCGGACCGCTGGATGCACATCTTTTGGCAGCGGTTGCGGTTGCCGGTCCCGGTCCAGGTTGTCACCGGGCCGCTGGATCTCTTTCATTCGCCCGATTTTGTGTTGCCGCCGACGGGCCGTGCTCCGGCGGTGTTGACCGTCCACGATCTTTCCTTCTTGCGCTTTCCCCAATTCTTTGTCCCCGGCTTTCGCGCCTACCTGGAGGGGGCCGTCTCCCGCGCCGTGAAACGGGCGCGACACATTCTGGCCGATTCGCAAAGCACCCGCCGCGATCTCATTGCCCTCTTGTCCGTTGAACCGGAGCGGGTGAGTGTTCTCTATCCGGGAGTGGAGGGCCGCTTTCGCCCTGTGGAAGATGGCCGGGAGTTGGCCCGCGTCCGCGCGCGCTATGCCCTACCGGAACGGTTTGTTTTGGGGCTGGGCACGCTCCAGCCGCGCAAGAACTTTGCAACCCTCATGGAAGCATTTCGTCGGCTACCCGCAGCCGACCTGCATCTGGTCATCGCCGGGGGGCGGGGCTGGATGTTTGAGGACACCCTGGCCCTGGCCGAGCAGCCCGATCTGGTGGGCCGGGTGCATTTCCCCGGCTTTGTGGACGATGCCGACCTGCCGGCCCTTTACACCCTGGCCCGGGTTTTTGCGTTCCCTTCGTGGTACGAAGGGTTCGGCCTGCCCGTGCTGGAGGCGATGGCTTGCGGTACACCCGTCGTCGCCGCCGACAACTCATCTCTGCCGGAGGTGGTGGGGGAGGCGGGGCTGCTGGTGGATGCTGCCGATGCCGAGGCCGTAGCTGAGGCGTTGGAGCGGATTTTGGGCGATGCGGAGTTGCGGGCGCGTCTGATTGCCGCCGGGCGGGAGCAGGCGGCCAAGTTCCGCTGGGAGGATGCAGCACGGCGGTTGCTGGCGGTCTACCGCGCCGCAGGACACGAACGGCGTTGAGGGGGCACATGCCATCGGGACCGGCAGTGGGAACGGTGATGCACCTGCTCTGGGTTGGCGCGCCGGGCGTTGACCTGGGTGGGTGCTTGTGCTATAATTGAGAAGACATAAAAACTGATCGGGAGAGAAGCGATGAAGCACCTGTGGTCGCCTTGGCGGTTGGAGTACTTGACCGCGCCCAAAGTGGAAGGTTGCGTGTTTTGTCATGCTGCGGCCAGCGATCAGGACCGGGAGAACCTGGTTCTTTTACGGGGGGAGCGGGTGTTCCTCATCCTCAATCGCTTTCCGTACAACAACGGCCATTTTATGGTTGTGCCCTACGTGCATGTGCCGAGCCTGGAGGATTTGGATGCGCCGACGCTGACGGAGATGATGTTGATGCTCCAGCGGGGGCTGGCCGCATTGCGGGAGGTCATGCATCCCCAGGGGTTCAACATCGGGGCCAATTTGGGCCAAGCGGCGGGGGCCGGGATTGAGGAGCATGTGCACCTTCACGCCGTGCCCCGCTGGATAGGTGATACCAATTTTATGCCCGTCATCGGTGATATGCGCGTTGTGCCGCAGACCTGGCTGCAGACCTATGACGACCTGAAGTCTGTGTTGGATCGGTCCTAGGGGGCGGTAGTTGTGATGGTTGCTCAACGCGCTATCGCTACGAGCAGACAGAAGGAACCGAAGGCGGCGCAGTAGAGGGCAAAGGGGTACAGTCTTCCCCGCTGCAAATAGCGCAACAGGAAACGGATGCAGAGGTAACCGCCGACCGCCGCTGCCAGAAAGCCCGCCAACAGCATGGGGGCTTGGGCCAGTGGGTCGGGGGTGTCCAAGAGGTCCAGCATTTTGAAGAGGCCCGCGCCCAAGATGATGGGCGTGCTCAGCAAGAAGCTGAACCGGGCTGCTGCCGCCCGCTCCAGGCCGCGGAGCAATCCGGCGGCCAGGGTCGAACCGGAGCGGGAGATACCCGGCGCGATGGCCGCTGCTTGCCCCAGCCCGATGATGACCGCGTCGGTCCGGTTCAGGTCCTCCATCGCCCGTGTCCGGTGGCCTAACCGCTCACTGAGGGCCAGCAGTGCCGCCGTGACCAGCAAAAAGACGCTCACCCAGAGCGGCCGGCCGAATAGCGATTCAAAAAAATCCTCCAGCAAAAAGCCGATGATCGCCGCCGGCAGGCTACCCACGATAAGCAGCCACATTAGCCGGGCGTCGGGGTCATCCCACTCCCGGCGGACCGATCCCCGTAGCCACGCGCCGATGAGGGTCGGCCAATCGTGCCGGAAGTAGGCGACCACGGCAACCAGCGTGCCCCAGTGGACAACCGTGTCAAACACCAGGCCCGGCTCGTCCCAGCCCAGCAGCCAGGGAACCAGGACCAGATGGCCGGAACTGGAAACGGGGATGAACTCGGTGGCCCCTTGCAAAAGGCCGAGGATGACGGCTTGAACGATATTCATGGGCACCTCATCGTTGGGAGGAATGAAAATAGTCGGCCAGGAAGGCTTTTTTGAAAGCGGAGAAGCGGTCGGCGGCGATGGCGGCGCGGATGTCGCGCATCAGCTGCAGCAAAAAGTGGACGTTGTGGATGGTCGCCAGGCGTGCGGCCAGGATCTCCCCTGCTTTGAACAGATGGCGCAGATAGGCCCGTGAGAAGTGGCGACAGGTGTAGCAGCTGCAACCCTCCTCAATGGGGGCGGGGTCCCGTTCAAAGCGGGCGTTGCGGATATTGATCCGTCCGGTGTGGGTGAGCAGTGCGGCGTTGCGGGCCAGGCGGGTGGGTAGGACGCAGTCAAACAGGTCCACACCCCGTGCCACCCCTTCCAGCAGGTCTTCCGGTGCGCCGACGCCCATCAGGTAACGGGGCTTGTCGGCGGGCAGCAGCGGTACGGTGACGTCAAGCGTAGCGTACATCTGCTCCTTGCTTTCTCCCACGCTCAGCCCGCCGATGGCATAGCCGGGGAAGTCAAGGTCCACCAGAAACTTTGCACTCCGACGGCGCAGGTCGGGAAAGATGCCTCCTTGGACGATGCCGAACAACGCCTGGTCGTCGCGGCTCTGGGCGGCGCGGCAACGCTCCGCCCAGGCGTGGGTGCGGGCCAATGCCTGCTCGTTGTAGGCTCGGTCGTCGGGCACGGCGCATTCGTCCAGGACCATGATGATGTCGGCTCCCAACTGCTCCTGGACGCGGATAACCATCTCCGGGGTGAAAAAGTGGCGAGAGCCGTCAATATGGGAGCGGAACTCAACGCCCTCGTCGCCGACCTTGCGTCGTTCGGCCAGGCTGAACACCTGAAAGCCGCCCGAATCGGTCAGGATGGGGCCATCCCACCCCATGAAACGGTGCAACCCGCCCATCTCCTCCACCACGTCGGCGCCAGGCCGCAGGTAGAGGTGGTAGGTGTTGCTCAGGATCAATTCTGCGCCGAGCTCGTGCAGGTCGCGGGGGTCCAGGGCTTTGACGGTGGCTTGGGTTCCCACGGGGGCAAAGGCAGGTGTGGCGATTTCGCCATGGGGGGTGATGATGCGCCCCAAACGGGCCTGCCCCGCGGCGTCGGTATGGAAGAGGATGAATTGCATAGATCCGCCGCCGGTCACCGCTCGTGCTGCCCGAATGGTTGGGCGATGCTTAGATCCGAAATGTGTGCCGGGGCACGTGCCGTCGGTGTGTTCGCTTCGGTCCACACCCGAACCCTGCTGCGCTCCGGCAGAGCCGAGGGCCTCGACGGTCGCAGCATTCTATGATGGACAGCCACTTGTTCCATTACATTCCCCTTTCGCAGGCTATTATACCCGAAAAGGGTGAGGGTGGCAAACGAATCCTCCCCGACCCGCGAAGGTATGCGTTTCCGGAGGGCGGTATCGGCTAATGGTGGATGACGACGAGGGTTCCCAGGGGTGCCCAGTTGTAGAGCCATTTGGCCTCATGGGTACGCATGTTGACGCATCCGTGGCTCATGGGCCTTCCAAAGTTGTTGTGCCAGTAGGTCCCATGGATGGCGTAGCCACGGTAAAAGTACATGGTCCAGGGTACGTTGGGCAGATCGTATCCCGGCCCGCGCATCCTGGTTGAGCGGTACTTGCGGTAGATTTTGAAGCGACCGGTGACGGTCGGGTACCAGCGGGTTCCGGTGGAAACGAGGGTGCTGAATACCGTTTTCCGGCCTTCGTGGGCGTAAAGGCGTTGCTCCGAAAGGTCTACCTCTATCCATTTGCCCGATGCGCTTTGATCGGCGGGGACGGGGGTCGGGGTGGGTGTGGGCGTCGGCGTTAGGGTGGGTGTGGGTGTCGGTGTACGGGTGGGTGTGGGGGTGAAGGTCGGCGTGGGAGTGGGGGTGAAAGTCGGCGTGGGAGTGGGGGTGAAGGTCGGCGTCGGGGTGGGGGTGGGCAAAAGGGCGGCGACGACGGTACGGGGCGCATCGCTCCACAGGAGGAGGGCCAGGGCGAGGATAAGCAGCACACCGGCCAGGGCGGCCCACACGCCGGGCAGAGATCGTCGGTTGGTGGAAGGGGAGATAGGGGTTAGAGGGCGGGGAACCGGCAGTCGGGGGCCGGGGGGAGAATGCCCGACGGAGGCCGGGGGGGATGCTTGCGCCACCTGTCGCCGGATGGAACGCAGGAGCCGACGTGCCTGTTCATCGTGGGGATTGAGGGTCAGGGCTTGGGCCAGGTGGGCCAGGGCTTCTTGGGGGTCGTCCAAGACGGCAGCCCGTTCCCGCCATGCCTCGGCATGGGTTGGGTCCAGCTCCAGGATGGCAGCAAAGAGCCGCCGGGCACGGGTGCGTTGTCCGGCGCGGACGGCGGCTTTTCCCCGCTTCATGAGGACGGCGATCTGCTCCTCCGGGGGTGCTGTTGGGTTCCTTTGCCCTTGATCTCCTCGCAATCTACCCTCGCAGGGCGCAGGCCGGGAGGCTTGCGCCATGTTGTGCGGTGCGGGCGATGCTCCGCGCCCGCCGCGCCCCTGTGCCGGGTTGTGGCCCGGCGTGGGAGCAAGGGCATTATACCATTGTTGGGGGGATTTGAAAAGGGCGATCCCTGCTGCTGCGACGCTGCGCCGGAGAGTCGGCCGTTCCTCGGCGTGCTTCACCTTCGCGGTGTGAAATCTTGGCACTCGCCCGGTCGGCGTGTTGTTGACAGCGTTTGGGCTTTGTGATATACTTTGTTTGTCTAACTAAATTTTCGGGGGAAAGATGTGACCGCCGAAGAGCGGCTGTTGGCTTTGTTCGGGCGATTGCGCCAGCTGGCGCTGGATCAAAATCCTCTGGAGGACAGCGGGGTGACGATGCCTCAGCTTGCCCTGCTCGATTGGGTGGCCGCCTCACCCGGTTGTGGCATTCAGGAGATCGCCGATGGGTTGGGCGTGACTGCACCTACTGCCAGTGTGGGGGTGCGTCGTTTGGAAGGGGCCGGTTTGCTGGAACGCCGCCCGGACCCCCACGATGGTCGTGCCGTTCGTCTCTTTCTGACGCCGCGGGGGCGGGTTTTGCAGGAGCAGGCACACGCTTTCCGCCGGGAAAAGATGAGTCGGATCCTCGCCGGGCTGACTGCCGAGGAAGTGGAAACCCTTCTGACCTTGTTGGAACGGGCCATTCGCGCCGCCGAGGCCCAGGCATCCGGGCCGTGAGAAGACGCGTAAAAAAACATTTGGAGGAGGAAAGATGCCCAAGCAAATCGTGTTTGCCCTGATGACCTTCATGCACAACCTGTTTACCGTCGTGTGGGTAGGAGGCTTGATCACCCTGGGGGTTACCGTTATGCCCTCGGCCAAGAAAGTGCTGGGGATGGGGCCACAGACCAAGCAACTGATGGATACCATCCAAAAGCGGCTGAGCGTGCTGGTCTATGTGAGTATCGTCGGTTTGGTGCTGAGCGGCTTGCTCATGTCCAATCGTTCGCCTGCGTTCCAGGGGTTGTTTAGCTTCGCCAACACCTACTCTGCTGCCCTGTCCATCAAACATATTCTGGTGCTCGCCATGATCGCCATTGCCCTGACCCGCAGCTTGGTTCTGGGCCGTCGGTCCGGTGCGCCACAGCAAGGGGGACAGGACCAGGCGAAGCGCCAGCAGCAGGAGAAGCTCAAGGCGGTATTGCTGATCGTCAACATCGTTTTGGGGGTGATCGTTTTGCTGCTCAGCGGTGTGTGCACCGCTTTCTCGACCACTCCACCTGCTTGATCGCCCTCTTCCCTCAGAATCGCAGGCCGTCCGCGAATTGGGCGCGGGTGCGCCCGGTCCGTTTCGTGTATTTGTGCGCATTCGCGGGCAGCCCGAAAACACCGATTTTTGCTCCGATGTGCCGGGGATCGGTAAACTTTTGCGGCGACGCCGAGGTGCGGATAGGATACAGGTTTCACCGCGCCTCGGCGTTCTTTTCGGGCAGGCGTGCTCCTAGACGTCTTCTTCGGCCCGGACGATGCTGCCGCAGTAGGGGCATTCTGCCGTAGTCGGACCGGTCCAGGATACTTCGTCGGGCCGGAGGGGTGCGCCGCAGGCGGGGCACTTGGTCGGGAGCCGGGCGGCTGCCTGTTCCTGCGCCGGTGGGAACATCATTTGTCGTCCTCGGAAGGCGGTCTCTACCTCGGCCCGCAGGCGTTCGGCGTCATCGTGGCGGCCGTTGCGTTCCAGCGCGCGCAGCACTTTGGGCAGCACCTGGCGCACTCGCCTGACGCGCCGTGCTTTGATCAGGAGATGGATGGCCTGCTCGGCGCAGTCATCTGCCCGGTCCACATTTCCTGCCTCCAGGTAGCAGCGTGCTGCCCGCAGGTACAGCTCCCCTGCGCCCCCGCTACGCCCGCGCTTTTCGGCTTCTTGGGCCAGGGTGTAGAAACGTTCGGCTGCTTTGTCAAATTCGCCTGCCTGCATCAAGCGTTCTACCTCGGCGACGATGGGCGAGACGCGACGGCGGCGGGGCGGCAGGCGTCGGCGGGGCCGCACCAGCGGCGGCAACGGCGGTCGGCGGCGAAACGGTCGGCGTGGTCGGAACATGACATAACCTCCAGAGTTCAAGCCGGTTCGGCGGAGCCAAACTCCGCACCCGAAACGGTCCGCCGGAACTCGGCCCGGCGGGGATGATGCCTCCGGGGAGATTATACCCGATCCGGAGGGGAAACGCAACCTGCCCGCCGGGATCCCGGCAGCGAGAAAGAGGCGCGCATTACGCCCTGTCGCATCTGCTGTGCCCAATTGGCAAATCGGTCGCTCTGTGCTAAAATGAGGACAGAAGATATGGGGTGATCGGTGAGGGGTAAGAAGTTGAGTAGTTTTCAGGAGATTTTAGCCAAGATCTATGCCGGAACCGGTGCGGTGCCGGTTGCGCACCTGTACGAGCTTTCCGATCTCAGCGGGTCAAAGTTGGATGCCTTTTGGGCCGATTGGGAGACGCGCCCTGCTTTCCAGCGTCGCCGCCTGATCACCGCCCTGGTGGAGCTGGCCGAGGCCAGCTTCCAGGTCAATTTTGACGCCATTTTCATCCAGAGCATGGGTGACCCCGATGAGGGGGTGCGGGCCGCCTCGGTGGACGGCCTGTGGGAGAACGAGCAGGTGCATCTCATTGCTCCCCTGCTGTCTATGCTCCGGGCCGATCCTTCTCCCCGCGTGCGGGAAGCGGTGGCCGCCAGTCTGGGCCGTTTTGTCCTGGCCGGGGAGTTGGAGAAGCTGGATGCTTCCATCCAACAACGGATCGTGGCCGAGTTGCTGGCGACCATCCATCGGGCGGGGGAAAGCGTTGATGTGCGCCGTCGGGCCATTGAGTCGGCGTCCTATGCGGCGACGCCGCCGGTGTTGGAGGCCATTGAGCTGGCCTATTACGATGAGGATGAAGCGATGCGGCGCAGCGCGGTGTTGGGCATGGGGCGCAGCTGCGATCCCCGTTGGGCTTCTATCCTCCTGACCGAGCTGGAGAGCCATTCGCCTGCCATGCGCTACGAGGCGGCTTTGGCCAGCGGCGAGATGATGCTCCGTGAAGCGGTCCCCCTCCTGGCCCGTCTCATCAACGACCCCGACCGGCAGGTGTGCGATGTTGCCGTTTGGGCCTTGGGGCAGATCGGTGGGGCCGAGGCCAAACAGGTCCTCCTTGATGCCCTGGAAGATGCCGATGAAGACCTGCAGATTGCCATTGACGAGGCGTTGGCCGAGCTGGCCCTTTCCGGTGGCGAAACCAACTTTGTGCTCTATGAAGTGGAGGGAATTCCGGAGGACGATCTTCCGGCCTGGGCTGCCGGAGGGGAAGGTTGGCCTGAATGAACCTCAAGCTGCGTAGGCTGGTGCGGACCCTTTCCTCCGAGCAGTATGCTCTGTTTGACCTGGATCGGACCGACGCCAACTACGACCCCTTGAGCATCGGCAAACTGGATCTGCATTACACGTCCGACGGTGTGTACGGCACGTTTCTGCTGTGGCGGGAGGCCATCGCCGATCTGCCATCCGAACAGGTCCGGAGCTTGGTAGAGGCGACGGTCCGGGAGGTGTGCGAGCCGATGGGGCTGCCCGTCTTTTATGCCGTCGAGTATTTCGCCGCCGACTTGGCGAGTTACCGGCTGCACGCTTCTGACAAGGACGATGCCTAGAAAGATCTTTGTCATCGGCCACAAAAACCCCGATACCGATTCCATTGTCTCCGCCGTAGCCTATGCCGAGCTGCTGCGCCTGCAGGGGGTCCAAAACGTCGTCGCCGCCCGCCAGGGCGAAGTCTGGCGCGAGACTCGCTACATTTTGGATCGCTTCGGCGTGCCTTTGCCCGTCTTGGTGGAGGATGTCCGGCCCCATGCCCGCGATGTAATGACCGCCGAGTTGATCGCGGGGCAGGCCGATGAGTCGGCCTATCGTGTGGGGCGGCGGTTGCGGGAGCACGGCATCCGGGCCATGCCCGTTTTGGATGACGAGGGCCGCTTGGCGGGGTTGGTCACCGTGGGCGATTTTGCCCGCATTCTCCTCGACGGTCTGGACCGGGACAAGATGGATCACATCCCCCTGGACATCCGCAACATCATCGAGACGCTGGGCGGGGAGCTGCTGGTAGAGGCGCGGGGCCGTCGCCTCCGCGACAAGGCCCTGGTGGCGGCCATGAGCCTGGAAAACGTCCGGCGGCGGGTGGAGCCGGATATTCTGATGGTGATGGGTGACCGAGAGGACGCCCAGCGGGTGGCCATTGAGGGCAAGGTGGGAGCATTGGTCATTACCGGCGGGCTGCCCGTTTCCGAGGAGATCATGGAGCTGGCCCGGCAGCACAATGTGACCCTCATCTCTTCTCCCCATCACACCTTTGCCACGGTCCGTCTGCTGAACCTGAGCACGCCCATTTCCTATTTCATGCGCCGCGATGTGCTGACCGCCCACCCGGACGATTCGCTGGATTCCTTGCGCTATAAGCTACGCCGTCGGCGCACCCTGCCGGTGGTGGATGGGGATGGGCGGGTGGTGGGCATCATCTCCCGCAGCGACTTGATCAACCCGGTGCGCCACGGCGTCTACCTGGTGGACCACAACGAGCGCAGCCAGACGGTGGAGGGGTTGGATGAGGCGGAGCTGTTGGGCATCGTGGACCACCATCGCATTGCCGACATTCAGAGCGCGGCGCCCATCCTCTTCCGCAACGAGATCGTCGGCTCAACCAGTACCATCATCGCCGGGCTGTTTGACGAAGCGGGTATCCCCATCCCGCCGCCCATCGCCGGTATCCTGCTGGGCGGCTTGATCACCGACACGGTTCTCTTCCGCTCGCCCACCAGCACCCCCCGCGACGAGCGGGTGGCCCGCGAGCTGGCGGCCATTGCCCAGGTGGATGTGGAGGAGTTCGGCCAGGAAATTTTCGCCGTCGCTTCGGACCTTTCGGGTCGCTCGCCCCGCCAGATTTTGACCACCGATTTCAAAGAGTTTCGCATTGAGGGTGTGCCCTTTGCCGTGGGCTATATGGAAACGGTCCACAAACGCCGCGTGGACGAGATCCGCGACGATCTTTTGGCCGAGATGCAGGCCCTCCGCGCCGAAAAGGGATACGTATCTTTGCTGTTCATGGTCGTAGACATTGTGCACAGTCAGACCGAGATCCTCATCGTCGGCTTGGAGGAGATGGTGGCCGAGGCGTTGGGCCAGCGTTTGGCCTCGCCCCATTCGGTGATGATAGGCGGCGTCATGTCTCGCAAAAAGCAGGTCGTGCCGATCCTGCCCCGCGTCGCCCGCCGCTGGAAAGAGATGGAAAGGTAGGACCGACGAGTGACAGAAGAACGGGAAGATCTGCGGCAACTGCTCAACCGGGGGGCTGCCCTGTTGGAAGCGGGCAAGGCTCAAGAAGCGATCCCGCACCTGGAGCGGGCGTACCGTCTCGCCCCGGAGGATGTCCCTACCCTCATCAACCTGGGCGGTGCGTATATCATGGCCGGGCGGCACAAGGAGGCCATCCCCTTGCTGGAAGCGGCCCGTGATGCCGAACCGGATAACGTCATGGTCTGGATCAATTTGGGGGCGGCCTACCTGGGCAACCCGGTTCTCGCCACCGCCGAACAGCAGATGCAGGCCATCGGTGCCTTTGAAAAGGCCCTGGAATTGAACCCGGCTGCACCCAACGTCCATTACAACCTGGGCCTCATCTTTGTAGACAGAGGTGACACCGATCTGGCCGTCGCCGCCTTCCGACGGGCCATCCAGGTCAATCCCCTGGACCGGGATGCTCGTTACTGGCTGCGTAAGCTGACGGAGGAATAAGGGTCTCAGCGGGGGATCAGGGTCGCCAATAGGGAAAGGGCGGCCAGGGCGAAGAGGGTGTAGCCGAGCCAACTTCCCCCCTGGGTGATGTGCAGGGCTACCGCTGCCAGGAGCAGGGCGGCAAAGATGATGGCCCCTGTCAGGCGGTTGACGGCCGTTTCTACCCCCCGCACCGCCCGTTGGTCCTCGGCCGACCAGCGGGTTTGTACCGTCAGATGACCTCGGTTGGCCTCCCGGAAGAAGCGGTCGGCCTGGACGGGGAGGGAAAAGAGCAGGCGGACGAAGGATTCCGCTTCTCCCAGCCAGGCGCGCCAGTCGCGTTTGATCTCGGCGGCGGCCAGCTGGCGGGCATAGGGTTCTATGGCCGCCCAGGGGTCAAAATCGGGATCCAGGGAGGTGGCGATCCCGATGAGAATGGCGATGGCCCGTCCCACGAACAGGAGTTCTGCAGGTAGCTGGAAGGGCATTTCGTAGAGGATGTCGCGGTACTCGCGGGCCAGTTCTCGCCATTCGCTCATGGCCAGCTGCTGTACCTCCCGCAGGGTCAGGCCCGCGTAGCGATCCAGCAGATCGGCTTCCATCTGGGCCAGGCGATCCAGGTCTGCGCCGGGCAACAGCACTCCTGCCCCTTGGTAGGCCCGCACCATGCGGTCCGTATCCCGTTGGACAAAGCCGATCAAATAATCCCGAAAGTGGGGCAGCACCCGTTCCGGGACCGTTGCGACCATGCCGAAATCCACAAAGGCGATGCGGAAGGGCGTCCCCTGGGTGGGGGGGACCAAGCCCAGATCGGAGACCAGGGGGGGCAGGGGTTGGACGAACAGGTTGCCGGGGTGGGGGTCGGCATGGACAAAGTTGTCTTCAAACACCTGTTGGAGGTAGATGTCCAACAGGCAGTGGGCCACTTCGGAGCGGTTGATGCCCGCTGCATCCAGGGCGGCCAGGTCGTCGATTTTGATGCTGGCTACGTTTTGCATGATCAGCACGCGGCGCGTTGATGCCTGGGTGTAGATGCGGGGGATGCGCACACGGCCGTCGTCGGCAAAGTTGAGGGCGAACCGTTCGGCGTTGCTCGCTTCGGCCTCAAAATCCAGCTCGGCGCGGGTGGTGCGGCTGAATTCCTCAAAAAGTCGGTCCAGGTCGGCGCGGCGGCGGATCGGTTCATAACGTTTGAGCCAGCGGGTCAGGGTCTGGATGGCCCGTAGGTCGGTCTCGACGATGGTTTCTATGTTGGGCCGCTGGATCTTGACGACGACTTCGTCGCCGGTGAGGAGCCGGGCGCGGTGAACCTGGGCCAGGGAGGCGGCTGCCTCCGGCCGGGGACTGAACCAGGAAAATACTTTGTCCAACGGTTGCCCGTATTCGGCCTCGACGACCGCCTGGATGTCTTCCAGACGCTCCGGGGGGACTTCATCTTGCAGCCCTGCCAGTTCCGCCGTGACCGCTTGAGGGAGCATGTCTACGCGGATGCTGAGGAACTGGCCCAGTTTGATCAGCACCCCTCCCAATTCTACCGCCATGATGCGAAAGTCGTGGGCGATGCGCTGCCACCGCCGTTCAAAGGATCGTTCCACGAAGCGGCGGCCCAGGAGACGGCGCAGGATCAGCTCCCACCAGATAAAGTGGGCCAGGACTCCGGCAAAGTAACGGACGACGCGCCGGTAGCGTTTGCGGTCAAATGGGACCTCGGTGGGGGGGGAGGTTGCGTTTTTCATACGATTACAACGCGATCAGTTCTCGTGGCAGGGTGGTTAGCGTTTCCACGCCGTCCTCTGTCACGACTACGTCGTCTTCAATGCGCACGCCGCCCAGCCCCGGTACATAGATCCCCGGTTCTACGGTGAAGGTCATGCCCGGTTTGAGGATGTCCAGGTTGCCTTCGACGATGTACGGCGGTTCGTGGGTTTCCAGGCCCAGGCCGTGACCGGTGCGGTGGATGAAATAGTCGCCGTATCCGGCTTGGGTGATGATCTGGCGTGCAGCTCGGTCTATGTCTTGGGCGGTTCTGTCGGGCCGGATGGTCAGGCGGGCGGCTTTGTTGGCCGTCCGCACGGTGCGGTAGATGCGTTGCATTTCCTCCGTAGGTTGCCCCAGGATGAAGGTGCGGGTGATGTCGGAGCGGTAGCCGGCGTATACCGCTCCCCAGTCAATGATGACCAGATCGCCTTCGGCCAGCGGTCGGTCCGACGGCGTGGCATGGGGTTGGGCCGAGTTGGGTCCCGCCACGACGATGGGGGCGAAGGCATCCCCCTGGTTTCCGGCGCGAAGGAGGGCGACTTTGAGATCGGCGGCGATTTCAAGTTCGGTGCGGCCCGGACGGATCGCTTTTTCGTCCAGCAGCCGCTGCATTGCCTCCTGGGCGATCCGGACGGCGCGGCGCATGTGGGCCAATTCGGTTTCGTCCTTGCTCATGCGCAGGGGCGGCAGCCAGGGTTCAACGGCCATGATGGGGCAATCCGGGAAGGCTTGCTCAAGGCGGCGTAGCTCCAAGACGCGCATGGTCAGGTACTCAATGCCGAGGGGTTGGCCTGCCAGGTTCAGGGCTTCGGCGACCCGGTAGAAGGCGTGCTCGTGGCCTTCTTCATCTCGGTAGGTGAACAGGCGGATCTCCCGGCCCAGCAGGGAACGGGCGGCGGGAGCCTCCAGTTCGGGCAGGAGGAGGACCGGTTCCCCATCGGCGGGGAGGAAGGCCAGCAGGGGCCGTTCGGAGAGGTGCTTTTCCAGGCCGGTGAAATAGCGCAGGTTTGCGCCGGGCATCAAAACGACGCAGGCGATGCCGTTGGCCTTCTGCAGGCGGCGGAGAGCTTCAATACGTGATGTAATCATTCCTTTCCTCTTCCGGTCATTTCCAAAAGGCAGGGTTCCACAGGGTGCTGCGGAACCATTTGGTGATCTGCGGATCGGCTGTGTTCAGGCGTCGGCGGTCCCGGCAGTAGAAGGCCAGGGACTGGGCAAAGTAATCCTGTACGTTGGCCTGGGCCGTGGTGTCCAGGCCGTAGCCCAGGGCGAAGAGTTTCTCCAGGCGGCGGCCTGCCTCCCGCCAGCGGTCGGTTGTTCCCCCTCCGCCGGAAAGCCAAAGGCCGTCGGGAGCGCCGCCGCAGCCCAGATAGTGGTCAAGCAGGTGTCCGATGACGTGGAGGGGTTGTTCGTTCTGCCGGGCCAAGTCTTCTACGGAGATGTAGGCTACGTTTTGGACGGTTTTCCGCCGGATGGTGGCCGGGCCGGGAACGTACCGGGATGCTCCGGTTGTGATGAGGACAAAGCCGCCGTTTTGGCCGAGCAGCCAGGCCCACACGGAAGCAGGGAGCGGGCGCAGCTGATGTGCCAAAGCTTGCATGGGCGCCCAAGCGTGATCAAAGTGTGCTCGCACCCAGGGTGGGGAGTGGGGCAACAGGTCGGGCCGGAGTCTGGCCCGTCCGTGTAGCCAATCCCACAACGGTTGCCTGTCGGTCATGTCTCCTCGGAAATCGCAGGCCGCCCGCCAGGGGGCGCGATTTGTACAGGCCGGGGGCTTGCGCTACCGGTGAGGACCTGGAAGGACTACGCCCCGAAGGTCCTCTTTGTCGGGTTTTATTCATCCCCGCAGCCTATTGCTCGCGGCCCTGGGCCTGTGCTATAATGACAGGGGCGGCTTTGCCGTTCCCGCCGTACCTTAACAAATTGCATCGGCTATTCGCCGATGATTTGAAGCACCACGGAACGAGAACGCGGGCGGTTGTCAAAGTCCACAAAGATAATCTGCTGCCAAGTGCCCAGGGTCAGCCGCCCTTCGACAAAAGGCACGGTGAGCGATGTCCCCAGCAGTGCGCTGCGCAGGTGAGAGTGGCCGTTGCCGTCCCCCCAGCGCAGGTTGTGGCGATAGTCGGCGTCGGGAGGGATCATGCGGTCGAAGAGGTGTTGCAGGTCGTAAACGGCTCCCGATTCGTATTCCAGGGTTGTCAGTGCGCTGGTGGAGCTGGGGGAAAAGATGGTCACGATGCCGTTTTGCAAGCCGGAACGGGCCACTTCCTCACCGACCTGATCGGTGATGTCTAGGACGTGGCCGTTGCCCTGGGTGTGAAATCGGATACGGCGGTTGATCACCATCGTATGCTACTCCTCGGCATCCCAAGAGACCTCAAAGCTCCAGCGGTGCCCCGGCAAGGGGACCAGTTGCATCCAGGTATTGCCGGGCTTGAGGGGGATCGGAATCTGGCCGGTAGGGTCGCGGAAAACGACCATGTCCTCCCGGCGGGGCCTGGCCCATAGCCCTTCAAAGGCCTGCCCGTCGCGGAAGATGACCGCCGGCCCTGTGCCCCAAAGCTGAATCTGGACCGAAGGGTGGTTGCGGCGGGGTTCGTCTTCGTAGATGTCGGTGTCCACGTGGGTTGCGTACAGGACGACGACGTTGGTCACGGTGATCTGTTTGCCGGTGGCTGCGTCCAAGAAGGGGTCTCCGCCTTGCCAGCGCAGGTATACGCCCTGTTGCGGGTCGTAGCGATAGTCCACCACCATATCGCGGTGGGGGTAGGGGATGTTGATGTGGGTAGCCGGTTGACCGCCTTCGGGCACTTCTACGCCAAAGTTCAGTCCTTTCAGCTCCTGCCGCTGGTTGATTCCCAGTTCGTCGGCAATGGCCCAGATCTTGCTTGCGCTGGCGAACAGGGTGTGCTCAATGGGTATGCCTTTCCGGCGCAATTCGGTATCCCGGTAGAAGGCTTCGGAATGCAGCCCCCAACCGTAGCAGAATTCCCGGTCGTAAAAATCGGCGTTGAGGAATTTGGGGTAGAGGCCCGCGCTGGTCCCGGAAAAGGCCATGAGGCTTTTGTACATAGCCGGGATCTCCAGGTCAATGAAGCGCGCACTGCGGACGGAGCCGATCTTTTCCACCGGTTTGCAAAGGTAGATGGCGGTGAAACGGGTGATGCCGGCTTCCGAGAGGTGCTCGTAGACGATGTCCGCTTGGGGGAAGCCGTACTGGGGCCGGGAGATGGGGGCGTTCTGGATTTTGATGGCCAGGGGACGGCGTTCCAACAAGGCCGGGTCTTTGACTTCCTGGCCGGTCAGAGGGCAAACGTTGGGGGCCAGGGTAGGCCAGGCGGCGACGGTGGGAGGCGGCGTTTCGGTCGGTTCGGGTGTGGCGGTAGGCGTGTCGGTCGGTGCGAGGGTGGGGGAAGGCGTAGGTGTCAGAGTGGGGGTGGGTGTTGCGGTCGGCAGCACGGCGATCTCGGTCAGAGGGGGTTTGGGCGTCTTGGTCGGTGTTGGTGTGACATCGGAGGGGCCGGAGGGCAAGCAAGCGGTCGCATACAGCGCGACGGCAAACAGAACCACTGCGATTACAATCGTCTGCCAGGTTCTCTGTTGATTGCGCATTAGATTCTAACCTCCGGGAACGATCTACCCCAACTTGTGTCCATTATATCACAGTAGCGCGCCTTTTCACAAGTTAGGTGGTGATCGATCCGCCCTCGGCGACGGTGCGACCTTTTCCGATTATAGGCAGTTTTTGGGTGTCTCTATCCGGTTTAGCCTGGGATCCCGGCGGCGAGTTCATGCGTTGTTGCTGCCCGGTGTTGATAATGCTCATGGGCTAGTTGACTAATACCCGGAGACAGGGTATAATGGGCGCAAGTGCTGGAAGCTCGGCAGCCGATTCGGAGCCGGTCCGGGCCAACAACTTGCCAAAGGATAGATCGCGATGGCACTGAAAGGAAACCTCAGAGACTTTAGCACGACGCAGCTCTTGAATCTGATCCATCTGGCTCGCAAAACCGGTGCGTTGACGATTCAGGTGCAATCCGGCGTGACCGCTCTATATTTTCGGGAAGGGAAACTGGTATACGCTACCAACAGCAACCGGGATGAACACCTTGCCAGCATCCTGGCGCGCAACGGCAAACTCACGGCAGAGCAGGCCAAGATCATCCGCACCAAATCGGGGAACAAGCCCGATAAAGAACTGGGCATGTTGTTGATCAACGCCGGGTATGTCACCCACGAGGACATTATCAACAGCGTCCGCAACGATATTTTGGACACCGTCTACGGTTTGTTCACGTGGACGGAGGGGTTGTTCCACTTTGAACCGAACCAGCTACCCCCCGGCGGCGTCATCACCGTCTCGATTGATCTGGAAAATATCATCTTGGAGGGCAGCCGCCGGGTCAAGGAATGGGAGCGGCTCCAGGATGAGTTGCCGGACCTGGATATGGCCCTCAAGTTTACCGACCGGCCCCAGGCTCAGCTGCGCAACATCAATCTCAGCGTGGACGAATGGCGGGTGATTTCCTATATCAACCCCCGCAATACAATCAGGCAGATCGCCCAGCGGATCGGTATGGACGATTTCCAGATCCGCAAGATCATCTACGGCCTGTTGCAGGCCGGGCTGGTTGAAATGGTGGAGCCGGAAGGCGCACCACCGCGCCGCCCGCCCACGGCTGAGGTTGTCTCCCGCCCGCCCGCCGTCAAGCGATCTGTCATCCATAAACTGATTGCTCGCATCAAACGGCTGTGATCGGCTTCAATCACCGGCCCGCGTGGAAGAGAGCATGACTAGTTAAGGACAAGGTGTGCGCAAAGATGCAAACAGTGAAGATGGTTGTCACCGGACCTTTCAGCGCAGGCAAAACCGCCTTCATCCAGAGCGTCAGTGAGATTGATGTGGTCTCCACGGAACGCAAGATCACCGATGCGACCTCGCGGGTGAAGAAGGAAACCACCGTGGCGATGGACTTTGGGCGGATCACGGTGGATGATGACCTGGTGCTCTATCTGTTCGGGACTCCCGGTCAGAAGCGGTTTGACTTTATGTGGGAGATCCTGTCCGAAGGCATGTTGGGGTTCATCGTGCTGGTGGATAGTGTACGTCCTGAGACCTTTCGCGAAGCCCGCCGCATCTTGGATGTCTTCCGCCATTATGCGGATACACCCTATGTGGTAGCGGCCAACAAGCAGGACTTGGAGGATGCTTGGCCGCCCGAAGACCTGCGGATCGCCCTCAAGGTCAGCCCTGATGTCAAAATTTTGCCCTGCGTGGCTACCGATAAGGAGAGCGTCAAAAACGTATTGTTGGAGTTATTGTACACCATTTTGGAAAAGACGCCTCCCGAAGAGGAGTAGATTCGTCTGGGCAACACCGAGTTGACCGATACACATCTTTTGTAAGAAAGGATTGGAAAAATGGCACAATCGCGCACAGAGCAAATGATCGCCCGTCTCAAAGACTTGCAGGTCAATACACCGGACATTGAGGCTTCGGCTGTTGTCAGCGTGGATGGCCTGATCATCGCTTCCGCCCTGCCGCCCGATGTGGAAGAGGACCGGGTCTCGGCGATGAGCGCGGCCATGCTCAGCCTGGGCGAGCGGATCGCCAGTGAGCTGGGGCGTGGTGTCCTTGATCAGGTTTACATTCGCGGCGCGAACGGCTATGTGATCCTGTCGGCGGTGGGGGAGGATGCGGTCTTGACCGTTCTGGCCCGCCAGAATGCCAAGCTCGGTTTGGTCTTTTTGGATATGCGGCGGGCTGCCGAAGACTTTAGCCGCCTCATCTAGGAGAAAAGATTGAGTTCAATCGTCACCAGTCAGGGGGTCGTACACTATGAAGTGTATGGCCGAGGAAAACCGGTTGTTCTGTTGCATGGCTGGCTGGGGTCGTGGGGTTGTTGGTTGGGCACGATGGAAGCCCTGGCCCCCAGACACCGGGCCTATGCTTTGGACTTTTGGGGGTTTGGCGAATCGGATAAACGCCGCGAAAGCTACGAAATTGCGGACTTTGTTGCCCTCGTTGACCAATTCATGGAGCGCATGGGCATCCAGCACGCGCCGGTGATCGGCCATTCAATGGGGGGAACGGTTGCCCTCAATCTGGCCCTGGACCGGCCCCAGCGGGTGGAAAAAGTTGCCGTCGTCGGCTCGCCGGTGGACGGCCGGTCGCTGAACTTTTTCCTCAAGCTGGCCGGCTATCCATGGATCGCCTTCCTGGTTTGGAACTCGCCCGCCCTGTTGCGGCTGGGCATCAAAATCTTTGCCCCCTGGATCGCAGCCAACTGGAGTGAGTGGTACGATCTGCTCATGCGAGACCTATCCAAGATGACGCTGGAATCGTTCTTGTGGAGCATCCACTCCTTGCACCGTACCGATCTCACCCCCCGGTTGGGCACGCTGCGGATGCCGACGCTGGGCGTCTATGGGAAGGGCGACAAGATCGTGGACCCCAAACAGGCCGAGCTGTTTCGCCGTGTGGCCCGTTCCCGCATAGAAATCCTGGAACATTCGCGCCATTTCCCCATGCTGGATGAACCCGACCGATTCCACGCCATTTTGCTCGATTTTCTGGCCGGTTAGGGATCGTTTTGTGAGGGGTACTCGATGACCGATAATGAACACAGCCACGAACACAAGGAAGAAGAAGAAAAGGTGCAATATTATTGGCCCAACAAAATGGGGCGGATGATGCTGATCGCCCTGGAGGATGTGATGGGCAAGAACGGCGTCAACGCCGTTCTGAACTTGGCCAAATTGCGCCACCGCATCAACAACTATCCGCCTAACAACCTGGACCTGGGCTGGAGTTTTGAGGAGATGGCTGCCCTGAACCAGGCCCTGGACGATATGTACGGGCCGCGAGGGGGGCGCGGTCTGGCCATCCGGGCCGGACGGGCTGGGTTCTATTACGGCATCCGTGAATTCGGCGCGGTGCTGGGCGTGGCCGATCTGGCCTTCCGCCTTTTGCCTCTGAGCATGAAGCTCAAAGTCGGCATCAACGCCATGGCCGAAACCTTCAACAAGACCAGCGATCAGATCGTCCGGGTGGAGGAGGATATTGATCACTTTCTCTACCACATTGATCGCTGCCCTGTTTGTTGGGGGCGACACTCGGATGTACCTATCTGCCATGCCGGTTTGGGGCTGCTCCAGGAGGGTTTGCACTGGGTCACGGGGGGCAAAAACGTCCGCGTGGAAGAGATCCTGTGCATTGCCAAAGGCGATCCAACCTGCACATACTTGATCGAAAAGCGACCGTTGGATTGAACGAGGGATCGCATGAGGAAAGTGATCATCCGCGACAAACGCAAAATCCCACCTTTCAACGAGCCTGCGCGTGAATTGCGGGTGTTGAACAAGCCTCTGTGGCTGCATCAAAAAGATATTCTGGAGCCTTATTGCGATTCCGAGATAGAAACCGATTTTTTCGAGCAGATTCCCGATAGTTATGAAGAAACCCTAGTCTACCGGGACAATCTCTTTTTTGATCAAGCCTTCATCGAGACCTTTTTATCCAAGGCCCGCTCTTTGGGCAAAGCCTGCCGCGTGGCCTTTTCCCTGGACGATGAGGTGATTACTACCCACGCCTTGCCTTTGCAAAGCGGCATCCGGCGGGAAGGTGATGTCTATGTAGCCAACATGTGGTACTACCCCCGTGGGTTGGAGGAGCTCACCCGCCCCCTGGTGATCGATTGCGGTGCGTATGAGTTTGGCTCCTACCGTGTGCCGACCCACATGTCGTCGGAAAAGGGAGACCTGGTTTTCCAAATCCCTTTGCGGGCTTTTCTTTCGGTAGAGAATTGGGTGCACATCTTTATCGCCAATTGCCTGTTCGGCGTTCTGGCCGAGGGCGCACGCATGGAGCGGAGCTTGAACAAGCCCAGCACGGTGCTCAAGATCCTCTGGCGCTCCTTGCTGGAACGAAAGCAGTTTCTTTCCAATTCGGCGATGGTCAAGGTGGGGCGGAATACCCAAATTGATCCCACGGCGGTCATCCAGGGGCCGACCATCATCGGCGATAACGTCTATATCGGTGCGGGGGTCGTGATCTCCAACTGCATCATCGGCAACAATGTGAGCATCCTGCACGGCAACGAACTGCTGATCAGCGTTGTCGGTGACCGGTGTTACCTTCCCTTCCGCACCTCTTTGTTTATGACTACCTTGATGGAAGATACGATGGTGGCCCAGAACGCCTGCCTGCAATTCTGCGTGGTCGGGCGTGATTCCTTCATCGGAGCAGGGACGACCTTTACCGACTTTAACCTGTTGCCCAAACCGCTGCGCACCTTCCACCGGGGACAGTTGGAAGATGTGGGGATGACGGTGTTGGGTGGCTGTGTGGGCCATCATTGCCGCATCGGCGCGGATTTGACCATCTATCCGGCCCGGATGATAGAATCGGACGTAGTGTTGGTCCGTACCAACGAGCGGTCGGTGATTACACACAACGTCTCTTATGAGGAAAGCGATCACCTAAAGTGGCCCGATTCTGACCTGCACCCTCAGCTGTACCCTCGTTGAGAATGATAGATGGAGGGATAGCAGGCGGAGGCCGGCGGGGAATCGTCTGGCTATGGACAATTTTGCGTTCATCATCCATCCCATTGAACCACAAAAGGATGTAGCCCGCAAATACCCGTTGCTGGGCAAACTGCCGCCAGCCATCATTGACTTTGGCTCCCGGTTCTTTCCTCCGGTGTATCTTTCCCATGTCGTCGGCGTCCGCTCGGAGGCGACGGGCAAAGAGATTGAAGGCTGGCTGCTGGCTTGCCCTCTAACGCCGCGGCGGATGCTCCAAGTGCGGACGGCAACGGCCTACCGCAAAATCGTGCAAACCGGGCGGCTGGCCGAAAAGCTGGGGGCCAAGATCCTGGGGTTGGGGGCGTTCACCTCCGTTGTGGGGGATGCCGGGATCACCATTTCCCGTCGCCTCTCGATCCCGGTGACGACGGGCAATAGTTACACCGTAGCCATTGCCGTAGAGGCGGCGTTAGAAGGGGCCAGACGGTTGGACCGGGATCCGGCGCAGTGTACCGTTGCCGTGGTCGGGGCCTACGGCTCGGTGGGGCAGGCGTGTGCCCGGCTGATCGCCCGGAGCGTCCCCCACGTGATACTTATCGGGCGCGACCCGCGTCGCTTGGAAGAGATCAAGCCGTTGGTTGAAGCGGAAGGGGCCACGGCCACAACGCAGACCGAGCTAGATGCGGTGCGGCAAGCCGACATCGTGCTGACCGTCACCAGTGCCGTCACCCCTTTTTTGGAACCGGAGCATCTCAAGAGCGGTGCGGTCGTCTGCGACGTGGCCCGTCCGCGTAACGTCTCCCGCCGTGTCGTGGAGCGGCGAAATGATGTCCTGGTCATTGAGGGGGGGATGGTGAGCGTGCCCGGTGATGTGGATTTTGGCTTTGATTTTGGCTTTCCGCCGGGCAAAGCCTATGCCTGCATGTCCGAGACCATGGTCCTGGCCCTGGAAGGCCGTTATGAGAGCTATACCATCGGCAAAGAGGTCTCCCTGGAACGGGTGGACGAGATCGCCCGATTGGCGGCCAAACATGGCTTTCGACTGGCCGGGTTCCGCAGCTTTGAGCGGGCCGTAACCGACGAGGAAATAGAGCGGATTCGCCGGAATGCGCGTCTCGGCGGTTCGGGCGGGTGACCGCCGAGGGAGATTCTATTTGGCATCTTGGCGGTTCGGGGGATGAACCGCAGAGATAGATAGCGCAAAGGTTCTGGCGCTACGTGAGGGAGGTAAACAGGATGAGCAAAGGACGTCTGCTAATTGTTGAAGACGACTTTGACATCTCCAACATGCTCCGCATCTACTTTGATTCTCAGGGCTATGAAACTATCGTGGCCCCCCGAGGTCAGGAGGCGTTGGAGATCTGTCGTCGTAAGCTACCCAACCTGGTGATCCTGGACATCATGTTGCCGGACATCAACGGCTACGAGGTCTGCCGTCGTCTGCGCTCCAACCTGCGCACCAGCCACATTCCCATCATCTTTCTTACCCAGAAGGATGAGCGGAGTGACCAGATCGCCGGTTTGGAACTGGGCGCAGATGACTATATCACCAAACCCTTTGACCTGCAGCTTCTCCTGCTGCGTGTCCAGGGGGCGTTGCGGAGGGCCGGCTGGTTGAACCTGACCAGTCCGGTGACGGGGTTGCCCAGCAGTAAGCTGATCGAAGATCAGCTGCGCCAGATCATGCGGCGCGACGATTGGGCCGTGCTCTATATCGGCATCAATCACATCAACGACTTTAACGATGTCTACGGCTTTGTGGCGGGGGACGACGTCCTGCGCTTTACGGCCATGCTGCTGACCGAAGTGGTGGATGAACTCGGCTCCGGCGACGATTTCATCGGCCATATCGGCGGTGACGATTTCCTGATCATCACCACGCCCGATGTCGCGCCGCAGATGAAGGAGCGGTTGGAACAACGCTTCCGTGAAGAGGTCGCCACCTTCTACAACTTCCGCGACCGGGAACGGGGTTACATTGAGGTCGTCGGCCCTGACGGCACAACCCAGCGGGCACCCCTGATGACCCTGGCCGTGGGCCTCATTCAGCACGATACCGCTCCCTTCTCCGACATCCGCGAGATCACCGAAGTCGCCGCGGAGGCCCGCCGTCGCGCGCAGCAGGGCCTGTAGACAACCCTCTCCACCGGTTGACCTTTGGGAAAACCGGGGGTAGTGTTCATGAGCAATATCGGAAACGCGATTGAAGCCGGCAACCGCATAGAGAGCATCTTGTTGTGGATGCTGCGCCTGGGGTGGCTGTTCCTCTTGGTGACATCCTTGCTCTCCGGGAACGTCACCGTGGCTGTGAGCATTTTAGCGATCTTGCTCGTCCACGCAGCCGTTTACCTGGGCGTGCCGCGCTTTGTCGAACCGAAATACCACGGTTTGGCCTTGTGCGTTGCCGACATTGCCCTGGTAGGTTTGACCCTCTACCTGGCGGGTGATGCAGGCAACCAGATCCGCCTTTTTGGGGTGGGCTTGGCTGCCATCCTGGCTGCCCGTCTCGGCCTGTGGCCGGCTTTGGTGCTCAACCTGTTTGTTTGGCTCCTGTTTACCTTCCCCTTTTTGGATTCGTGGTTGGGACGTGGGGGAGCGTTTTCTCCCTACATCGCAGGAAGTTTGATCGTCTATTTGGCGTTGACCCTGATTGTGGGCTACGCCGTTGCCATGGATAAGCGTCAGCTCCGCATCCGTGAGGACTTGGCCCTGCGCCTGCAGCAGCTGACCACGATCTACGAAATAGGCCAGGCGATCAGCTCCACATTGGACCTGGACATCGTTCTTGACCAGGTCATGGACAAAGCGGTGGAGTTGCTCAATGCCGAGGCCGGTTCCTTGCTTCTGGTCGATGAAAGGGCTGCCGATCCGGAAAAGGCACCTTTGGTCTTCCGTGTCGTCCGCGGCCCCAATGCCGAGCAGCTCCTCGGACAAAAGATCCCACCCGGCGAGGGCATCGCCGGAGAAGTGTTCAGAAGCGGCGAAAGCCGCCTGGTTCCCGATGTCCGCTCCGATCCCAAGTGGTATACCGCCCCTGACATCGCCACCGGCTTCCAGACACGTTCTATCCTGTGCGTCCCCCTTATCAGCCGAGGCCGCCCCATCGGCGTCCTGGAGGTGATCAACAAAAAGGATGATACCCCCTTTGATGGCGTAGACCAAGAACTGCTTTCCACCTTTGCGGTCCATGCGGCTACGGCGTTGGAGAACGCCCGTCTCTACGAAAGCACCGATGAGGCTCTCCAGAGGCGCCTGCAAGAGCTGGCGGTGGTTGAGGAAATAGATCATGAATTGGGCGCGACCCTGGATATGGACCGGATCATCGGTTTGGTGCTCCGGCGGGCGGTGGAAGCCTGCAACGCCAGCAGCGGCTTTGTCGGTATCCTTTCATCGGATAGACGATCTCTGGATCGTCTGTTCTGGCATGGTCTGCGCCCCGACAATGCCGAAGACCTGGTCCGCGAGAAGTGGTCGGTGGACCGGGGCGTGATCGGGCGTGTCGTCCGCACCGGCGAAGCGGCACTGGTTCCCGATGTGCAACAGGATCCCGATTATGTGGATATGCTGAGCACGACCCGTTCCGAGTTGGCCGTGCCCATCATGCGCGAAGGGCGTGTCATCGGTGTCCTGAACCTGGAAAGCACGGAACCGGATGCCTTTACCGAGGATGACCTGCGCTTTATTGAACACTTGGCCGACCACGCCGGCATTGCCATAGAGAACGCCCGTCTCTTCCAGGAGCAGCGGCAGCGGGTGCAGATGCTTTCGACCATCGGCGAGATCGGGCGGGAGATCGTCGCCAACCTGGACCTGCAACAAACGTTGGACCTCATCTTGGCCCGCGTTCGGGACCTGGTGGGATACTATATTGCCGAAATCTGTCTTTGGGATGAAGAACAGCAGTTGGTCGTCACCTATGCCAGTGCGGGCGATATGCCCTACACTTCCCAGACCGGTGGTTTCTATCGGCTGGATGAAGGCTTCAGCGGCTGGATCGCCCGTCACCGCCGGGAGCTGATCATCCCCGATATAGCTACTGCCGAGATCCGACCCAAGATCTCCACGGAAGAAGCTCCCTTGCGTTCCTATGTGGGCCTTCCCCTGCAAACATCCGATTCTTTCATCGGCACATTGGAGATGATCAGCGACCGGGTGAACGCCTATTCTGCCGAGCAGGTGGAGGCCCTGCGCATCATAGCCGACCAAGCGGCCATCGCCATTCAGAACGCCCGTCTCTATGAGGAAACCCAGCGGCGGTTCGAGCACACCCAACTGCTCCTGCGGGTAAGCGAGACCATCGGTTCCACCCTGGATTTGACGGAGACGGTGCGCAACGTAGCCCGTGAGATGTGCCGTGCCCTGGGGGCGGATATGGCCGGTGTATACTTGGCCAATGATCAGGGCACGCACATGTACGCCGTGGCCGGTTATCGTATCCCCGATGATAAGCAAACCCTCTACCATGAATTCCGGATTCCCATCGTCGGTCATCCCTTCATTGAGGAAGCGTGGCAGGCCCGCCAGGCGGTGTACAGCAACGACCCGCTCCATGATCCCCGTATAGACCCCGATACGGCGGCGGCCTTCCCCAGCAAGACAACCCTCTTTGCGCCGATGGTCGCCCACGACCGAGTCATCGGCGGCGTCTACTTGCTTTGGACGCAGGAAGAGCGCAGGTTCAGCAAAGAAGAGCTGCAGCTGGCGAATGCCATCGCTTGGCAGGCCGGGGTCGTTGTGGAGAACGCCCGCCTGTATGAGCGGACCGACGAGAGCTTGCAGGCCCGCCTGGATGAACTGACCGCCTTGCAGCGCGTCACCCAGGAGCTGAACTCCACCTTGAGCCTGGATTCCATCCTCCACTCGGTTCTGGATGCTGCCATCCAGACCACGGGGGCGACCCACGGCAACGTGATGCTAACGAACCTGGAAACGGGACAACTGGAATTGCGGGTTGCCAGTGGGTATTCGGATGAGGAGCTAAAAACCATCCGCGAGATGCTCCGTCACCCGGACGAAGAAAGCCTCACCTATCAGGTGCTGAACAGTGGCACGCCCCGCCTGATTGAGGATGCCGACCGGGAATCGTATCCTATCTGCGTCAAGGAAGGGACCCTCTCCGCCCTGGCCGTGCCCATCTCCTACCAACACGATGTAGTGGGCATCATCCAGCTGCGCCATACCGAAGCCTATGCCTTTGACCACCAAAGCCTGACCTTCGTTCAATCCCTGGCAGAACAGGCTGCCATCGCCATCGGCAACGCCCTGCGCTTTGAGGAGCAGGTGCGGAGCAACAACGCCTTGCGTCGCCGCACGGAGCAGATGAACCGTCTGCTGACCATCAGCCAGAAGCTGCGCAGCGACCTGCCTCTGGAGGATGCCTTGGAAGAGGTGGCCTATGCCATCCAGGAAACGGCAGGGTTCAACGTCGTGCTCATCAGCGTTGCCGAAGGCTGGACCGGCAAGGGGGCGGTCTTGCGCCGCGTCGCCGCGGCAGGTCTGCCCCTCCACAAGTTTGAGGAGCTGGCCCGCGTTCGCCAGCCGGTGGAGCGGTATGAACGCCTGTTCCGCGAGGAGTACCGCCTGGGACCTTGCTATTTCTTCCCCTTTGACCGGCGGGACGATTGGGGGGCCGACCTGCATACCGTTGTAGCTATGCCGCCCACCGACGAGTGGAAGGAAGGCCAATGGCATCCCAACGACATGCTTTTGGTCCCCCTGCGCGGATCGGGCGGACGCCTGATCGGCTTGATCTCGGTAGACGATCCGGCGGATGGGAAGCGGCCTTCCCGCCAGGTCTTGGACCTCTTGGCCATCTTTGGCAATCAGGCCGCCGTTGCCATTGAAAACGCCAATCTCTACCACGATGCCCGGCGACGGGCCGACAATTTGGCCTTGATCAACGAGATCGGGCGTCGGCTGAACCGCACCCTTGAGCCGGAAAAGGTACTCGATACGGTGGTCAGAGGGGTGCAGTTGCTCCTCCATTGCAATATCAGTGTCATCTTCCAACCGTTGCCTCCCGATGACCGACTTGGGGCGGTCGTCGCCTATGGGCTGGACCTAGAGCAGATCGCCGACCGGCACTACGCCCCCGGTGAAGGGGCCGTGGGGCGGGTGGCCGCCGGTGGCAAATCCTTGCTGATCCCGGATACGGAGCGGACGGAATTTACACCCTTGCCCCTTGCCCCCGAGATGGCCGGTTCCTTGCTCCTGGCTCCCATTGCCGTTGGGCAGAAGCTGCTGGGCGTCCTGTTGGCCGGTCATTCGGAAAAATACGCGTTGACCCAGACCGACCAGGTCCTCCTTTCGACCCTGGCCGACCAAGCCGCCGTAGCCCTGGAAAACGCCCGTCTCTTTGATAGCACCCAGCGGGCAGCCGTGCGCCTTTCCCTGCTGAACGAGATCGGACGGCGGGCTACGGCCCAATTGGAACCACAAGAACTGTTGGAAACCACCGTTCGTGACCTGCACCGGAACCTGGGCTATTCCCGTGTAGCCGTCTTTTTGGTGGATGAGAGAAGGCAAGAACTGTACGTTGCTGCTGCCAATGATGCCTTCTGGTCCGTCCTCCCCTCCGATTACCGCCAGAAGATCGGCCAGGGGTTGCTCGGCTCTGCCGCCGCCAGCGGCGAGACGGTGGTGGCAAACGATGCCTTTGCCGATGAACGGTTCGTCCACATGGGCGATTGGTCTGCTCCGTCCAGCATCTCGGCCCCCATCAAGGTTGGGGACCAAGTGCTCGGTGTGCTGCACGCCGAGGCCGAAGAAGCCTGGGCCTTTAGTGAGGAAGATGCCGCCGCCCTGGAAATGGCCGCCGATCAGCTGGCCGTGGCCCTGGAAAACGCCCGTCTCTTCCAAGAAACCCGCCGCCAGGTGGCGGAGCTGGTTACGGTCAACGAGATCGGTCAAGCCCTCAGCGGCGCGTTGGATGAGGAGACGCTGGCCGAACTGATCTACACCCACGTTAGCAAATTGCTGGATACGCACAACTTTTTCATTGCCCTCTATGACCGAGAAGCGGATGTGATCCGCGTTGACTTTTATGTGGAACGTGGCCAACGGCAACCCCCTGTCACACTCCGTCCGGACGAGGGCCTCACGGGCTACCTCCTCAAGACGGGGGAACCGATCCTCATTTCCCACGGGACCGATGCCTTCCATAAGGAACACGGCTTGACCCCTTCCGGCACACCGGCCCTTTCGTGGTTGGGCGTGCCCATGAAGATTGAAAACCAGGTCATCGGCGGCATCGTCGTCCAAAGCTACACGCGGGAAGCGGCCTATGACGAGGGCCACCTACGCCTGCTGAGCACCATTGCCGGACAGGCGGCCATTGCCCTGCAAAACGCCCGCCTCTTCGGCGACCGCGAACGGCGCATCGCCGAACTCTCGGTCCTGAACGAGATGGCCCAAGCCATCAGCTCCGCCTTGGACCTGGATGCTCTGTTGCACACCGTCTACCAGCAGGTGGGGCGACTCTTTGATACAACCAACTTTTTCATCGCCACCTATGAGGAGGGCGATGAAGAATGGACGTTGGCCTTTTCCCGCGAACACGGCGAGCCGGAACCACAGGCCCGTTACAGCATTTACCAGGGGCTGACCGGCTACATCATTCGCAACCGTCGTCCGCTCCTCTTCCGCACTACCGAAGAAAGCGCAGAATTCCACCGAGAGCACGGCATTGAGCGGGTGGGCGAGCAGGCCAAATCGTGGATGGGCGTTCCCATCATCGCCGCCGATCAGGTCTTGGGTGTCATGGCCGTCCAAAGCTACGACCGGGAGAACCTCTACAGCCCGGAGGACCTGTCCATCTTGACGACCATTGCGGCCCAGGTGGCGGTGGCCATGCGCAACGCCCAGCTTTACCAACAGTTGGTGGACTTTAGCAACGAACTGGAGGCCCGTGTTGAGGAACGCACCCGCGATCTGGAAGAAGCCCTTCAGCAGCTGACCCTGGAGCGCGACCGGGCCGAAACCCTCTACCGTATCACCAGCGAGCTGGGGGCCACCCTGGACCTGGAACGGGTGCTGGACCACGCCCTGCACCTCTTTGCCGATGCCATGGATGTCCGGCACGGAACCATCATGTTGCTGGACCAAGAAACCGGCTACCTTACCCTGCGGGCCGTCTTGGGGCCGGAAGAGGAACAAGCCCGCCGGGGAACCCGCACCTTCTTCAAACGGGGTGTGGGGCTGGCCGGTTGGGTGCTGGAGAACCGGAAACCGGTCCTCATCCCCGACGTCACCAAAGACCCCCGCTGGCTCCAAGTGGAGGATCGTCCGTTGCCTATCCGCTCGGTGGTGGCGGCTCCCCTTTCCCTGGGTGGGGGCGACATCATGGGCGTACTGACGCTGGGGCATCCCGAAGTCGGCCACTTTACCGAAGATCACCTACAACTGGTCATCGCCGCCGCCGCCCAGATCGCCGTCGCCGTCAACAACTCGGATCTCTACGCCTACATCACCGAACAGGCCGATCAACTCGGCTCCATGCTGCAATCCCAACAGGAGGAAGCGGCCAAGAACCGGGCCATCCTGGAATCCATTGCCGACGGCGTGTTGGTTTTGGACCATAACGGCAAGGTCTTGCTCATCAACCCTGCTGCCGAGGAGCTGCTGGGTGTTTCGGCAATTGCCATTGAAGGGGAACATTTCCGTCACATGTTGGGCTTGGGCGAAACGACGGCCCAGCGAGAACTGGCCAGAGGTCTCTATTCCGAACTACGGCGTTACCTGGAGCGGGCACAGCGCGAACCGACCTCCTTGCAACCCGTCACCGTCCGTTTGGAAGCGGAAAAACGGGTGCTGGCCGTCAACATCGCGCCGCTGATCACAACCGTCGGTGATGTGCCGGGCTTGGTTGCCGCCCTGCGCGACATCAGCCGTGAGGCCGAAGTAGAACGGCTGAAAAACGAATTCATCTCCACCGTCTCCCACGAACTGCGGACGCCCATGACCTCCATCAAGGGCTATACCGACCTCCTCTTCCTGGGCATGGCCGGTGGCCTGACCGATACCCAGCGCAACTTTTTGCAGATCATCAAAACCAACGCCGACCGCTTGACGGCCCTGGTCAACGACATTCTGGACATTTCCCGCATTGAAACAGGCCGCATCCGCTTGACCATCGAGGCCCTGGACCTGGTAGAGATCATCAACAACGTTGTCCTTTCCTTCCGGGAACAGTATCGGGAAAAGAACCTGGAACTCATCTGGGAGCCTCCCGATGAGCTGCCCCAAGTGCGGGGTGATGCTGCCCGTGTCACCCAGATCCTCACCAACCTGGTGAGCAATGCGTGGCAGTACACCTTGCCGGGCGGCAAAGTGACGATTACCGTCCAGCCCAACGATGGCTTCTTGCAGGTGAACGTGAGCGATACCGGCATCGGCATCGGCGAAGACGACTTGGATCGCATCTTTGACCGCTTCTATCGGGTGGACGATCCGGTCGTTGAGGAAGCGGGGGGCACGGGCTTGGGTCTGTCCATCGTCAAGATGTTCGTCGAAATGCTGGGCGGCCAGATCTGGGTGGAGAGCGAGCTGGGCGTTGGCTCAACCTTCAGCTTCACCCTGCCCCTGGTAACGACCGAGGTTCCCGAAATAGAGCCGGACCTGCTGACCGAAGAATCCCTCGTCGTGGGCCGTCGCCAAAAGATCCTGGTCGTGGAGGACGATCACGACCTGGCCCTGTTGCTCCGTCGTCAGTTGGAAGCAGAAGGGTATCAGGTCTTGCTCGCCGGTAGCGGTGAGGACGCCCTCTGGTTGGCGCGGGAGGAGCAGCCCCACCTCATCACCCTGGACATCATGCTCCCCGACCTGGACGGCTTTGTCGTCTTGGAGCGGCTCAAAGATAGCCCCGTGACTGCGCCGATCCCCGTGATCATCGTCTCTGTGTTGACAGATTCGGAAAGGGGCTATGCTTTGGGGGCGGTGGATTACGTGGTCAAGCCCTTTGATGAAGAGAAGCTTCTGCAGAGCATCCGCACGGCCCTGGCCCCCGGCGAGCAGGATGAGCAACGGACCTTGCTGGTCGTAGATGACGATCCGGACATCCGGGGCTTTTTGGAACAAGCCCTTTCCCATCAAGGCTACCGGGTGCAGACGGCTGCCGGCGGACAGGAAGCATTGGACATGGTCCGGGAATCGCCGCCGGACCTGATCCTGCTTGATCTCAAGATGCCGGGTATGGACGGCTATGAAGTAATCCGGCGGCTCAAGGAGAACGAAGATACGCGGGCAATCCCCATCATCGTCATCACCGCCAGTCCGGTGGATAAGGAGCGGGATAAGGTACGGGTGCTGGGAATGGGAGCCAGCCAGTACCTGGTCAAGCCGCTCTCCGTCCAAGAACTGGTGGCCGAGATCAAAAAGGCGATTGCGGAAGGGCCTTCTGAATGAGTGCGTCTGTGGTGAAGGTGAGACGGACAACCGATTTGGCGTGGCCGTACCGGGCCTTTGTCATCGTGTTGACGGTCTTGGCCTTCGGCATCCAGGCGGTCGGCATTTACTTTGATGTCCATTGGCACTCGATCCAGCCACCGGAAGGCACAAAGTCCGAACTGGGCCGGGCCGTCGTCATGGTGAACGAGGACCTGGTTGTGACTGCCCTCCGGGCGGGCGGTGCGGAAATCGGTTTTCAGGTGGGGGATCGTATCCTTGAGGTTGACGGTCGGCCCGTCTCCACCCTCATGGAGTACCGGTCGGTGCAAAACCGGCTGGAAGCGGATAGCTGGGCCGTCGTCACGGTGCAACGGGGCGATCGGATTGTAGAGATCCCCGTTTTCATCACCACCAAGAGTCTGGATCTGCGCTTTGTCATCCGCAACCTGATCGCCTTCGTCTTTATCCTGCTGGGCATGGTTGTAGCGTTGCAGCGGTTTGGGGATCGGCCTGCCCGTCTTTTCTTTATCGCCTCCCTGGCTTTGGGCCTCTATTTTGCTTTGTTGGATAAAAATGCCCCCCTTCTGGTCTACGTTCAGATCGTGGCTTTGACCCTGGCTCCTGCTTTGGTCATCCACTTTGCCCTGCTCTTCCCCAAGGAACGGCTGCGGCCCGGAACCTGGTGGTGGCTCCTGCTCTACATCCCCAGCTTGGTGCTGATGGCCCTGACGATCCAGGCGTATACCCGGTCGTTGTTGGCCGGGACCGGCATCTGGTTTGCGCCCCGTTTTGAGACCTTCTCCAACGTGGCTTTCGCATACCTGGTCTTGGCGGCTGCCTTTGTCCTGGGGAGCATGGGGTATGTGTATGCTACCACCGCGGATTCGGTAGTGCGGCGGCAGCTCCAGTGGGTGATGTGGGGCTTGGGCGTTGCCATCGCCTCCAGCGTGGTGGACATCGTCCTGACCTTGTTGCACCTCTACATGCCCACCCTTTCGGACCTGTTGTTGTTGGGGACACTGACCTTGCCCCTTTCCTTCGCCTTTGCCGTGTTGCGCTACCGTCTCTTGGACGTGGACCTGGTGGTGAACCGCAGCATGGTTTACGGTGTGCTGACGGCCGTGCTGGCCGCCCTCTACCTGCTGCTTATCACGTTCCTCTCGAATGCTTTGGGCATCACCGCCGGGAGCGGGAACTACACCCTTGTCGTTTTTATCTCGGCCCTTTTGATCGGCCTGCTGGTCAATCCGCTGCGTGCCTATTTGCAGACCGCCGTGGACCGCCTCTTCTTTCGGCAGCAACTGGACTTTCAGGACGCCTTGATCCGTTGGAGCCATCGGCTCAGCACCAGCATTCGTTTCTCGGACATTGCCCGTTTGCTGACCCGTGAAGTGCCGGAGCAACTGCTCATCAAAGGTGCTTGGTTGCTGATCCCCGATGAAGAGGAAGCGAATCTTGTGCCCCTGACCGTCTCGGAGGATCAAGAGGGTAACGGGATGGTAACCGCTTCCTCCCTTTCCATTCCGGTCGACAGCCCCCTTGTTGCCACCCTCCTTGATTCGGAAAGAACCCTCTTGTTGGATGGCTCGGAGGGTGAGTACCTGCCTCGTGCCGATGAGAAAGGGGTAGAGGTCCCACCGTCCTGGCAGGAGGCGGGCATCCAGGCCGTTCTGCCCCTGTTGAGCGGTGGGAACTTGGTGGGCCTTTACCTGGTGGGGGGGAAACTCTCCGGTGATCTGTACCGGCGGCGGGAGCTGGACCTCTTGCGCACCCTGGCAAACCAGGCTGCCATTGCCATCACCAACGCCCGTTTGTACGAACAGGTCCATGCCTTTAGCCGGGAATTGGAGAAGAAGGTTCGGGAGCGCACCAAGGAACTGCGGGATTTCATCTCTGCCGTGTACCATGAACTGAGTACACCGATGACCGCCATCGGGGGGTACACAGAATTGTTGTTGGGAGAGGGGAAAGATGTCCCTCAAGAGCAACGGCAACGCTACCTCCAAATCGTCCACCGCAACACCCAGCGGCTGATGCGCCTGGTGGCCGATCTCTCCGATATAGCACGTATTGAGAGCGGGCGGCTGACCCTCCGGCCCCGTCCCCTCCCCTTGCAGGATACGGTGTCGGGGGTTGTTGCTTCCCTGACCTCCATGATTGAGGAAAAGGGACTGCGCGTCAAGATCGCGCTCCAAGATGTCACCGTCTTGGGCGACCGCCAACGGGTGGAGCAGATTCTGACCAACCTGCTGACCAATGCCTGTCGTTACACCCCCGCCGGGGGCCGGATCACCGTGGCGGCGGAGCGCAGAAACGGCATGGTGGAGATCACCGTCTGCGATACCGGCATCGGCATTCACCCCGACGATTTGGAGCACATCTTTGATCGTTTCTACCGAGCGGAGGACCCCGTGGTACGCGAACAGCCGGGGACTGGCCTGGGATTGGCGATTACCAAGTCTTTGGTAGAACTGCATGGCGGCGATCTGTGGGTAGAAAGTCAGGTAGGCCGGGGAAGCACCTTTGGCTTCACCCTGCCCGTTGCGGAGATGTCCCGTGAGCAATGAGCTGATACTGATAATTGAAGATAGCGACCAGCTCCGCGAATTCCTGAGCCGTGAGGTGTTGCCCCTGTACGGCTATCGGACCCTGGACACCGCTTACGGGCGTCAGGCCATGCGCCTCATCGCCGAACGAGAACCGGACTTGATCCTCTTGGACCTGCAGCTGCCCGATATGGATGGGCTGGACATCCTGCGGGACCTGCACGAGCGAGGCCAAGATGTGCCGGTGATCGTGATGACCGCCCACGGCTCCGAATCCATCGCCGCCGAAGCCTTCCGCCTGGGGGCCAGGGACTATTTGATCAAACCCTTTGACACCGAGGTTGCCACCGCGACCATTGACCGGGTACTGGCCCAGGTGCGCCTGGAACGGGACAAAGAGCGGCTGACCCGCCAATTGGAACAGACCCGTCGGGACCTGGAACAACGCCTCCGGGAACTAAACGTCCTCCTCGGCATCAGCAAATCGGTGACCGCCCAGTTGCACCTGGACAAGGTCCTTGACCGCGTAGTAGAAGGTGCTTTGTTCATCACCCGCGCCGAAGAGGGAATGTTGTGGTTGCGGGAAGAGGGCCAGGGCGATACCCTGCACCTGCAGACCGCCCAGGGGTTGGGGGAACGCCGGTCGTTGGTGCAGGTGCTCGATGCCGGGGAGAGCATCGTCGGCCAAGCCTTACGCGGCAACAAGCCGCTCCGCTTGGCGGCGGAACGGGGCGCGCGCCCGATTCTCGTCCGAGGGGGATATGCCGTCTCGGCCTTGCTGGCCGTTCCCTTGCTGTATAAAGGCCAGTCCATCGGTATCCTGGCCGTAGCAAACCGGACGCCCGGTCGTCCCTTTGGGACCAACGATGAGGCCATGATCCAGGCATTGGCCGATTACGCTGCCATTGCCATTGAAAACGCCCGCGCCTATCGCGCCACCGATGAGGCTTTGGCCCAGCGGATCAAAGAGGTGACCGATCTGTACGAAATCACCCAGACCGTGACTTCTACCCTGGACCAGAACGAAATCTTTGACACGGTGACGGCCAAGATCGGCGAAATGTTCCGCGTTGAAGCCGGTTCGCTGATGCTGTTGGATGAAGAAGCCCAGGAGTTGGAATTCGTCACCAGCTGGATGGGGGAAGAGGAGTCGCTGCGGGGGGTGCGGCTCAAACTGGGGCAAGGGATCGCCGGTCAGGTTGCCATCTCCCATCAACCGGCGGTGGTCAACAATGCCTACCAAGACGACCAATTCTTCAACGAAGTAGATGCCCAGACCGGCTTTGTCACCCGCTCCATCCTGTGCGTGCCCCTTATGGTCCATGATCGCTGTACCGGCGTGATGGAGCTGCTGAATAAGCTGGACGGCCCTTTCACCCAGGAGGATGTGGAACGGTTGAACAACGTAGCCCGGCCCTTGGCCATCGCTTTGGAGAACGCCCGCCTCTACCGGGAAGCCCAGGAGATGCACCTGGCCCAAAGCCGCTTTGTTCAATCCGTGGCCCAAGAGTTGCGCTCGCCTCTGACGGCCATCAAAGGGTATAGCAGTATGCTCCTTTCCGGGGCGATGGGGCCGTTGGAACCCGGCGCCTTGGATAGCGTCGCCAAAATTGAGGAGAGCACCGACTATCTCATTGAGTTGATGGAGGATATGCTGGACATCGCCCGTTTGGAAACGGGCGAGACCCAGCTTGAGCTGGAGCCGATCTCCCTCAAAGAGGTCGTGACCCAGGTGACCGCTTCCTACAAAGAACGGTTCAAAGACAAAGGGATGCGCCTGAACGTCAAGGTATCCTCGCGGTTGCCGTTGGTCTATGCCGACCGGGCACGACTGAGCCAGGTGCTGAACAGCCTGTTGATGAACGCTTACCTTTATACCTTGCCTAAAGGCCGTGTGACCGTCGAGGCCAGGCTCGGCAGCCGCCACCGCCGCCGAGATGATCGGAACAAATGGATTACCGTCTCGGTCGCCGATACCGGTATCGGCATTGCCCCGGAGGACTTGCCCCATGTCTTTGATCGCTTCTTCCGGGCGGAGCACCCCGTGGTCCAGCACCACAGTGGACGGGGGTTGAGTCTATCCATCGCCAAGTCCCTGGTGGAGCTCCACGGGGGCAAAATCTGGGTGGAGAGCGAACCGGGCAAGGGAAGCGTTTTTAGCTTCACCCTGCCGGTTGCAGATTGAGGTTCCGGTGACACAGAACGTCATGATCGGGCGGAGTGACAACCTAGATGAAATCCTGGACGACATCCTGGCGCAGGTCCGGGAGATACTGCCCTATGACATGTGCATCATCAACCTGGTCACGGCGCGGGGGCGTACCCTGCAATGCCGGGCCGTCAGCGGCGAGGGCGCCGAATGGTTCCTGGGCCTGGACCTGACCCTGGAGCAGGGCATCAACGCCTGGATCGTGCGGGAGGGCCGTCCGACCCTTATTGCAGATGCCGATCAAGACCCGCGTCGGTTGCACATCAGCGGGCGCACCGATCCGATCCGGGCGGTAGCCGGTGCGCCGTTGATGGTCGGTGGACAGGCTATCGGCGTGATCTATGCCACGGCGCGCCGACCCGGTGTCTTTGATCGGGACCATCTGCGCCGCTTGGTCTCCCTTGCAGACCGGGTTGCACCTCTTGTGCAGCGGGCGTGGCTTTTGGAGCAGGCCCTGTGCCGGGCAGAGGAGATGGAGTCGCTCTACAACATCGGCGCAGAGCTGGCCACCAGCTTGGATGTGGACCGGATTTTGCAGGTCATCTATGAACAGGCCGGTCGGATCATGGACACATCGGCTTTCTTTGTGGCCCTCTACGACCCACAGCGTCGGGAACTGGATTTCCGTTTGATGTACGATCAAGGCAAGTGGATCGAACCGTTCACCATGCCCCTGAGCGAGACCGAGGGCCTGGCCGATTACGTCATCCGCAGCGGTGAACCGCTCCTGATCCGCCATCTGGAGCGGGAACGCGATTCCCTGCCGATTGCGCCGGTTGTGATGGGCGAGCCTACCCAATCGTGGATCGGCGTGCCGATCAAACTTGCCGACCGGGTCCTGGGCGTGATCAGCTCCCAAAGCTACGAACCCTATGCCTTCACATCGCGTCAACTCCGTTTGCTTTCGGCCATTGCCAACCAGGCCGGTGTGGGGTTGCAGAACGCTGCCCTGGTCGCCGGGCTGCGCAAGGCCCAACAAGAGATCGCCGCCGAGCGGGACAAATTGGTGCATCTGCACCGGGTCATCGCGGACGTTCAGCGGGCAGATGATGTCCCTTCGCGGTTGCAGCAGATCGCCAAAGGTCTCCGTTCCCTGGGATGGGGCCGGGTGGCCGTCTTTTTGTGGGATCGGGAGATGAACGTCACGGATCTGGCCCATGCGGGGTACACGCCGGAGGAAGAACCTTTGTTGCACACCGCCTGGCTTCCTTGCCGAGAAGGAAACGTCTGCTTTGGCGAGGAAATGGCCCGCTTCCGTATCGGCGGTTGCTATTACCTGCCCTGGCGGGATGCCCAAGTGCGTGCCTTTGCGCCCTGGCCCGGCATGGAGGAACCGGAGGAGCCGCCGGATGCCGAAACTTGGCATCCGCTGGACCGGTTGTATGTGCCCTTGTTGGGTCGCAAGGAGCAGATGATCGGTGTCGTGGCCCTGGGGGAGCCGGAGGATCGCCGTCTGCCTACCGCCGAAGCATTGCGGATCATTGAACTGTTTGCCCAGGAAGCGGCCCTGGCCATTGAAAACGCCCAGTTGGTGGCCGATCTCCAGCTGGTCAACACCGATCTGCAAGAAATGGTAAAAGCCCAGGCGCATCTTTTGAGCACGATTGAAGAAATGGTCGCTGCGCCGGGTTTCGAGGGGAAAGTTGAGCACCAACTTGCCGGTGGGGAAAACCGACTCGGATAACAGGTGTATTCCGCTGCACAGCGATTTGGACATCGTCGCGGCGCGGATCGAAGGGCGGAATCTGGCCAAAGAGTTGGGCTTTGGCATCATTGACCAGGCGCGGATCGCCACCGCCATCTCGGAGCTGGCCCGTAATGCCTTGCTCTATGCCCGCCATGGGCGGATCATGCTGAGCCGGTTGCAGCAAAGGGGCCGGGTGGGGATTGAAATCCGGTGTGAAGATCAAGGGCCGGGCATCCCCGATTTGGAGCGAATTATGGACCCTAACGCGCCGATCCGGCGGGAGCGGGGCGTAGGCTTGGCGGGAACCAAACGCCTGATGGATGAATTTGAAATCCGGTCGCAGGTGGGGAAAGGGACGACCGTTGTCGTCCGCAAATGGATGCGCTGAGATTGGGAGTAGGTGATGGCTCAAGAAAAGATCAAAATCCTTGTTGCAGAAGATGAACAAGACATCCGCAACCTGATCGCTTTCAGCTTGGAATTCATGGGCTATCAAGTCGTCCAAGCGGCCAACGGCGCGGAGGCTGTGGAAAAGGCCCCTGTGGAACAGCCGGATCTGATCATGCTGGATGTGCGGATGCCGAAACTCAACGGCTACGAAGCCTGCCGAAAACTCAAATCCCTGGAATCTACCAAAGACATCCCGGTTGTGTTCCTGTCGGCCCGCGGCCAAGAAACCGAGATCAAACATGGATTGGAGTTGGGGGCGGAGGAGTATATCCTCAAACCCTTTGCCCCCGATGTGCTGCAGAAGCGGGTGGCTTCTATCCTCACCCGTCTGGGGAAGCTGAAATAGCGGGTTCCTGCGTATGAGCGGCGTTCTCATTGACGGTAGCCTGATCCATTACGAAACCTTTGGCCGGGGTAAACCCATCGTCCTGATCCACGGCTGGCTCGGCTCTTGGCGATATTGGGTTCCGGTGATGGATGAGCTATCCTCCGATTTTCGCACCTATGCCCTGGACCTGTGGGGCTTTGGCGATTCGGACAAGAGCAAAGAGATCTATGACATAGACGCCTACGTGGATCTGGTTGTGGCCTTTATGGATGAGTTGGGCATCTTTCGGGCGCCGTTGGTGGGGCATACCCTGGGTGCGGCCATTGCGACCATCCTGGCAGCCCGTCAACCGGCCCGCGTCTCAAAGGTAATGGCCGTGTGTTTGCCCCTGACCGCCAATGCCATCAACCGCAAACTCCTGACCGCCGGTCCCAATGAAGCCCTGGCCCGCCTCTTCTGGCATCGGCAAAAACCTTACCGCGAAGTGGAGATGGGGGTCGGCAAAGCGGCCAAGAACGCCGTTGCGCTGAGCATCCAGGCGGTAGCCCGCCTGGACTTGTGGGATGTGCTGGATGCCGTAGACGCTCCGTTGTTGACGGTTTATGGGGCCAAAGATCATGTCATCTCCCCCGCCCAAGCGCAAGAGTTGGAGCGGAATCACTATGCTGCCCGTGCCATCGTGCTGCCGGGCGCGCAACACTTCCCCATGCTGGACCAAACCGCCAAATTCACCCGCTTGCTCCGTGATTTTATGGATGTTGAAACCCCCGAGGAGCTAAAAGCCCTTTCGATCAAGAAAGAGTGGCGGCGGCGCACCCGCTAGCGACGCCGCCTCTTTGGGCTTTTCCAGGCGGCACGGCGAACCCTCCCTTTGCCGTTGGGTGCTTATGCAATGTATCGCCCACAACTTGGAATGCGCCCCCAAGCCTGCAAAGATTTGACGAATCGTGCAAAAGCGAGTATGCTAAGAGGGGCGTGGGGGTGGTTGAGTCCCGGTGGGCTCCGCGGTCTTCAAAACCGTTTGAGGGGTGCCGCAGAGGCAGCCCTGGTGGGTTCGACTCCCATCCACTCCCGTCGTTGTGTTGAACGGTGCCGATTCCACGCTGAAAGAGCGCAACTGACCTTATGGTAGAGGGCTTGCTCCGCATTTTTGTCACGAGCGACCGCCGCTTTGCCCTGGCAGCGGTCGTTGCTTTTTGTATCGCCGCAGGTCTGGTCATCGGGGCCTATGTGGCGGTCCTGTCTCCCCTCTTGGCGGTCGTTGGGGCGGTCGCACTCATCGGCGGGCTGCTGATGTTGCGCGATGTCCGCTGGGGGTTGGTGGCCGTTATCGGCCTTATCTGTCTCCTGCCCTTTGGCGCGTTGCCCTTCAAGATCGGTTTCACCCCTACCTTTCTGGACATTGCCCTCCTGGCCGTCTACTTTGTCTGGCTGATGCGGATTGCCACCGGCAAAACCGGCTCTTTTATCGCCACCCCCTTGGGGTTACCGATTGTGGTGTTCATACTGCTGGCTTGTGCATCCTTCATCGCCGGGTTGGGCCATGCTTACCTGGATCGGTACGTCCTGCGCCACTTTGTTGAGATCCTGCTGAGCATCGGTCTCTTTTTCGTCGTCGTCAACTGCGTCCGCGACCGGGAGCAGCTGCGCATCTTGATCCTGGTCATCATCCTGGCCGGGTTTGGTGCGGCTTTGATCGGCGTAGTCCTTTACTTTCTCCCCCCTGCGTGGAGCATCCGTCTCCTTTCCGCCCTGGGAAGGGTGGGGTATCCCACCGGCCCCGGTGTTTTGCGCTATGTGGAGGACAACCCGGACTTGGCCTTGCGGGCCATCTCTACCTCCACCGATCCTAACGTGTTGGGTGGGCTGTTGATCCTCATCACAACCTTGACCGCTGCCCATTCTTTTGCCCGCCGGCCCATCCTTCCTCGTTGGCTCCTGTTGGGCATGGTCTTGGTGGATGCCCTGTGTCTGTACCTCACCTACTCGCGGGGGTCCATGGGGGGATTGGTCGTGGGGCTGGGGGTGTTGGCCGTGGTCAAATACCGCAAACTGATCCCGGCCATGCTTCTGGGAGCGGCCCTGCTAATGTTGCTGCCCCAGGCCCAAGACTATGTGCAGCACCTGATAGAAGGTCTGCGATTTCAGGACTTGGCGACACTGATGCGCCTGGGCGAATACAAAGATGCCCTGATCCTGATCGGTCGCCACCCCTGGATCGGCGTTGGTTTCGTCAGCGCGCCGGAGGGCAGCCTGTACATCGGCGTCTCCAGTGTGTATCTCTTGATCGCCGAGGAGATGGGCCTCATCGGCCTGGGGGCCTTTTTGCTGATCATCCTGCTCTTCTTCCGCCAGGTGTGGGTGGCATGGCCTTTGGTCGGCGGGCAGGAAGGGCTGGAATCGATCCTGTTAGGATTGGCCGCCGCTCTATTGGGCATCCTGGCCGCGGGGATGCTTGATCACTATTTCTTCAACCTAAATTTCCCCCACTCGGTCGCCGTCTTCTGGCTCTACATGGGGTTGGGCATGGTTGCCGTCCGCTTGGTGCAGGAGGGAGAGCAGGGCGTTGTGGAGCAAGCCGTTGCTGGCTACCAGGCTATTGGTTCCCGGTGACCAGGGTTCGCCGCGCATATCGGAGACCGTGCCCCCTGCTTCCCGGATGAGCAGCGTCCCGGCAGCCCAGTCCCACGGTTGTAGGTGCATCTCCCAATAGGCATCCAACCAGCCGGCGGCGAGATAGGCCAGATCCAGGGCTGCTGCCCCGGCGCGGCGAATGCCCTGCACGCGGGGCATGACCACGCCGAACTCGGCCAGGTTGTTGCCCGGCTCTTCCTCCGTGGAGGCTGCGCCCAAACTGGCCCGCTTGTAGGCAAAGCCGGTGGCCAGCAGGGCATCCTGAAGCCTCTCTACCTTTGAAACATGGAGCCTTTCGCCGTTGCACCAAGCCCCTTGCCCTTGTTCTGCCCAAAAGATCTGCTCCCGCAGCGGATCGTAGGTCACGCCCATCACCACGCGGCCTCGTTCGGCCAGGGCCAGCGTTACCCCCCACACGGGAAAGCCATGGGCGTAATTGACCGTCCCGTCCAAAGGATCCACCAACCACAGGTGGGGGATTTCGGCGGCCACATCGTGCAGATCCCCCAACCCCTCTTCGGAAAGGATGTGGTGATCGGGAAAGCGGTTGCGGATGGCCTCCACGATCAGGCGTTCCGAAGCCAAATCGGCCGCGGTCACAATGTCAATCTCCGAACTCTTGTGACCTACCGCTTGGCGCTGCCCAAAATCCCGCAGCAATGCACCGGCCCGGCGGGCCGTTTCCAGGGCGAAATGCAACGTATCGGTCATCGCGTTCCCTCGGTTCATGCATGGACTTGTGTCAGTTTACTCAGGAGGGGGCGGTCTGTCAAGGCTGTAACGCGGTCTGACTCTGACATTTTGCCTCTCCCGGTTTGACAGACGGAGCGAATTGAGTATAATAATCGGCGTGATATTCCTGTGGTCTGTACGGGCAGGACGGCGTGGTTGTCAAAGTAGGGGGGCTTTGCAACCGGTCGTAGTGTCGTCCTGAACCGACAGATAGGGGTGACGCCGCCCGGTGTCACCCCTTTTGCTTAGAGGGGAGGAAAGACCATGGACCCCATCCGGGAGCGATCTGCCAGCTTCTACCTGGGCCAGCGGTATGACCTGGCCGCCGGGGAAATCCTTGATGAACCGATCTATTACGACGCCCGCGACCTGACCACCCATGCCGTCTGCTTGGGGATGACCGGCAGCGGCAAGACCGGCCTGGGCATCATCCTCTTGGAGGAAGCGGCCCTGGATGGCGTCCCTTCTTTGGTGATTGACCCCAAAGGCGATATGACCAACCTGCTCCTCACCTTTCCCGACCTACGCCCCGCCGATTTCGCCCCCTGGGTCAATCCCGATGACGCCCGCCGCAAGGAAATGGACCTGGATGCCTATGCGGCCAAGATGGCCGAACTGTGGCGCAACGGCCTGGCCCGCACCGGACAAGGGCCGGAGCGCATCCGTCGCCTCAAAGAAGCCGCCGACTTTGCCATCTATACGCCGGGCAGCAGCGCAGGGTGGCAGCTCAGTATCCTGCACACCCTCAAGGCCCCACCCCTCTCCTGGGAGACCGATGGCGAACTGATCCGCGACAAAATTGAAAGCGTCGTCTCCGCCTTGTTGGCCCTCATCGGCGTTGAGGCCGATCCGGTGCGCAGCCGCGAACATATCCTCCTGTCCAACATCTTTGAAAACGCCTGGCGGCAAGGGGAGGACCTGGACCTGGCCCAACTGATCTTGCGCGTCCAAAAGCCCCCTTTCAGCCAGATGGGGGTTTTCCCCGTGGATACCTTCTTCCCGGAAAAGGACCGTATGGAGCTGGCCATGCTGCTCAACGGCCTGATGGCCTCGCCCTCTTTTGCCGATTGGATCCAGGGCCAACCCCTGGACATTGATGGGTTGCTCCACGGCCCATCGGGCAAGCCCCAGGTCAGCATCCTCTACATCGCCCACCTTTCGGAAGCGGAAAAACAGTTCTTTGTCACCCTGCTGCTGGAGCAAGTGGTCAGCTGGATGCGGACCCAGAGCGGCACGACCAGCCTGCGGGCGCTGCTCTACATGGACGAGGTATTCGGCTACCTGCCGCCTCACCCCGCCAACCCGCCCACCAAAAAGCCGCTGTTGACCTTGCTCAAACAGGCGCGGGCCTTTGGCCTGGGCCTGATCCTGGCCACCCAAAACCCGGTGGACCTGGACTACAAGGCCCTCTCCAATGCCGGGACCTGGTTTATCGGGCGGATGCAGGCCGACCGGGACAAACAACGCCTGCTGGACGGTCTGGAGGGGGTGCAGGTGGGCGAAGGGGGGCTGAGCCGCCGCACGCTGGACAAGATGATCTCGGCGGTGCAATCGCGGGTGTTCCTGCTGCACAACGTCCACGAAAAGGAGCCGGTGGTCTTTCACACCCGCTGGGCCATGAGCTACCTGCGCGGCCCCCTGACCCGGCCCCAGGTGCAAAAGTTGATGAAACAGCAGCCGATGCCGCCTGCCCCTGCCACGACAGAGGCCGGGGAGGCAGAATCCGCCGCCGCTACGGTGGCCGCCGTCGCCCCCAAACCGACGCCCCCACCGGAGCCGGAGGTCCCCTACCGCAAATCGCCCCCCCAACTGCCTTCGGCGGTCAAGCAGGTCTTTTTGCCGGTCCGCATTCCCTTGCAGGAGGCGTTGAGCCATATGGCCCGCCGGCGGGGTTGGTCGCTGCGCTCGCGGAAGGAAACGCCCGGCTACCTGGTCTACAGCCCGGCCCTGGTGGGACTGGCCGAGTTGCGCTTCCCCCATACCAAAAGCCGCCAAACCCACCGCCGCGACGTGGCCTATCTCCTGCCGGTGGAAGGGGAGGAGATCGGCGACCTGGACTGGTCGGCGGCGGAGGTGCAACTCAAACCCCGCGACCTGCTTCGCCGGGCGGAAAAGGAAGCCTATTTTGCCGACCTGCCCTCGGAGCTAAGCTCCGCCCGCAGCCTGCGCTCCCTGGAAAAAGAGTTTGAAGACTATCTCTACTACAACTCGGTGATGACGTTGCTCTACAACCCCCACCTGAAGCTCTATTCCCGCTTTGGTGAAACGGCGGAGGCGTTTCGGCGGCGTTGTCGCAAGGCGGCGGAAAAGGCCCACAAGGCCGATGCCAAGAAGATCAAAGAAAAATATGATCGGAAATTGGATCGTTTGCAAGACCGCCTTGACCGAGAGGAGCGGGAGCTGGAGCAGGACAAGGTGGAGTATGAAGCCCGCAAGCAAGAGGAACTGCTGACCGGTGTTGAGTCGGTGCTGAGCATCTTTTCCCGGAAAAGCCTGTCCAGCCGTCTTTCCCGCGTCAGCACCAAACGGCGCCTGACCCGCCAGGCCCTGGCCGACATCAAGGAGTCGGAAGAGACCATTGCCGACCTAAAGGCCGAGATCAAAGAGGTGGAGGAGGAAAAGGAGCAGGCGTTGGCGGAACTGGCCGATCGGTGGGCCGAATGGATCGACGACGTGGAGGAGATTGAGGTCCGCCCTCGCCGCGCCGACGTGCACATAGAGACATTCGCCCTGGCCTGGCTGCCCCGCTGGGAGGTCCTCATCGGCGAGGAGGCCATCACTTTGCCCGCTTTTGAAAGCAGCGGCTCGGAAGATTAGCTAGGCAGGATGGGTTTCCGGCGAGAGGCCGACGTTCTTGACCAGGGAGCGGAGGACGGCTAAATTTTCCTTGTCCTCGGCCAGGTCCGGCCCCTTGTCCGTTTCCAGCGTCATGGGCAGGCCGCGGAAGCGTGGGTCGTTGACCAGGAAGCGGAACGGCTCCAGCCCCAGCATCCCCTTGCCGATGTGTTCGTGGCGGTCTATGCGGCTGCCCAAACCTTTTTTTGAGTCGTTGAGATGGATGGCCCGCAGCCGGTCCAACCCCAGCACCTTGTCGAAGGCGGCCCAAGTGGCCTCATACCCTTCCCTATCGCGCAGTTCATACCCTGCGGCAAAAGCGTGGGCCGTGTCAAAACAGACCCCCAGTCGTTCCGGTTCCCGCACGCCGTCGATCATGGCGCGTAACTGCTCAAAGGTGTAGCCTAAATGGTCGCCTTGCCCGGCGGTGATCTCCAACCAGATCTGGACGTTGTAACCGGGAAGGCGGGCGTGCACTTTGTCCAACGCGGCAGAGATGCGGGCCAACCCCATCGCTTCCCCTGCCCCGCGGTGCGAGCCGGGATGGATGACCAACCCCGGCAGCCCTAGCATCTCGCATCGTTCCAGGTCGTCGGTCAGGGCATCCAGGGATTTGTGCCATAGGGTATCATCGGGTGTCGCCAGGTTGATGAGATAGAGGGCATGGGCAAATACCGGCCAGATGCCGGTCTCTGCCACCGCTTCTTTGAAGGCCAGGATGTTCCTTTCCGCCAGCGGCTTGGAAACCCAGCGGTTGGGTGATTTGACAAAGATCTGGATCGTGTCGCAGCCGACTTGCTTCCCGCGGGCCAGGGCCTTTTCCACTCCCCCGGCAATGGATTCGTGAGCACCTAATAGAAGCTTTCGCATTTTTCCTCCTTTGATCTGTGCGCCGTTGGCCGACCGCCTGGGCCGTCCGCGAATGGGGCACGAATGCGCGAATGCGCCCGACCCGGTGGCGCAAGTTTCCAACTTGCAAAGAAAACCGCGGTTGAAGCCGCCTCTACCCTCCCGCGGGTTGTCAACCTGCGGGAGGGTCTTTTGCGCAAGCCGGAGGCTTGCGCTACAAAGCAGGCCGCGTCCGCGCAGGCGGACGCCTGGCCGCAGGCCCGCAAGGAGCGACTTGAGTCGCTACTGCAGTAGTAGCCGCCGTCGCCCGGTGCCAAGCTACGGCCTGTGTCCCTCCCTGCGGCTTTCTCACGCTGCTGGAACAGTAGGACGGGCCAGGTGCGCCCGCGCCTGGGCAATTTGCTCCCGGACGGCAGCAGGGGCTGTGCCCCCGACGACCGACCGAGCCGCAACCGACCGCCGGAAATCAAATAGGGCGTATAGGTCCTCGGCAAAGGCCGGGTGGATGGCCTGGTATTCATCCAAAGGCAGGTCTCGCAGAGGGAGGCCCAACGCCTCGGCTCGGCGCACCACCTGACCGACCAGGTGGTGGCTCTGGCGGAAGGGAACCCCCCGGCGCACCAAATAGTCGGCCAGATCGGTGGCCAGCAGGGCATCGTCCAGGGCGGCGGCCATTCGCTCTCGGTCCACGTGCAGAGTGCGGATGAGACCGGCGGCGATGGGTAGCTCCAACTTGAGGGTGTCCAGGGCGTCGAACAACGGCTCCTTGTCCTCTTGCAGGTCCTTGTCATAAGTAGAAGGCAGCCCTTTGAGGGTGGTCAGCAGGCCGGTCAGGTGGCCGATCAGCCGTCCCCCTTTGCCGCGCATCAGTTCCAGGGCGTCGGGGTTGCGCTTTTGGGGCATCAGGCTTGAGCCGGTGGCATAAGCATCGTCCACGCGGACAAAGGCGAACTCATGGCTGGACCAGAGGATGAGGTCTTCGGCCAAGTTGCTGAGGTGGACCTGCACCAGGGCCGCCCAAGCCAGGAACTCAACGACGTGGTCCCGGTCGGCGACGGCGTCCATGCTGTTGGGCGCGGCGGCTTCGAACCCCAGGGCGGCGGCCAGCGCCCGGCGGTCGAGGGGAAAGGGGTTGCCTGCCAGCGCCCCGGCCCCCAGGGGGCAAACCCGCGTGCGTCGGGCGGCGTCGGCCAGCCGCTCCCGATCCCGCTGAAACTTCCAAAAGAAGGAGAGGAGCCAATGGGCAAAGAGCACCGGCTGGGCCTGTTGCAGGTGGGTGTAGCCGGGCATGATGGCGTCCAGGTGGGCTTCGGCCTGGTCCACAATGGCCTGTTGCAGGGCGACCAGGTCCGCGTCCAGAGCCTCCATCTCGTCCAACAGGTACAGGCGCAGGTCGGTAGCCGCCTGGTCGTTGCGGGAGCGACCGGTGTGCAGTTTGCCCGCCACCGGCCCGATCAGCTCGCCCAGCCGCCGCTCTACGGCGGTGTGGATGTCCTCATCCTCCGGCCGGAAGGTAAAGGTCCCCTCTTCGAACTCGGCCAGCACCGCTTCCAACCCTTGGACTAGGGCTGCTCGTTCCTCCTCGCCGATGACGCCCGCTTCGGCCAACGCCGCGGCGTAGGCGATACTGCCCTTGATGTCGGCTCGGTACAGCCGTCGGTCAAATTCTAGAGAGGCGTTGAACCGCCACATCAGCGCGTCCATCTCGCCCGTAAACCGTCCACCCCACAGCATGTTCCCCTCCGGCGCTCAATCTTGCTTGAACTGCCCATAGTCCGGCCCTTCCAACCCGGCAGCACCGCCGTTCTCCTGCATTACCAGCGCCCGGACCTTGAGGGGCAGCCCAAAGAGGTTGATAAAGCCCTGGGCGTCGCTCTGGTCGTACACATCGTCCTGACCAAAGGTGGCAAACTCTTCGCGGTAGAGGCTATAGGGCGATTTGCGACCGACTACGGAGCAGTTGCCTTTGTAGAGTTTGAGGCGCACCGTGCCCGTTACCGGTTCCTGGGTCTTGGCCACAAAGGCAGCCAGCGCCTCGCGCAGCGGCGTGAACCACTGGCCGTAGTAGATCAGCTCGGCGTAGCGCTGGGCCACCACGTCTTTGTAGTGCAGCGTCTCCCGGTCCAGGCAGATCTGCTCCAGGCCCTGGTGGGCGGTGTAGAGGATGGTCCCGCCGGGGGTCTCGTACACCCCCCGCGATTTCATGCCCACCAACCGGTTTTCCACCAGGTCGACGCGGCCCACGCCGTGGGCGCCGCCGATTTCGTTGAGGGCGGTGAGCAGTTCCACCGGCCCCAGCCGTTGGCCGTCCAGGGCAACCGGCATCCCCTGCTCGAACTCCAGGGTCAGGTAGTGGGGTTCATCGGGGGCGGCCTCCGGGGCGACGGTCATGTAGAACATTTCTTCCTGCGGTTCGTTCCAGGGGTCTTCCAGAATGTGGCCTTCGTGGCTCATGTGCCAGATGTTGCGGTCGCGGCTGTAGAGGGATTTGGTGGCCGAAAGGGGGATGTCGTGGGCCTGGGCGTAGGCCAGGGCATCCTCACGGGAGCGGATGTCCCACTCGCGCCAGGGGGCGATCACGCTCAGGGTAGGGTTCAGGGCCTTGACCGAGATCTCAAAGCGCACCTGGTCGTTGCCTTTGCCGGTGCAACCGTGGGCCACGGCGTCGGCCCCTTCCTGCTCGGCGACCTGGACCAGATACTTGGCCGTGATAGGCCGGGCGAAAGATGTGCCCAGCAGGTACAGCCGTTCGTAGATGGCCCCGGCTTGCATGGTGGGAAAGGCGTACTCGGTCAGGAATTCCTCGCGCAGGTCCATAATGTAGGCTTTGCTGGCCCCGCAGGAGAGGGCCTTTTCTTCCAGGCCGTCCAGTTCTTCATCGCCTTGCCCTAGGTTGGCGGTAAAGGTGATCACCTCGCAGCCATAGTTTTCCTGGAGCCAGGGCAGGATGACCGACGTATCCAGCCCGCCGGAGTAGGCCAGCACCACTTTGTTGACTTTTTTCATTTCGCTCCCTCCCTTTTTGTTTGAAAAAAGCAATGCGCGATGGATACCCATCGCGCAAAAAAGAGCCGACCTCCATCTGGAGGCCGGCGTGATTTTCAGGGTGCAACGCCTGTAGGGGCCTATCCAGATGGATGCTCCGGCTCCTTGCTGGGTCGTCGCTCGATTGTGGTCGTCAACACGTTGCTTTTGTGCCCGTCCATAGCGAACGGTAGTCTAACACAAAAGCAGAGCTTTGTCAAATCGGGTTCGGAATTTCTGGGGTGGGCGAATGATGCTGTGAGCCTATTCCGGCTCTTCTTGTTCGTCTCTTAAACTGCTGTAGGTCACCCGACCGTGGGCCGTCCCGAATAGGGCGCGAATGCACGAATGCGCCCGGCCCGGTCAAGTTTCCAAACTTGCGCCATTGCCCGGCGCAGGGTACGGTCCGATGCGAACTTCGATCTTCCCCCAAGAAGTGAGCACGCGGTCTGGGAGCGGCAAAGCCGCCGTCCGTCGCAGCCATGGTTGGGCCGTCTCACCGCCATCTACCTTCCCTTTTCTTGCCACGTATACTGCCCCCTCCGCCTTGCCGCCCACTCTTGTACCCCGCCTCCCAGGATCAGGATGAGCGCAAGCACAACAAGTTGCGCGTCGGGGGCAATGCTCGGATCGGGTTCAAGAACCTGACCACCGGCAATTGTGATCCCGAGTCCGACGAGCACCCATCCCAGGCCCGATATGGTGAGCATGTCGATTATGATCTTTGCAGCCATCCCAAAACGCTGTCGGTATGTTATCCCCCTCCGAACACGTTCCAAGGCCGGATGATCGCCCCTGAGATACCTCAAGAAGCCCGAAAACGGTGAGGAATCCCTCCACATCAGAAACTTTAGCCATGAGCGGAGGAAGCGAACGGTTCCGTAGACCATCAAGGCCACTCCTGAAAGCATCGCAGAAAATTGCAGCATGGTGAGCAATACCGCCGTCCAGCGTCCGGCGCGGATGTACGGAAGCAGGCTCTCATACCACAAAGACCATAGAAAACCGGCGACCCCTATGGCTACAGCCGTCCATCCTAGAACGCACGCTCGGCGAGACAGTTTGTCTCGGGCAAAAATCCAGATCAGGAAAAACAGGACGGCATAGAGGGAAATAGGAGTGAGCACAAGTTCAAGCCAGGGAGGCATCTCGACACTCCTTGTCCGAAAGCATCGGTGCCCAAGACACCCGGTCCGCAGAGGCGGTATTTCCTAATTACTACCCAACCTTTTTCCCAGATCCGTAAGCAGTCCTACCACTTCTTTAGGTGGTTTCAACCGCGATGGCGTGCCCGGCGGTTCCGATTTTCAGCGCAACGCGTCTACGATGGCCGTCACGTCGTAGCGGATCAGTTGTACATAGGTCTCAGCCCCGCTGCCCGGCCCACCCAGGGAGCCGGTGTAGAGGGGGACCAGGCGCACGCCCGTATCTTGGGCCACCTGCTCGGCCAGTTTGGGGTTGACCGTGCTTTCGGTAAACACCGCCGGGACGCCGTAGCGGCGGATGGCATCCTCCAGCGCGGCGATCTCCTGGGCCGAAGGCTCTGCCGAAGGGCTGACCGGGTAGACGGCACCCACCTGTTCCAGGCCATAGCGGGCGGCCAGGTAGCCAAAGGCGGGGTGGTTCGTCACCAGTTTGCGGTTGCCCTCCGGGATGCGGTCAATCTGGGCCTGCACCCAGGCGTCCAGTTCCTCCAACTCGGCCCGGTAGGTTTGGGCGTTCTGCTTATAGTCCTCGGCGTGGGCCGGGTCCAGGCGGCTCAGCTCCCCTTCAATGCGGTCCACCCAGCGAACCACGTTCATCACGTCAAACCAGACATGCGGGTCGGCCTCGCCCGAAGGCAGGGTCAACAGGTCAAGGTCATCGGCCAATTGCACCCGCACGGCGTCCCCTTCGGCGTTGCCCAGGACCTGTTCCAGGTTGGCCTCCAGGCCCGCGCCGTTGGCAAAGATCAGGTCGGCGTCGTGGAGGGCCGCCGTATCCGCCGGGGTGGGCACGTAGCTATGGGGGTCCACGCCGGGGGCCATCAGCACCGTCAGGGCGATCCGGTCGCCGCCCACGTTGCGCACCACATCGCCGATGATGTTGGTCGTGGTCACCACCCGCAAGCGGCCTTCGGGGGCCTGGCCGCCGCAGGCCGCGATTCCCCAGAGCACGAAAAGCAATGCAGCAATGCTACTCCAACGCCTGCGTTTCATCCTCTTGCAACATCCTCATTCATTCCTGGGGCGTAGGGGCAGTCACCTTTGGCAATAACGACGGCTACGTCCTCCGCCGCCAGCCCTTCCTCCAGGGCGGATCGGACCGCCCCGGCGTCAAAAGCGTCTACGACGCGCACCGTATCCACCCCGGCGGCGCGGACCAGGGCGGCCAAATCCACCGCCGGGCGCGGGTGGCCCTGGACATCGTAGCCGCTGGCGGGATGGGGCTGCTTGCCGGAAAGGGCCGTCGTCCCGTTGTCCAGCACGATGACCAGCAGGCGGACGCCGGCCTGCACGGCGTCGATCAATCCCCCCAGGCCGCTGTGCAACAAGGCCGAATCCCCGGCCAGGGCGACGATGTGCTGGGGGATGCCGGTCCGGGCCAGCCCGGCGGCCAGGCCGATGCTGGCCCCCAGGCCGTATTTCACGTCCAGGATCTCCCAGGGCGGCAGTTGAGCGCGGACCATGCAGCCTGCTTCTCCGGTCACGACAAAGGACTTGCGTCCGCCGTGGTCTTGCATCAAAGCCTGCAACGCTTCCAGGGTAGGGATGTAGGGGCAGCCTTCGCACAGCGGTTCGCGGCTGGGCATGGCCCGATGAGTGCGCTGGAAGGGCGGCAGGGTCCAATCGGGCAGCAGGGCGGTGAGGGCCAGGGCGACATGAGGGGCAAAGAGTTCGCCCGCGCCGGGCACGTGGCCGGTGAAACGTCCGTAGATGGGCAACGTCAGCCCGGCCCGCTGGGCAATGGCCAGCACTTGGGTTTCGACGTAGGGCTGCACCTCCTCCAAGACCAGGACGGAATCCACCTGCCGCAAAAAGACGGCGATGCGGCTGGTGGGCAGGGGATTGAGGGTGCTCAGTTGGAGGATGCGCAGGGCATCGGCGCGGCTGCCGCCCAGCACCTGGTACAGTTTGTCGGCTACCTGTCCGGCGACCAGGACCCCTCGCGGCGCGGTCCCTTCCTCCACGTTGAGCTTGCTGTGCTCAAAAATGGTGCGCACCCGGCTCATGTTGGTTTGCAGCTGACGGTGGAGTTCCACCACGCGGACGGGCAGGACGTTGTACCGCTCCGGTTGGGGTTGAAAATCGGCCTGGGGCCGGGGAGGGATGGTCGGAGGGGCTTCGGGGCGGGCGGTACGGTTTTCGGCCAGGGCGCGGGTGAGGCGCACGACGACCGGCACGCGGAATTTCTCCGAGATGTCAAATGCTCTGTGCATCACCGGGCGGGCCTGCCCGGCATGGATCGGCTCCAGGAGGGGGACTTCGGCGGCGGCAACCAGGGGGCGCGAATCTTCTTCGTTTTGGGAACCCCAGCCGCCGGGATCGTCGCCGACGACGATGACAAAGCCGCCTTCGCCCCCGGCCAGGTTGCCGACCATCAGCGCATCGAGGGCGATGTTGAGGCCCACGCTCTTGATGCACAGCAAGGACCGCACCCCGGCCAGGGATGCGCCAAAGGCGGCCTCAAAAGCCGCTTTTTCGTTGACCCCCCATTCAATGCGCACCGAGCCGTCGTTCAGGCGCAACAACGCCTCCACGACGCCGGTCGCCGGTGAGCCGGGATAGCCGGTGACGAATTGCACACCCGATTCCATGGCCCCGTAAGCCAGGGCCTCGCTGCCGGTCATTTCTTGTGCGAACATGGGCTAACCGTGTAATTGATCGTGTTCGGCATGGGGACCGATCCAAAACCACACAATGCCCTCCGGTTTTTCGCCCCCAGAGCGCGGCGTGTAATCCGACGCACGCCGACCGGAGAAGCTCCGTTCTGTCAACCCTTTTGGGAGACAGCAAAAGTGAATGCGCTCTTGAATTCCCGTGACGCTCATGCTTTGCCTTTGCCCTCCTGGTGATAGTATACCCCTTTTCGCCTGGGTGTCAACTGGCGGCCCGGCCCAAAAGGGGGCAGCGGAGGGACCGAGGGCGCGAGGAGAAATCGCGCAAAATCAACCGCCTTTCGATGCCGTTGCGGCGCGCGGCGTCCGGGTCAGATTGCGGGGGTCATTCGACGATTAGCTGCACTTCGGAGACTTGGCTATCGTAGTTCCAGCCGGAAGCGTAGATGGTGATACCGGTCAAATGGGCAGGGCGGTTGTCGCCCAGCAGTTCCAGTAGGTTGCCCGATTCGTAAGGGTACCATACGCCGCGGGGGATCTGCTCGCCCACCGGTTGCCCCCAGTTGTCTATGGCGATGGAATATCCGTCCTTGTTTTGGTAGTAGAAACCGTGGGTCCAGAATTTGTCGTTGCCCCACAGGTCTTTGTAATCCAGCCGGACGATGATGGGGAATTCGGAGCTAAGTAATCCTCCACCGGACAGGCTTTGGAAATTGAGCAGAACATCCAGGGAAAGCTCCAGGCGCACGAAATCGCGCACGTCTTGATCCAGGGGCTGGAAGATTCTGGCTTCGCTGTGTACGCCGTCGTCCTCTTCGCGACGCACCAGGCGCACGGAACGCCGCCCGCCGTTTTCCACCACCTCCACGCGGGGCGGCGTGCGGGAGGCATCCAGGATCAGGGTGCCGGTGATCCAGGTCCCCGCCAGCGGTTCTTGAAAGTTGCCGTTGGTGATCAGGTTGCGGGCGGCGGGCAAAGGTGCAGCCGGTTGGCCGCTGAGGTCCACCTGGGTCCGGGTCCCCTGGGGGATCACCAGGGTAAATCCATCCCCTTTGGCCAGTGCCCGCCCCCGAACGACGGTGATCTGGGTTCCCTGGTTGTTCACTTCAATACGGTAGCTCCCCTCTTCCAATACGAAGGAGATGTGGGGGGTGTTGACGACGAATTCGGTGGGGCGTTCGGTAGGCAAGGCGACACCGATACGTACCATCCCCCCCGTGACATCCAGGGTAATGCGGTTGGGTCGGTCGCTAAGGGAAAAGCGGGGTGACTTGACTTCCTCCAGGTAGATGTTGGTGTTGTTGTAGAGGATGAGATGGCTGCGTTCAAAAAGGTCCAGGGTGGCCCAAGAGGTATTGTCGGTCAGGATTTCATCGCCGGGCAGGAGAGATGCGCTCTCGGTGACGGCGGTCAGATCGCTTTTGCGCTCTTCTTGGACCAGGACCGTTCCTTCTATCACCTGAAGGTGGGTTTCTTGGGTGTTCGTGGCGTTGAGTAGGTAGGATCGGATGCCCAAGGGGATGCTTACGGCCAAGACGCAAAAGGTCGCAAAGGCCAAAGAGAGAACGGTCCAGGCCAAACGCTCAGGGTTGCGGCGCATTTAGTAACGCACCTCAAAGCTGCTGAATTCCCCCGTCGGGGCGGCCCAGCGGACGTCCACTTGGGTCACAAAGGCCGCCGGGGGGCCTTTGTGCAGGAAGGCAAGCAAACGGTCCACGGCGGGCCGTGGACCTTCGGCCACGACCTCCACCGTGCCGTCCCACAGGTTGCGCACATAGCCCTTCAAGCCCAGTTCCCCGGCCCGGCGCCGGGTGTAGTAACGGAAGCTCACCCCCTGGACTCGCCCATGGATGATCGCGTGCAGGCGAACCGTGTTTGTCGTTTGCTCACTCATAGCCGGATTATAACATGCTCAAAGGCAGATGCCAAACCGAACGGACACAGCGGTCTACGCTCCGGTGGGCCGGGCGTGGGTCGCATTAGTCGGCGGACGGTTCTTCCAGCCGAGCGATCATTTCCGCGATCATGTCAAATCCCCCCTGCCAAAACGCGGGGTCGGCCATGTCAAATCCGGCTTCGCCGAGGATGTGGGCCGGGCCGGCCGAACCACCGTAGGAAAGGATGTTCAGGTAACGGGGGATGAAGGTCTTTTCTTCCTCTTTGTATCGCCGGAACAGGGCCAGCACCAACAGTTGCCCAAAGGCGTAGGCGTAGCAGTAGAAGGGAACGTGGTAGATGTGTGGGATGGAGGTCCATTCCCAGCGGAATTCGTCGTTCAGCTCCAGGGCATCACCGAACTGCTCTTGCAGGTTTGCGAAGTAGTGTTCGGCCAGATCGTCGGTGGTCGCGCCGGATTCAATCATCCGGTGGGCAACACGCTCAAAAAGGACAAAGAATGCCTGACGTTGAACGGTGGCATAAGCATTGTCCACAAAGCGGGTCAGGATGCTGCGCCGCACTGCCCGGTCCTGTTCGGTGTTCAGCAGCCGCTCCATGAGCAGCATCTCGGAGAACACCGATGCCGTTTCGGCCAAAGGCAAAGAGGCATGGAAGGTCAACGGCGAATGTTCTTGGGCCATCATAGAATGGACGGCATGGCCTAACTCATGGGCCAATGTTGCCACGTCGCGGGCTTGGCCGGTAAAGTTGACGAGCACCCAAGGGGTCAGACCGGGCAAGACGCTGGCGCAAAAGGCCCCGCTTTCCTTGCGAGGGCGGATTTCGGAATCCAAGTGGTTCTCATCAAGGACGCGGCGGGCGTGGTCGGCCAGGATGGGAGCAAAGTCGTTCAGGCTGTCCAGGGTCATGTGCACCGCTTCGTCAAAGGTGTACTTGGGATCCGATCCGCCCACGGGAGCGTAGATGTCATAGCGGCGCAGTTTGTCCATCCCCAACCAGCCGGCCTTGAGCCGGAAATACCGCCGGAACAGGGGGGTGTTTTCCCGACAGACGGTCAAGAGGGTGTCTACCACGTGGTCGGGGATGTCGTTCGCCAGGTTGCGGACGGCAATGGGGGAGGCGAAGCGGCGCAAAACCAGGTTCTCGCCGGCCCAATCGCGCACGATGTGCTGGTAGATCTGGCCCAGGATGGGAGCTTGCCCGCCGTAGACTCGGTACATGCTCCGGTAAGCGGCGGCCCGCAGGTCGGGGGAAGGGCTGTAGATGTAGGCCGTTATTTCGCTGCGGGTCAGATGCTTGATCTCCCCCTCCACCTCCATCTCAAAGGTGTAGCCGTTGGTGATCATGTCGTAAAGGGTTCGCAGGGCGTGAACGCCGTTGATGTCCTTGATGTTGATGACCTTTTCTTCCGCTTCGGAAAGGGTGTGGGGCCTGAACCGCCTTTGCGATTCCAGGTAATAGCGGAGATCGTCGTTGACAACCGCCAACAACCGCTCCGCAGGGCCGTCGTCCAACCCTTTCCACCACAGGTCAAAGAACAGGACGCGGTTCTTGATCTCGGCCAGCAGTTTTTCCATCCTCCCGCGGAAGGCCAAAGCATCCTGGTTCTGGGTATCGCCGGAAAACCACAGCCGACCGTAAGAGGCGAGCGGTGCGCTCAGCGTGGCGATTCGCTCCATCAGCTCCACCAGATGTACGAATCGGTCGGCCGGTATATCGGGGGAGAGGTAATCGCGGTTGGCTTCCAACTCGGCAACGGTTGTTTCCAAGTCGGCCAGGATGCGGTCCAGTTCCGGACCGTGGGGCGCAGGCAATAGGTCATCCAGGGACCAAGCGGACGGTTCGTAACGCACGTCGCTCATGGCTACCTTCCCTTTTGGTTACGTTTTGTGCCCGTTTTTGCGGGGACAAAAATGCCCATCGGGGTCTATCGGCTCACCGCACATGACGCAGATGGGCCGCCCGGCTTCGACCACCTCTTTGCAGCGGATGGCCAAAGCGCGGGCTTGGGGCAGGGTGATCCAAAAGCGGGCTACGGAGGGGAGGGCTTTGCTTTCTTCGTCCAGCAGCTCGTAAAAGATGAGGACCAACCGCTCTGTAACCGGGTCATACCCCAGGTTGATCTGGCCTACGTGGAAAACGGGGTCCAGGGGGAGTTCCAAGGCCATGCCCGTTTCTAAAACGGGGTCGGGATCGGGGATGGTGTCCAGGTCCCCTTCGGCTACAATCAGCAAGATCTGCTCAATGCCGGCGATGAGGAGGACCAGATGTGCTTTTTCGCAACGCAGGGTGATCTGTCGCTGCCCTTTACGGGCCTGGATGTAGAACGTCCGTTTGCCCGGCTCACCGACGGAGCCGACGGTGGCATAGTCCGCCGGGTTCAGATCGTATACGTCGTAAGGCATGATGATTTGGCCTCCTCGCCCATTATACCACAGGGCGCGGCCCGGAGACAAAACGGTTACGGCCCGGTCCTTTCGGCGGCCACAGGGGGATGGGTGATGCGGCGGGGCGCCAGGTGGGCGATCAGGCCGTCGCGCAGGCCGTGGAAGCCGATGTAACCATAGCCGCCCGCATAAAGCAATAGGAAAGGCACGGCGAAATAGTTGCCCTGGGCAAGGGCGATTCCGGCGGTTGCCAAAGCATAGGCGGCCAGCCCCAGCTCCGGCAAGGTGATCCATTCAAAGGGCAAGGCATAACGGTTGCCCAGCCAGCGGTCGCCCCGCCGCTCAATGCGGAACTTGGGTGTCCGCTGGAAAGCCCGGTTCCGCGTCAACAGGCCGCGGGCGATGGCCCAGGTGTTTGAGAGGGCCAGACCGATACCCAGCATGGCCAAAGTCGGCATGTGCAACATCCGCCGTTTCCAATCGGCATAGAGATAGCGTTGGGAAACGGCGTAGGCAAAGATCGGCCCCAGGGCCATAAGCCAGAAGATGGTCAGGTTGAAGGCCAAAGGGATGCGCCCCAGGAGCATGGGCAGAGTCAGCAGGAGCAAAAGGAGCGACATAGGATGGGCGATCCAAACCCCCAGGTGCAGTAGCCCTTCCAACCGGGCAGGCCAGGGGATGGAAGCCGAGCCACCCCGTAAAATCTCCCCGGCCAGTTTGAAGAGGCACTGGGCTGCACCGGCAGCCCAGCGGCCCTGCTGCCGTTTGAAGGCCGCAACCTGGGGCGGCAGCTCGGCAGGACATTCCACATCGGGTAGGTAAAGGGCCTGCCACCCCGCCAACTGGGCACGGAAGCTCAGGTCCACGTCCTCGGTCAAGGTATCGCTCTGCCAACCGCCCGCCGCTTCGATGGCCTCCCGCCGCCAAACGCCCGCCGTGCCGTTGAAGTTCATCAGCAGGCCGTTGCGATTGCGGGCAAGATGCTCCACCACAAAGTGGCCGTCCAGGGCGATGGTCTGGGCGCGGGCCAGGGCCGAGTAGTCGGCGTTCAGGTAGCCCCAGCGGGTTTGCACAAAGGCCAGACGCGGATTCTGCACCAGATGGGGGATGGTGCGGCGTAAAAAGTCGGGCGGCGGGACAAAGTCGGCGTCAAAGAGGGCGATGAATTCCCCCTGGGCCGTGGTCAGCCCCCCGGTCAGTGCCCCGGCTTTGAAGCCACGGCGGTCCGCACGATGTAGCAGCACAATGTTCAGCCCCCGCGCCCGGTAGTAGGCTACCCGCGACGCGGCCAAGCGCGTCGTTTCGTCGGTGGAATCATCCAACACCTGGATCTGCAACTTTTCGCGGGGATAATCCAGACGGGCCACGGCGTCGATCACCCGCTTGACCACGTACAGTTCGTTGTAGACCGGCAATTGCACCGTCACCATCGGCCAGGTGTCCGGCTCTGCAGGCTGTGGTGGACGCTCGGACCGGCGACGCAGGTGGAGGAAAGCCAGCAACAAGGCATTCCCCCCGTACAAGGCCACCAACAGCGCAGCGACGAGATAGACCAAACCCAGTAACGACACAACAGCCTCCCATGCGAGCAAACGCGGCCCAGTATACCACCTCTCTGCAATCCTGGCAAAGCGCGGACGTATCGGGGTAGGTAGTGTTTGACATCCAACCTGCCTTGACGTACAATAACCGGGCAATCATCACACACGGAGGAATTCAGGTGAAGATCGCTTTCCCGGCCGACCAAGCCACGGCTTTGGCAACCTTTCTGCAAGACCTGGTGCGTATCCCCAGCCTATCTACCCAGGAAGGGGCAGTGGCCGAACGTCTGGCCCAAGAGATGAAACGTGTGGGTTTTAGCGAGGTGTATACCGACCGCATCGGCAACGTCATCGGGCGGATCGGGGCAGGGCGCGGTCCCAAGCTGCTCCTAAACGGCCACATGGACACGGTGGATGTGGGTGACGTGGACCGATGGCCCCATCCCCCCTACGGCGCGGTTATTGAAAACGGCATTCTCTATGGGCGCGGTGCGTGTGACATGAAGGGCGGGCTGGCCGCTATGGTCTACAGCGTCAAGGCCCTCCTGGAAGCAGGCATTGAACTAAAAGGGGACCTGTATGTGGTAGGCGTGGTCCAGGAAGAGCCGTGCGAGGGGTTGGCCATGCGGGTTCTGATTGAAGAAGAGGGCCTTCGCCCCGATTTTGTCCTTTTGGCCGAACCGAGCGACCTCCAAGTGCGCCTGGGGCATCGGGGGCGGTTGGAGATGCAGGTACAAGTGCGGGGGCAGGCGGCCCACGCTTCTTCTCCCCATTTGGGGGAGAATGCCATCCATAACGCAGCCCGACTCATCTTCGGCCTGGAGCTGCTCACCGCCCGCTTGGTCAGCGATCCTTTCCTGGGACAGGGTTCGCTCGCCGTTACCGAGATAGAAAGTCGGGCCGCCAGCCGCAACGCCGTGCCCGATTGTTGCAGCTTCTACATTGACCGGCGTCTGACACTGGGGGAAACGGAGAGCAAAGCGTTGGCCGAGGTCCAGCACATCATCAGCACCGAAGAGGTAGAAGCCGACGTGCGGGTGACCCGGTATCGCGCCCGAAGCTACACCGGCTATGCGGTCCAAGCCCGCAACTCTTTCCCTGCTTGGGTCATGCCCGAAGATCACCCCCTGGTGCAGGCCCTGGTGCGCAGCGTGCGCGAGACGTTGGGCTACCGGCCCAAGCTTGGCCGCTGGGCCTTTTCGACCGACGGGGCCTACACCGCCGGGGTGGCAAACATCCCAACCGTGGGATTCGGGCCTGGAGAAGAACGCTACGCCCACACGCTGGAGGAGCAGGTACGCCTCAACGATGTGGTGGATGCCGCCAGGGTTTACGCGCGGCTGGCGGTGGAGCTTCTGACCTAACCGCCGAATAGGGCCGCCGCCGCGCATCGGGCCAGTTCCAACAGCGGCCGGGGCCAAACCCCCAGGAGGACCGTCGCCGCTGCCGCCAGCCCCACGGCTGCCTGCAGGGCAGGGGCCGGAGGGCGGTCCTGTGCGGCGGCATCTACCCCCTCACCCAACCACAGGACGGCCACCACCCGCAGGTAGTAGTAGGCCGAAACGACGCTGTTGATCACCCCCACCACGGCCAACCAGGTCAGGTCGGCTCCAACGGCG